>NZ_NRRU01000003.1 GCF_016583785.1 Rubrivivax gelatinosus | reverse complement strand
CCTTAGCACCGCGGCGCCGACCCGGGCCCGCGCTCAGGCGCTGCCGGCGCCGAGCCGGCCGAGCGCGATCTGCAGCGCGCGTGCGTCGCTGCTGGCGCGGTGGCGCGCCAGGCCGAGCTCGCCGAGTGCGCCGCGGCGCGCCTCGCCCAGGCGCGACAGTGCCGCCTCGTCGAGCAGCCGCGCCACGGTCTCGAGGCGGAAGTGCGGCCGCATGCCGGCCTCCTCGAACAGCGCGCCCAGCCAGGCGTAGTCGTGGGCCCAGCCGTCGCAGTAGACGGTGCGGCCGGCGAGGTCGCCGTTGAGCATGGCCGCGACCTCGGCCGCCGGCCGGCCGCAGCGCTCCAGCGTCTCGCGGGCGATGCCGTGCACGCCTTCGGCGCTGTCGTCCCAGTGGGTCCAGGCGGCGGCCGGGCGGATCAGCGTGCAGCGCGCGCGGCCGTCGGGCAGCACGTAGCCGACTTCGATCGGGTAGCTGCTGCGGCCGAAGCCCGAGGCCTCGAGGTCGAGCACGCAGGGCAGCTCGGCAGCGGGTTTCGGGGTGGAGGCGGCGGTCACGCGGCGCTTTGAGGCAAGGATCGGGCCGGGGTGGCGGGAACGGTTAGCATCGCGCCCCCCGAGACGGCCGGCAATCCCCGGACCGTGTCACGGCGGCGCCATCCACGTTGCGCGATGATCGCCGCCATCCGCGGAGCGCCCATGTCCAAGATCCTCGTCCTCAACGGCCCGAACCTGAACCTGCTCGGCCAGCGCGAGCCGGCGGTCTACGGCAGCACCACGCTGGCCGACCTCGAACAACTCTGCCGCGACGCCGGCGCACGCCTGGGCGTCGAGGTCGAGTGCCGCCAGAGCAACCACGAAGGCGTGCTGATCGACGCGCTGCACGAAGCCGGGCGTGCGGTGAAGGCGGGCACGCTGCTGGGCGTGGTCTTCAACCCCGCCGCCTACAGCCACAGCTCGGTGGCGCTGTTCGACGCGATCAAGGGCGCCGAAGTGCCTGTGATCGAAGTCCACATCTCGAACGTGCACGCGCGCGAGGCCTTCCGCCACCACAGCTACGTCTCGGCTGCGGCCGCGGGCATCGTCGTCGGCTTCGGCGTCGACGGCTACCGCCTCGCGATCGAAGGCCTGGTGCGACAGCGCCGCGGCTGAAACCGGGCTCGCGCGTGCAGCGCCCGGGCCGGTCGCCGCGGGCGGCGGCCGGCTTTCCCGCGGCCAGCAGGGATCAAACCCTTGGCCGACAATCCCACCCCGACAGAACACTGGACAGCCGATGCCCCGACCGATTTCCCTGACGCCCGAGCGCCTGCGTGGCATGCGCCGTGGCATCGAGAAGGAAAGCCTGCGCGCGGATCGCCACGGCGCGCTGGCGATGACGCCGCACCCGCAAGCGCTGGGTTCGGCGCTGACGCATCCGCACATCACGACCGACTTCAGCGAGTCGCAGCTCGAGCTGATCACCGCTGCCCACACCGGCGTCGAGGATTGCCTGGAGGAACTGCGGCGCGTGCACCAGTTCGTCTACCGCGAGCTCGGCGACGACGTGCTCTGGGTGGCGAGCATGCCGTGCCGGCTGCCGGCCGACGAGAACATCCCGATCGGCCGCTACGGCTCTTCCAACGTCGGCCGCGCCAAGAGCGTCTACCGCATGGGCCTGGGCCACCGCTACGGCCGGCGCATGCAGACGATTTCGGGCATCCACTACAACTGGTCGCTGCCCGGTCTGGGCGACGAAGACTATTTCGCGCTGATCCGCAACTTCCGCCGCCATTCCTTCCTGCTGCTGCTGCTGTTCGGCGCCTCGCCGGCGCTGGGCGCGTGTTTCGTCGAAGGGCGCGAACACGGCCTGCAGCCGCTGGGGCCGGGCTCGCTGCACCTGCCGCACGCGACTTCGCTGCGCATGGGCCGGCTGGGTTACCAGAGCGAGGCCCAGGCCACCATCTCGGCCAGCTTCAACAGCCTGGAGAGCTACGCCGCCTCGCTGCACGAGGCGCTGACGCGGCCCTATCCGCCTTACGAGGCGGTCGGCGTGCGCAACCCCGGCGGCGAATACAACCAGCTCGCGACCACGCTGCTGCAGATCGAAAACGAGTTCTACGGCACCGTGCGCCCCAAGCGCACCATCCTGCCGGGCGAGCGCCCGCTGCACGCGCTGCGTGCGCGCGGCGTCGAGTACGTCGAAGTGCGCTGCATGGACCTCGACCCCTTCGAGCCGCTGGGCATCGCGGCGTCGACGATGCGTTTTCTCGACGTCTTCCTGCTGCACTGTCTGACGAGCGCCAGCCCGCCGGACACGCCGGCCGAACTGGCCGAGCTCTCGCACAACCTGCTGCAGGTCGCGACCTGCGGCCGCGAGCCGGGGCTGAGGCTGGAGCGCGGCGGGCGTTCGGTCGCCGCCGCCGACTGGGCGGCCGAAGTCGTCGCCGGCTGCCTGCCGCTGGCGCGTGAAGTCGACGCGGTGCTGGGCGGCGACGCCTATGCACGCGCCGTCGCCCAGGCCGACGAGCGCCTGCGCTGGCTGCAGACGACACCCTCGGCGCGTGTGCTGGCGGCGGTGAAGTCCGATTTCGGCGGTTCGTTCTGCGACTTCGTGCTCGCGCAGGCCGAACAGACCAAGGGCGCGCTGCGCGCGCTGCCGTTTCCTGCGGAGACCGAGGCCGAGATGCGCGCCGAGGCGCGGGCCTCGCTGGACCAGCAGCGCCGCATCGAGGCCGCCGACACGATGTCCTTCGAGGCCTACCGCGTCGACTACCTCTCGCCCGAGCGCCTGACGCTGGCGCGCTGAAACGCGCCGTCAGCCGCGGCGCAGCGCCTCGTAGCTGGCGATGCCGGCGATCGTCATCAGCACCGAGCCGCCGACGTGCACGCCGATGGTCGCCGCGGCCCAGGCCAGCCGGCCCTGCTGCAGCAGCGTGACGACCTCGGCCGAGAAGGTCGAGAAGGTCGTGAGGCCACCCAGGAAGCCGGTGACGGCGAACAGCCGCCATTCCGGCGGCAGATCGACCTGGTGCGCGAACAGCGCCATCGCGACGCCGATCAGGTAGCCGCCGATCAGGTTGGCCGCCAGCGTGCCCGGCGGCAGCGTCGGGAACAGGCCGTTGAGTGCGAGGCCGAGCAGCCAGCGCATCAGCGCGCCGAGCGCGGCGCCGAAGGCGATCGCGAACACCGAGCCGATCATCGGCAGGTGCGCCGCGGCGGCGGCGGGCTTGGCGGACAGGGCAGGGGCATGGCGCCGGGATTATCGCGGCGGCAGCCGGTCAAGGCGGCGTCGCGGCCCGTTCTGTACCATCGCCGCCGATCACAACCCGATATTCCCCCGAGGAGGTTTGCACCATGGCGATGGACGTCGTCGACTACGAGATCAAGGGCTCGGAGATGCAGTTCGTCGAGGTCGAGCTCGACCCCGGCGAAGCCGCCGTCGGCGAGGCCGGCAGCATGATGTTCATGGACCCCGGCATCACGATGGACACGGTGTTCGGCGACGGCCGCCAGAACGCCGGTGGCGGCCTGTTCGGCAAGCTGCTGTCGGCGGGCAAGCGCCTGGTCACCGGCGAGTCGCTGTTCACGACGGTCTACACCAACCAGGCCGCGGGCAAGCAGCGCGTCGCGTTCGCTGCGCCCTACCCGGGCAAGATCCTGCCGATGGACCTGTCGAAGATGGGCGGCACGCTGATCTGCCAGAAGGACGCCTTCCTCTGCGCCGCGCGCGGCGTCTCGCTGGGCATCGCGCTGCAGCAGAAGCTGTCCACCGGCTTCTTCGGCGGCGAAGGCTTCATCATGCAGCGCCTGGACGGCGACGGCCTGGCCTTCGTGCACGCCGGCGGCACCGTCGTGCGGCGCGAGCTGCAGGCCGGGCAGACGCTGCTCGTGGACACCGGCTGCGTCGTCGCCTACACGCCCAGCGTCGACTTCGAGATCCAGTACGTCGGCAAGATCAAGACCGCGCTCTTCGGCGGCGAGGGCCTGTTCCTGGCCAAGATGACCGGCCCGGGCCAGGTCTGGCTGCAGAGCCTGCCGTTCTCGCGCCTGGCCTCGCGCATCTTCGCCGCCGCCCCGCAGCGCGGCGGCTCGCGCGAAGAAGGCTCGGTGCTGCCGATGGTGGCTGCCGGCGGCCTGCTGGGCGGCATCTTCGGCGGCGACGACGAGTGAGCACCGTGCAGCCGCGCCGTCTCTTCCGCACGCCTGCCAGCCGGCGCACGCCGGTCCCGGCGGCATGACGCGGCTGCTCGACGCCTTCTGGCGCGCGGCGGCGTACTGCCTGCATCCGCGCGTCATCCTCTGGTCGCTGCTGCCGCTGCTGGTGGCCGGTGGCGCGGCCGGCCTCGCCGGCTGGATGTTCTGGGAAAGCGGCGTCGCCGCGGTGCGCGCGACGATGGAGCAGTGGGCGCTGGTGGCTATGGCGCTGCGCTGGCTCGATTCGATCGGCGCCGACGGCCTGCACGCGCTGCTGGCGCCGCTGGTCGTCGTCGCGCTCGCGGTGCCGGTGCTGATCGTCGCGACGCTGCTGCTGGTCGCGCTGCTGGTCACGCCGGCGGTCGTCGACCTCGTCGCCGGGCGCCGCTTCCCGCTGCTCGAGCGGCGCCGCGGCGGGCGCTGGTGGCAGGGCCTGGCCTGGTCGCTGTGGTGCACGCTGGTGGCGCTGCTGGCGCTGGTGGCGAGCATCCCGCTGTGGTTCGTGCCGCCGCTGGCGCTGCTGCTGCCGCCGCTGATCTGGGGTTGGCTGACCTACCGCGTCTACGCCTTCGACGTGCTTGCCGCCCATGCTGACGCCGACGAGCGCCGCCGCATCCTCGCCGAGCAGCGCTGGCCGCTGATGGCGATGGGCGTGGTCTGCGGCTACCTGGGCGCGGCACCGACGCTGCTGTGGGCGGTGAGCGCGGCGACGCTGATCCTGGCGCCGGTGCTGATCGTCGCCTCGGTCTGGCTGTACACGCTGGTCTTCGCCTTCGCGTCGGCCTGGTTCGCGCATTTCGCGCTCGACGCGCTCGACCGGCTGCGGCGCGAAACCGGCGCGGCGCCGGCCCAACCGCTGCCGGCCGAGCCGTCGCCGCCTCCTCCTCCTCCTCCTCCCGTCACCCTCGACCCGCTGCCACCGCCATGAACATCGGCACCATCATCATCGGCGACGAGATCCTGTCGGGAAAACGCCGCGACCAGCACCTGGCCAAGCTGATCGAGCTGCTCGCCGCGCGCGGCCTCACGCTCGCCTGGGCGCGCTACGTCGGCGACGAGCGCGCGCGCATTTCCGAGGCGCTGGCGCACGCCTTCGCCAGCCGCGACATCGTGTTCTCCTTCGGCGGCATCGGCGCCACGCCCGACGACCACACACGCCAGGCCGCGGCTGACGCGCTCGGCGTGCCGCTGGCGCTGCACCCGCAGGCGCGCGAGCTGATCCTCGAGCGCATCCGCGAGACCTCGGCCGAACAGGGTGTGGCCTACGAACCCGACAGACCCGACAACGCACGCCGGCTGCACATGGGCGTGTTCCCGGCCGGCGCGGCCATCATCCCGAACCCGTACAACAAGATCCCGGGCTTTTCGGTCGGCGACGTGCACTTCGTGCCCGGCTTCCCGGTGATGGCCTGGCCCATGGTCGAGTCGGTGCTCGATGGCCGCTACGCCCACCTGCACCAGGATGCGGCGCCGCGTGAACGCTCGGTGCTCGTCTTCGGGTCTATGGAATCGACGCTGACGCCGTTGATGGAGGAGATCGAGGCGCGCTTCGCGCCGATCAAGGTCTTCAGCCTGCCCAGCGTCGACCACCCGCAACTCGGGCGCCACATCGAACTCGGCGTCAAAGGCCGGGGCGAGATGGTCGACGCCGCGTTCGTCGCACTGCGCGACGGCGCGGCCGCGCTCGGTGGCCGGCTGGGCGACGAACTGGTGCGTTGATGCACCGGCGCATGCACCGAGCTGGTGCTGTTGCCCGCACCAAGCTGGAAAGATGCTGCGCGGCAGCAGCGTAGCGGGCCGTCGGCGTTGTGCATCACGGCTGCTCCGGCTCCCTGGCCATTGGCACACCTTCTGCTACATTGGTGCGCGCCTTTCGGGGTTTATACCGAGGGGTTGCCCCGATCAGACCAACCCTTTCCCACGAGCCCCCGCTAGGAGATCTGAATGGCAAAGACCGTTGCCGACGTGATGAAGCTGGTGAAGGAGAACGAAGTCAAGTTCGTCGACTTCCGCTTCACCGACACCCGCGGCAAGGAACAGCACGTCTCGGTGCCCGTTTCCGCTTTCGACGAAGACAAGTTCACCTCCGGTCATGCCTTCGACGGCTCCTCGATCGCCGGCTGGAAGGGCATCGAAGCGTCCGACATGCTGCTGATGCCGGACCCGACCACCGCCAACATCGACCCGTTCTACGAAGAGCCGACGCTGATCCTCAGCTGCGACGTGCTCGAGCCGGGCGACGGCAAGCCCTACGAGCGTGACCCGCGCTCGCTGGCCAAGCGTGCCGAGGCCTATCTGAAGAGCAGCGGCCTGGGCGACACGGCCTTCTTCGGTCCGGAGCCCGAGTTCTTCATCTTCGACCAGGTCCACTGGCACGTCGGCATGGACGGCAGCCACGTGAAGATCAGCTCGGAAGAAGCGCCGTGGTCGGCCTCGAAGGAGATCGAGGGCGGCAACATGGGCCACCGTCCGGGCGTCAAGGGCGGCTACTTCCCGGTGCCGCCGGTCGACAGCTTCCAGGACATGCGCTCGGAGATGTGCCTGATCCTCGAATCGCTGGGCATCCCGGTCGAAGTGCACCACCACGAGGTCGCGGGCCAGGGCCAGAACGAGATCGGCACCAAGTTCAGCACGCTGGTGCAGCGCGCCGACTGGCTGCAACTGCAGAAGTACGTGATCCACAACGTCGCGCACGCCTACGGCAAGACCGCGACCTTCATGCCCAAGCCCGTCGTCGGCGACAACGGCTCCGGCATGCACGTGCACCAGTCGGTCTGGAAGGATGGCAAGAACCTGTTCGCCGGCGACGGCTACGGTGGCCTGTCCGAGTTCGCGCTGTACTACATCGGCGGCATCATCAAGCACGCCCGTGCGCTGAACGCGATCACGAACCCCGGCACCAACAGCTACAAGCGCCTGGTCCCGGGCTTCGAAGCCCCGGTCAAGCTGGCCTACTCGGCGCGCAACCGCTCGGCCTCGATCCGCATCCCGTTCGTCAGCAACCCGAAGGGCCGCCGCATCGAGTCGCGGTTCCCGGACCCGCTGATGAACCCGTACCTGGGCTTCTCGGCCCTGCTGATGGCGGGCCTGGACGGCGTCGAGAACAAGATCCACCCGGGCGAAGCCGCCACCAAGGATCTGTACCACCTGCCGCCGGAAGAAGACGCGAAGATCCCGACCGTCTGCCACAGCCTGGACCAGGCCCTCGAGTACCTCGACAAGGACCGCGCCTTCCTGACCAAGGGCGGCGTGTTCACCGATTCGTACCTGGACGCCTACATCGAGCTGAAGATGCAGGAAGTCACGCGCTTCCGCATGACGACCCATCCGCTCGAGTTCGAGATGTACTACAGCCTCTAAAGTCGGTCGGCGTTCGCGCCTCGGACTGAAGAAGGGACGGCTTGCCGTCCCTTCTTGCTTTGGGCGCGAGACAATCCCTCTCACGGAGGTAATACCCATGTCCCGTCGGCCCGGCGCCGGCCTTGCGATGCTGCTGCTGTCGAGTGCCGCGTTCGCGCAGGCCGATGGCGCTCCCGTCTACCGCTGTCCGGGCAACCCGGAGAGCTACACCAACATGCTGACCGCGCAGCAGGCCAAGGAAAAAGGCTGCCGCACGATAGACGGCGCCCCGATCACCATCGTGCAGACGCGCCGCCCGGCGCCTGCCGCGCCGGCGACGGCTTCGCGCCCGTCGGACAGCCGCGTCGACCCGTCCGAGCAGCGCGCGCGCGACAACGACGCCCGCCGCATCCTGCAGGACGAACTGCAGCGCGAGGAACAGCGCCTGGCCGAGCTACGCAAGGAATTCAACGAGGGCCAGCCCGAACGCCGCGGCGACGAACGCAACTACCAGAAGTACCTGGACCGCGTCGCCGGGCTGAAGGCGCAGATCGAGCGCAAGGCAGATGACGTCGCGGCGATCCGGCGCGAACTGGCGAAGGTGGCACCGTGATCGAGGCCGAAGCACTGCAAGGTTTCGACGCCTTCGACTACCTGGCGACGATGGTCGGCATCTGCGCCCCCGACGGCCGCTGCCTGTTCGCCAATTCGACGCTCGAGAACCTGATCGGCCAGTCGCGGCGCACGCTGCGCCGCGGCAGTGTCTTCGACTGGCTGGTCGAGCCGGCGCGGCTGCGCGAAACGCTCGAGATCGTGGTCCAGGGCGAGGTCGCCTGCGGCCGCTTCGACGCCACGCTGAAGCGTCCGGCCTCGTTCGGGCCGGCCGCCGACCTGCCGGTGCACGTCATCGTCAGCCAGATGGACCACGCCGAGCGTGTGCTGATCGAGCTGATCGAGGTCGAGCAGCAGACCCGGCTGGACCGCGAGGAGCGCGCCCACGGCCTGGCGCAGGCGAACAAGGAACTGGTGCGCAACCTGGCGCACGAGATCAAGAACCCGCTGGGCGGCATCCGCGGTGCGGCGCAGCTGCTGGCGATGGACGTGCAGTCGCGCGAGCTGACCGAGTACACCCAGGTCATCATCCACGAGGCCGACCGGCTGCAGGCGCTGGTGGACCGGCTGCTGGCGCCGCACCGCCGGCCGCACGTCGTCGGCGACGTCAACATCCACGAGATCTGCGAACGCGTGCGTTCGCTGGTTCAGGCCGAGTTCCCGCGCGGGCTGACCGTCGAGCGCGACTACGACACCTCGATCCCCGAATTCCGCGGCGACCGCGAGCAGCTGATCCAGGCGGTGCTGAACATCGCCCACAACGCGACCCAGGCACTGACCGAACGCATCGCTGCCGGCGACGCCGAGATCGTGCTGCGCACGCGTGTCGCGCGCCAGGTCACCTTCGGGCGCAAGCGCTTTCGGCTGGCACTCGAATTGCATATCCAGGACAACGGGCCGGGCGTGCCCGAAGCCATCCGCGATCGCATCTTCCACCCGCTGGTGTCAGGGCGCGAAAACGGCTCCGGCCTCGGGCTCACGCTGGCGCAGACATTCGTGCAGCAGCATCAGGGCACGATCGAATGCGACAGCGTGCCGGGCCGGACCGTCTTCAAGCTGCTGATTCCTCTGCCCTGAATCCGACCGAATGATCCTCGCCCGTCTCACGCAGTCCACGCCGCCCAGCGGCCACCGCGGAACCGGCTTCGCCGGTCCGAACGCACTTCGGGGGGGCCGATGAAGCCTATTTGGATCGTCGACGACGACCAGTCGATCCGCTTCGTGCTGGAGAAGGCGTTGGTACGCGAGCAGTTCGCCGTGCGCAGCTTCTCCGGCGCACGCGACGTGCTTGCGGCGTTGGATGACGACGAGCCCCAGGTGCTCGTCAGCGACATCCGCATGCCCGGCGGTTCGGGCATAGACCTGCTGGCCAAGGTGAAGGCGCGGCTGCCCGCGCTGCCGGTCATCATCATGACCGCCTACTCCGACCTGGACAGCGCCGTGTCGGCCTTCCAGGGCGGCGCCTTCGAGTACCTGCCCAAGCCCTTCGACCTGAACAAGGCGGTCGAGCTGATCCGCCGCGCCGTCGACGAGAGCCTGCGCGACGAGGTCCGCGAGATCGTCGACAAAGCCGTGCCCGAGATGCTGGGCCAGGCGCCGGCGATGCAGGACGTGTTCCGCGCCATCGGCCGTCTCAGCCAGAGCAACGTCACGGTGATGATCACCGGCGAGAGCGGCTCGGGCAAGGAGCTGGTCGCGCGTGCGCTGCACAAGCACAGCCCGCGCGGCCAGGGCCCGTTCGTCGCGATCAACACCGCGGCGATCCCGAAGGACCTGCTGGAGAGCGAACTCTTCGGCCACGAGCGCGGCGCCTTCACCGGCGCGCAGACCATGCGCCGCGGCCGCTTCGAGCAGGCCGACGGCGGTACGCTGTTCCTCGACGAGATCGGCGACATGCCGTTCGACCTGCAGACGCGGCTGTTGCGTGTGCTGTCGGACGGCCAGTTCTACCGCGTCGGCGGCCACCAGCCGCTGAAGACCAATGTGCGCGTGATCGCCGCGACGCACCAGAACCTCGAGCAGCGCGTCAAGGATGGCGTTTTCCGCGAAGACCTGTACCACCGCCTGAACGTCATCCGGCTGCGCCTGCCGGCGCTGCGCGAGCGCCGCGAGGACATCCCGATGCTCACGCGCTTCTTCCTGCAGAAGAGCGCGCGTGAACTGGGTGTCGAAGCCAAGCGCATCACCGACGCCGCGGTCGCGCGGCTGCAGGGTTTCGACTTCCCCGGCAACGTGCGCCAGCTCGAGAACGTCTGCCACTGGCTGACGGTGATGGCGCCGGCGCAGGTGGTCGAACCCAAGGACCTGCCGCCGGAACTGCTGGCCGCACCCGAGCTGCGGCCGAGCGCCAACTACACCGTCACCGCGGACGTGCCGGCCTCGCTGGCGGCGGCCTTGCCGACGATGCCCCTGCCGGCCGCCGTGCCCGAGGCCGCGCCGCCGCCGAGCTGGCTGGCCGACCTGGAGCGCGACGCGCGCCGCCGGCTCGAGTCCGGCGAGCCCGATGTCTGGGACGCGCTGACGCGCCAGTTCGAAGGCCGGCTGATCCACACCGCGCTCGAACTGACGCGCGGGCGCCGAATCGAGGCGGCGCAGAAGCTGGGCATAGGCCGCAACACGATCACGCGCAAGATCCAGGAACTCGGGCTGGAGGACTGAGCCCGGACGTGCGAGGCCGGTAGGCCTTGCACGCCTGGCTCAGGCCCGAGCGCGATTGCACGCGCGCGGGCTGAATGAGGACGTAGCAGGCCGGAAGGCCTGCTACGCCTCATTTCAGGCTATTGCGCGATTCCACGCGCAATAGCTGAGCCCGGACGTACGAGGCCGTCAGGCCTGCTTCGCCCATTCAGGCCCGAGCACGATTTCAACTGCGAGAGCCGTACCCTCTTGGCGAGACGGGCCGTATGCCCTAGGGTGCTGCCCGTGAGCCAGAGCGCCGAGATCGAGTCCTTCCTCGACAAGTACAGCCCCGAGATCGCGGCCCAGCTGCGCGAGGCGCGTTCGCACCTCGCCGGCCACTTCCCGCACGGGTTCGAGCTGGTCTACGACAACTACAACGCGCTGGTCTTCGCCTTCGGCTCGAGCGAGCGCTCGTCGGGCGCGGTGCTGTCACTGGCCGCTTATCCCGGCTGGGTGACGCTGTTCTTCGCCGACGGCCGCGCCCTCGAGGACCCGGAGCACCTGCTCGAAGGCGCCGGCGTCGCGATCCGCAGCCTGCGCCTGAAGCCGCTGGCGCGGCTGTACGAACCCGGCGTGCAGGCGCTGATCGCCGCGGCGAAGGCGCGTGCGCTGGACGCGCTGGACATGGCTCCGCCGCTCAGCACCCTGGTGAAGTCGATCTCGGCCCGGCATCGGGCGCGAAGGCCTACAGCCGACGAACGCGGCCAACGCTGACCGCCTCCGCCCGGCCCGGGAGACCGCCGCGAGCACAATGAGGCCGTTGCCGTACCGATCTGCCGCTTCCATGTCGCATCCCCTCGACTTCCCCGTCGGCCTGCAGACCCTGGCCATCCACGCCGGCGAGACCCCCGACCCCGCCACTGGCGCCTCGGCGCCCAACATCGTCATGTCGACGACCTTCGTCACCGGCGCCGACGCCGGTTTCTCGGTCGAGGACATGGACGACGAGACGAAGTGGATCTACACGCGCTGGGGCAACCCGACCGTGCACCAGCTCGAGACCAAGCTCGCCGCGCTCGAAGGCGCCGGGGCCGCGGTCGCCTTCGGCAGCGGCATGGCCGCGGTCAGCAGCCTGTTCATGCACCTGCTGAAGGCCGGCGACCACGCCGTCGTCAGCGACGTCACCTACGCTGCGGCCTCGGAGATGGCGCGCGAAATCCTGCCCTCGCTGGGCATAACGATCACGCGCGTGGACACCTCCGACCTCGCCCAGGTCGCCGCGGCGATGCGGCCGAACACGCGCCTGGTCTACGCCGAGACGCCCTGCAACCCGCTGCTGCGGCTGACCGACATCGCTGCGGTGGCCGACATCGCCCACGCCGGCGGCGCGCTGCTGGCCGTCGACTCCACTTTCGCGACGCCGCTGGCGACGCGGCCGCTTTCGCTCGGTGCCGACTTCGTCGTGCACTCGCTGACCAAGTACCTGGGCGGCCACGGCGATGCGCTCGGCGGCGCGGTGCTGGGCCGAGCCGACGCGATGGCCGCGCTGCGCCAGCGCACGGCGATCCGCTTCGGCGGCGTGCTGAGCCCGTTCAACGCTTGGCTGATCCTGCGCGGGCTGGCGACCTTCCCGCTGCGCATGCGCGCCCACGCCGACAACGCGCTGGCGCTCGCGAAGTACCTCGAAGCGCATCCGCGCGTCGAACGCGTCATCTACCCCGGCCTGCCGTCGCACCCGCAGTACGAACTGGCGCAGCGCCAGATGCGCAACGCCTCCGGCATGGTGACCTTCCGCGTCGCAGACGGTGCCGCGCTGGCGCGGCGCTGCGCCGAGCAGCTGCGTGTCATCCACTACGCGGTGTCGCTGGGCCACCACCGCTCGCTGCTCTTCTACCTCGCCAGCGCCGACCTGCTGCGCACCTCGTTCCAGCTCGACACGCCGGCGCAGCGTGCGTCCTGGGACGCCTACGCCGGTGACGGCCTGTTCCGCTTCTCGGTCGGCCTCGAAGACCCGGAGGATCTGATCGCCGACCTGGCGCGCGTGCTCGACGCCTGAGCCTGTCGCCAGGTGCTTGCTCGTCGCCTTGGTGCCCGAAAGCGGCCACCTCGGCAGCACCGAATGGTTGGCGCGGCGCGGCTGCGCGTTCAGGAAGCCGCCGCTGCCGGTTTCCCCGGCAGCGGCGCGGCCCTTCACCGGGCCTTCGGCGTCAGGGTTCGAGGCGCGAGATCTCCCTCAGGTACGGCTGGCCGTCGTGCAGCGGCTGGAAGATGCGCACCTTGGCGGCGAACTCCTGCGGCGTCGCCGTCGCCGTCACCGCCCTGCTCAGGAAGCTGTAGTTGGTGCCGGCCACCACCTGCGTGGCCTTGGCCACCGGGGTGTAGCGCACGCCGGTGAGGCCGTGCAGGGCGGCCTCGAAGATCTTCCGGTCGGCAGGGCTCAACTCGAAGTTGTATTCGGACCATTGGCCCACGCTCACGGTTTCGTTGGACATGATCGACTCCCAGGCCGCAATCAGAAGGCTCCGCGGTGCCATGGCGGCCTTACCGTCACCACGGAGGAACGGGGTGTCGATTACGCGTCTCGGTCGTTCGTTCGTTCATTCGTTTCCAATACCGTAGGCGCTGACGGCTGCGCTGCAAGGGGTCAACAGCGGGGGAGGGGCGTGGGTGCGGGCCTTGCCCGCTTGCGCCGGCGCGCCCGCGCCGGACTCGCTACGATCGCCCGCATGAAGATCGCCACGTTCAATGTCAACGGCATCACGGCGCGCCTGCCGCGGCTGCTCGAATGGCTGGCCGAGTCGGCGCCCGACGTCGCCTGCCTGCAGGAACTGAAGACCTCCGACGAGACCTTCCCGGTGCAGGCGCTCGCCGACGCCGGCTACGGTGCGATCTGGCACGGCCAGAAGGGCTTCAACGGCGTCGCGGTGCTGGCGCGCGGCACGCAGCCGCTGGAGCGTCGCCGCGGCCTGCCCGGCGACCCCGACGACAGCCACAGCCGCTACCTCGAGGCCCAGGTCGGCGACGTGATCGTCGGCGCGCTCTACCTGCCCAACGGCAACCCGCAGCCGGGCCCGAAGTTCGACTACAAGCTGAAGTGGATGGAGCGGCTGTACGAGCACGCGACGACGCTCGTGGACCTGGACGCTCCGGTGGTGCTGGCCGGCGACTACAACGTCGTGCCGACCGACGCGCTGCGCGACATCTATTCGACCAAAGGCTGGCAGAACGACGCGCTGCTGCAGCCCGAGTCGCGCGAGGCCTTCGCGCGCCTGCTGGGGCTGGGCTTCACCGACGCGCTCGCCGCGCTGCACGGCGACGCGGCGATCTACACCTACTGGGACTACTTCCGCCAGCGCTGGGAGCGCAACGCCGGGCTGCGCATCGACCACCTGCTGCTGAACGCGCCGGCGGCGGCGCGGCTGAAAGCCGCCGAGGTCGACCGCTTCATCCGCGGGCGCGAAAAACCCAGCGACCACGCTCCGGTCTGGGTCGAACTCGGCTGATTCAGGCGCTGCGGCGCCGGTAGCTGACGAAGGCGTAGCCGAAGTCGTTCGGCGCCGCCGCCCGGTGCGATTCGCGCGCGACCTCGGCGAAGCCGTCGCGCAGCGTCGCCGGCAGCCGCGTGTCGCCGTCGAAGTCGGCATCGATCTCGGTCAGCACAAGCTCGTCGACACGCGGCAGCAGCGTTGCATAGAGCTCGCCGCCGCCGATGATGCAGGCGCGCGGCGCGTCGGCCACCAGGGCCAGCGCCGCGTCGGGCGAGGCCGCGACCTCGGCACCGGGCGCGGCCCAGCCGGCCTGGCGCGTGACGACGATGTTGCGCCGCCCGGGCAGCGGGCGAAAACGCTCGGGCAAGGACTCCCAGGTGCGCCGGCCCATCAGCACCGGCAGGCCCTGCGTCGTGCGGCGGAAGTGCGCCAGATCCTCGGGCATATGCCAGGGCATCACGCCGCCGCGGCCGATGACGCCGTTGCGCGCGACGGCGGCGATCAGAACCAGTTCTGTCATGTCATCAACTTGGCGAGAAATCAACGGACTGCCGAGCCGTCACGGCGCGTCAAGCGCGCGCCGCAGGCGCTGCGGGGGGGGGCCACGTCAGACCGCGACCGGGGCTTTGATGGCGGGGTGGTGCTGGTAGTCGTGCAGCACGAAGTCCTCGTACTCGTAGTCGAAGATCGACGCCGGGCGGCGGCGGATCTCCATCGTCGGGTAGGGGAAGGGCGTGCGCGAGAGCTGCAGCTCCACCTGCTCGTGGTGGTTGTTGTAGAGGTGGCAGTCGCCACCGGTCCAGATGAAGTCGCCCAGCGCCAGCTCGCACTGCTGCGCCATCATCATCGTCAGCAGCGCGTAGCTGGCGATGTTGAAGGGCACGCCGAGGAAGATGTCGGCGCTGCGCTGGTAGAGCTGGCAGCTGAGCCTGCCGTCGGCGACATAGAACTGGAAGAAGGCGTGGCAGGGCATCAGCGCCATCTTCGGCAGCTCGGCGACGTTCCAGGCGCTGACGACGATGCGGCGCGAGTCGGGGTCGGTCTTGAGCAGCCGCACGGCCTCGGCGATCTGGTCGATCGTGCCGCCCTCGGGCGTCGGCCAGCTGCGCCACTGCACGCCGTAGACCGGGCCCAGGTCGCCGTCCTCGCGCGCCCACTCGTCCCAGATCGTCACGCCGCGTTCCTGCAGCCAGCGCGCGTTGCCGTCGCCGCGCAGGAACCACAGCAGTTCGTGCACGATGCTTTTCAGGTGCACCTTCTTCGTCGTCACCAGCGGGAAGCCTTCGGCCAGGTCGAAACGCATCTGGTGGCCGAACACGCTGCGCGTGCCGGTGCCGGTGCGGTCGCGCTTCTCGACGCCCGTCGTGTGGACGTGGCGCATGAAATCCTCGTATTGCGAGCGCACCGGGCGCGGGGTCGTGGCGGTCATGGGGCGGATTATCCGCGGCCGGCCGCGGCCGCCAGCGGTGCGGGGATCAGGTCGCGTGGCGTGCCAGCAGCGAGGCCGCCTCGTCGAAGCGGAAGCTCTCGACGAGTTCGACCAGCGGCTCGAACTCGGCCCCGAGCGAATGGCGCAACTCGGGGCCATGTTCGGCGATGAAGGCGGAACTGGCGGTATCGCCCGAGGCCAGCAGCAGCGCCAGGCCGGCGACGGCGGCCGCGGTGTCGCCGACCGGGCGTCCCGGGGCGAGCGCGGCCTGGGCTTCGGCGGGCAGCGCCAGAACGCCGTCGACCAGCACGCCCAGCGCCGCGACGAGCAGGCCCGCCGCGTCCTGGCGTGCGGCCACGGGCGCCTGCTCGGCGATCTGGCGTTCGAGCTGCGCGGCCGCCAGATGCACCTCGCGCGCGCCGACGTTGCCCGCGGCGCCGCGCAGCGCGTGCGCGCTCTGGCGCAGTTCGGCCCAGCGGCCCTCGGCGCACAGGCTTTCCAGCCGCGGCGGATCGTCCTGGTGGCTGCGCACGAACAGGCGCAGCAGCGACAGCGCGCGCGCGGCGCTGCCGCCCGAGCGCTCGAGCGCGTCGGGGCCGTCGACACCCGGCAATTCGGGCATGGCCGTGGTGTCGGCCGGCTCCGGTGCCGCTCCCGGCAGCAGCGCCGCCGCCGCGGCGGCCGGCGGCTTCAGCCAGCGCAGCAGCGTCGCGTAGAGCTCGCGCGGCTCGATCGGCTTCTGCACGCACTGCTCCATGCCGGCGGCCAGGCATTCGCGCAGCGTGTCCTCGCCGATCGACGCCGTCATCGCGAGGATGGGCATCGTCGCGCCCTGGCGCCGCAGCTCGCGCGCCGCGCCCAGGCCGTCGAGTTCGGGCATCTGCAGGTCCAGCAGCACCAGCGACGGCGGCTCGGCGAGCGCACGCTCGACCCCCTCGCGCCCGTTCTCGGCCAGCAGCGTGCGCAGCCCGACGGCGGCGAGCATCGCCTGGGTGCATTCGCGGTTCACCGGCTCGTCGTCGACGACGAGCACACGCTCGCCGCCGTGGCGCGCGCGCAGCACGGCTTCAGCCGGCAGCGGCCCCTGCGGCCGTGCCGCCGCGTCGCGGCCGCGCGCCAGGCGCAGGCGCAGCCAGAAGCGGCTGCCCTGGCCGGGCCGGCTGTCGACGCCGACCTGTCCCTGCATCAGCTCGGCCAGGCGGCGCGTCAGCGCCAGCCCGAGGCCGGCGCCGCCGTGGCGCCGCGTCATCGACACGTCGCCGGGTTCGAAGGCGCCGAACAGCCGCGGCTTGAGCGCCGGATCGATGCCCGGGCCGGTGTCTCGCACCTCGAGCACCAGCGTCAGCCCGTCGGCGTGTTCGGCGATGCGGCGCGCGGCGATGTGCACGCTGCCGGCGGCCGTGAACTTGACCGCGTTGCGCGCGTAGTTGCCGAGCGCACGCCCGAGCATCGCGGCGTCGCCGCGCAGCCACAGCGGCACGGCGCCGGCGTCGACGGTGAGCACCAGGTGCTTCTTCGTCGCGTCGGCCTCGACCTGCTCGCGCACCTGGTGCAGCAGCGCGCCGAGTTCGAAGTCGTCGGCGCGCGGCACGATGCCGCCGGCCTCCAGCTCGGACAGCGTCAGCACGTCCTCCAGGATCTCGGCCAGCCGGTCGGCGGCGTCGAGGAAGGTTTCGTCGGGCGCGTCGACCGCGCGCCGCAGCCGCGGTGCCAGGTGCAGGATCTGGTGCAGCGGCGTGCGCAGCTCGTGGCTGATGATGCGGATGAAGGCGTCCTTGGTGCGCACGCCGGCCTCTGCGCGCGCACGCGCGAGTTCGAGGTCGGCGGTGCGCTCGCGCACCTGACGCTCGAGGTCGGCGCGGTGGCGCTCGAGCTCCAGGCGCAGCGTCTTGGCCTCGGTGACGTCCTGCACGAAGCCGTGGGCGCGGCGCACCAGCGTGCCGTCGAACTCGGTCTGGCCGACCAGCCGCACCCAGCGCTGGCGGCCGCGTGCGGTCTGCAGCGGCAGTTCGAGGTCGAAGGGCGTGCCGTGTTCGCGTGTCTCGGCCAGCGACGCTTCCAGCAGGCGCTGCGCCTCGGGGCCGAAGAAGGCGAGCGCGTGCTCCAGATCGGGCTCGATGTCGCCGTCGATCTCGGCCAGGTGCCGCAGTTCGTCGGTCCAGCCGATGCGGCGGCCCTCGGCGTCGTAGCTCCAGCCGCCGATGCGTGCGATACGGCTGGTCTCGGCCAGCCGCGCGCGCTCCTTCTTCAGCTCGCTGATGTCGCGCGACATGCCGAAGACGCCGATGATCTCGCCGCTGCGGTCGCGCAGCGGGCCCTTGGTCACCGTCATCTCGCGCGTGCCGGTGGCGGTCGGCAGCCTGGCCTCGACCTCGATGCAGCCGGACAGGGCGTTGCGATCGTCGGTGCGCAGGCGTTCGGCGACCTCGGGCGGGAACAGCGCCGTATCGTCGCGCCCCAGCACCTCGTCGCGCGACTTGCCGGCCAGCTGTTCGGCGCTGTGGTTGAACAGCAGGTAGCGCCCCTGCAGGTCCTTGGCGACGATGATGTCCGGCGAGCTGTCGGCAATCGCCTCGAACAGCGCCACCGCTTCCAGGCGCGCGGTCTGGCGGCGGCGTTCGGTTTCGTGACGGTCGATCGCCTGGCGCTGGCGCCGCAGCGCCATCAGGCCGGCCGCGCCCAGACCGGTGAGCACCCCGGCCAGCAGCACGCCCGAGGCGGCCTGCCAGCGCTGGTGTTCCAGCGCGCCGTGATCGATGCGGGTCAGCAGCCACCAGGGCGTGCCGGCGACCGGCTGCACGACGCCCAGCGCCGGGCGGCCGCGTTCGTCGCTGCCTTCGATCGGGCCTGCGTCGCGAGCCGATGCGGCGACGATCGCGCCGGCATCGGCCGGCCGGCGCCAGACGGCGAAACCGCTGCCGGCGGCAGTGCCGAAATACAGCGGGTCGCCGCCTTCGCGGCGCAGCAGCACCGTCGCCAGGCCGGCATCAAAGGCGCCCGTCACGCCGAGGTTCAGCGGCGGCAGGTCGGTGCCGGCCAGGCGCAGCAGCGCGTAGCCGCCCGCCGGTGCCTGGCCCGGCGCCAGTGGCACCAGCAGGTCCAGGTGGGCGACGCCGTTGGCGTCGAGCTGCGGCCCGAGCAGGCGCGAGCCGCCGGCGGCGTTGCGCAGCGGGTCCTGGGGCGGGTCGGGCACGGGGCCGGTGCTCCAGACGACACGCTGCTGCGCGTCCAGCAGCGAGGCCGACTCGTAGCCGCGTTCGGCGCGCAGCGCCGCCAGCCGCTGCCTGAGCCGGGTGCCGTCCATCTCGTGCACGCGCGCGCCGTCGGCCAGCCGCGCCGCCGCCCAGGCCGCGGCCTGCGTGGCGCGCAGATCGGCGATCGAGCGCAGCGTCAGTTCGGCCGCCAGGCGCTGCTGGTGCAGCGCGAGCGCGACGCCGGCGGCGGTCAGTGCGGCGATGGTCGCGGCGACGAGCGCCACGCGCGTGCGGTCGGCCGCCGTGCCCGGCAGCAGGCGCCCGCCGGGCGCCAGCCGGCGCACCAGCAGGTAGAGCAGCAGCGTCGTGACGGCGACGAAGCCCCAGCCCTTGGCGATGCTCGCGAGCACGCGCATCGCCGGGTCCTGCAGCATGCCCTCGACCCAGCGGTCGGACAGCAGGATCCAGAGCGAGGCCAGCGCCGCGTAGGCCAGCGCCACACGCAGCGCGGTGCCGTCGGGTCTGGGCCCGGGCGGGCCGTCGCTGCCGCTGTCCGCGACCACGATCTCAGGCGGCACGATCCTCCGCCTCGTCGTCCGTCGGGCCGTCGGCGAAGGTCTGCGCGATGCGGCAGAACTCGTCGTAGCAGCGCTCGAAGGCGGCGACGACCTCGGGGTCGAAGTGGCTGCCGCGGCCCTTGAGGATCTCGTCGCGTGCCGCCTCGTGGCTCCAGGCCTGTTTGTAGCAGCGCTTGTTGATCAACGCGTCGAAGACGTCGGCCAGCGCCATCAGCCGCCCCGAGCGCGGGATCTGCTCGCCGGCCAGGCCGTCGGGATAGCCGCTGCCGTCCCAGCGTTCGTGGTGGCGCATCGCGATCTCCTTGGCGATGCCCAGGCAGTCGAGCAGGTTGCGCGTCTTGTCGTCGAGCTCGGTCTCGCGCCAGCGCTCGCTGGCTTCCTTGTAGACGTCGGCTTCGGCGCGTTCGATCGCCTTGGCGCCTTCGGGCGCGTGGGTCTTCATCTTGACCCACTCCTCGGGCGTCAGCGGCCCGGGCTTGCGCAGGATGCTGTCGTGGATCGCGACCTTGCCGATGTCGTGCAGCGGCGCCGAGCGCTCCAGCAGCCGCACGTAGTCGTCGCTCATCTCCCAGCCGTGCTGGCGCAGGTCCTCGGCGAGCGTGCGCACGTACTTCTGGGTGCGCAGGATGTGGTTGCCGGTCTCGGGGTCGCGCGTCTCGGCCAGGTGGGCGAGGGAGCGGATCACGACCGTCTGCATCAGGTCGCCTTCGAGGTCGCGCAGCTGCTTCTCGCGCGCCAGGTCGTGGCGCAGCATCGCGCGCATGCCGGCGGCCTCGAGCTGGGTGCGCACGCGGGCGCGCAGGATCGGGTCGCGGAAGGGCTTGGTGATGTAGTCGGACGCGCCGGCCTCGAAGCCGCCGCGTTCGTCCTTCTCGTCGCTGAGCGCGGTGACCATCACGACCGGGATGTGTTCCGTGACCGGGTTCTCGCGCAGGTGCCGCAGCACCTCCCAGCCGTCCATGCCGGGCATCATCAGGTCCAGCAGGATCAGCGCCGGCACCGGCGCACGCTCGGCCAGGCGCAGCGCGGTCGGGCCGTCGGTGGCGGCGATCACGCGGTAGCCCTCCTCGCCCAGCGTGGCGGCCAGGATCTTCAGGTTGGCCGGCTCGTCGTCGACGATCAGGATCGTCGTCGAACCCATCGGCAAGGCAGGCGTAGCGGACAAGTCGGGCATCCTTTGATGGGCGAAGGACGGGCGGCGCTGGCGGCCCGTGGCACTGGCGCAGCTTAGTCCTGACCGACGATGCCCGGTCGCGACAATAGTCTTGCGTTTGCGGCGGTTTACCGATTCTTCCTTCGGCCGGCGTACGCCGCAACCGGGCGTTGCCGGTGCTTCAGGGGGCTACCGGCTCGAGTTCGAACTGCATCGCCGCCAGCCGCGCGTACAGCCCGCCGCGTGCCACCAGTTCGTGGTGGGTGCCGACGTCGACGATGCGCCCGCCGTCCATCACGACGATGCGCGTGGCGCGCAGCACCGTCGCCAGACGGTGGGCGATGACGACCGTCGTGCGCCCGGCCATCGCCGTCTCCAGCGCCGCCTGCACCATGCGTTCGCTCTCGGCGTCGAGTGCGCTCGTCGCTTCGTCGAGCAGCAGCAGCGGCGGGTTCTTCAGCATCGCGCGTGCGATCGCGATGCGCTGGCGCTGGCCGCCCGACAGGCGCACGCCGCGTTCGCCCAGGAAACTGGCGTAACCCTCGGGCAGGCGCTCGATGAACTCGTGTGCGTGTGCCGCACGCGCGGCGGCCACGACCTCGGCTTCGCCGGCGTCGGGGCGGCCGTAGCGGATGTTCTCCAGCGCCGTGGTCGAGAAGATCGTGCTGTCCTGCGGCACGATGCCGATGCGCGCGCGCAGGTCCGCCAGCGCGGCGTCGCGCACGTCGACGCCGTCGACGCTGACGCTGCCCTGCTGCACGTCGAAGAAGCGCAGCAGCAGCTGCAGCACCGTGCTCTTGCCGGCGCCGCTGGGGCCGACCAGGGCCACGGTCTCGCCTGGCCTGACCTCGAGCGAGAACTCCGCCAGCGACGGCTGGCCTGGGCGCGACGGGTAGCAGAAGCTCACGTCTTGAAGCCGCACCGCCGAGCCGCCGCGCGCCGGCGGCAGCGCCACCGGCCGCGCCGGGTCGGCCACCGGCGACTGTGCCGCCAGCAGCTCCATCAGGCGCTCGGTCGCGCCGGCGGCGCGCAGCAGGTCGCCCCAGACCTCGGACAGCACCGCCACCGCGCCGACGAAGATGATGACGAAGACCACCGTCTGCCCCAGGTGGCCGGCACTGATGCGGCCTTCGATCACCGCCTGCGTGCCCTGGTACAGGCCCCAGATCAGCGCGCCGAAGGTGGCGCTGATCATGAAGCCGACGAGCAGCGCGCGCACCCGCGTGCGCCGGCGTGCGGTGTCGAAGGCGCTCTCGGTGGCGGCGTCGAAACGTGCCGACTCGCGCGCCTCCTGCACGTAGCCCTGCACCACCGGAATCGAGTTCAGCACCTCGGCGGCGATGGCGCTGGAGTCGGCGACGCGGTCCTGGCTGGCGCGGCTGAGCTTGCGCACGCGCCGGCCGAAGTACATCGACGGCAGCACCACCAGCACCAGGATGCCCAGCACCTGCGTCATCACCCACGGGTTGGTGACGACCAGCGCCGCGAGCGCGCCCATGCCCATCACCGCGTTGCGCAGGCCCAGGCTGAGGCTGGAGCCGACCACCGTCTGCACCAGCGTGGTGTCGGTCGTCAGACGGCTCAGCACCTCGCCGGTCTGGGTGGTCTCGAAGAACTGCGGGCTCTGGCGCACGACGTGGGCGTAGACGGCGTTGCGCAGGTCGGCGGTGATGCGCTCGCCGAGCCAGGAGACCATGTAGAAGCGCAGCGCCGAAAACAGCCCGAGCGCGGCGCCGACCGCGAACAGCGCCAGGAAATGCCCGCGCAGCGCCATCACGCGTGTGCCCGGGTCGGTGGCCACCAGGCCCTGGTCGATCAGCGACTTCAGCGCCACCGGGAACACGAGCGTGCTCGCGGCCGCCAGCACCAGGAACAGCGCCGCCAGCGCGACCCGGCCGCGGTAGGGGCGCACGAAAGGCAGCAGGCCGGAGAGCGAACGCACGCGTTTGGCGGGCGGCGGTTCGGCGGCGGCACGGCCGGCGGGCGGCAGCGGGGCGGTGGAGGCGGTCGAGGGGGGCATCGCCGCGCAGTGTAGGCAGCGCCGATGACCGGCGCTGGCCGCGGGTCGGGCGCGGCTTTCAGAGATTGTTGGCGAACAGCCGGCGCACGAGCAGGTCGCGCAGGCTGCGGGCCTCGGCCAGCCCCAGGCGCTCCAGGTAGGGGCGCGGCGCCTCGCGCCCGTCCCACAGGCTGCGCACCGTCATCTGCAGCAGCTCGGCCGGGTGCTGGCTCGCGTGCTGCAGCTTCTTCAGCGCGCGCACGATGCGGATCTCGTCCTCGCTCAGGTCGGTGCCGAACGGGAACTCGGGCAGCAGCCCGGCGCTGGCCCAGGGCTGCAGCCGGTCCTCGAGCGCCTGCGGCAGGTTGCGGCGCCGGTGCTCGGGCACACGGTAGTCGGCCGCCAGCTTGCCGTGCGCCTGGGCCTGGTGCACCAGTTCGTCCTGGAAGCGCGAGTCGGCGACCGCGATCAGGCGCTTGACGACCTCGCCGTCGGCCTGGCCGCGCAGGTCGGCGACGCCGTATTCGGTGACGACGATGTCGCGCAGGTGGCGCGGGATCGTCACGTTGCCGTAGTTCCAGACGATGCTGCTGGTGAGGCCGGCGTGGCCGTCGTGCGTCGCGCGCAGCATCATCACCAGGCGCGCGTCGGGCAGCGCGTGCGACATCGCGACGAAGTTGTACTGGCCGCCGACGCCGCTGACCACCTGGCCGTTGTCGAGCGCGTCGCTGGCCGCGGCGCCGAGCAGGGTCACGACCATCGTCGTGTTCATGAAGCGCGCCTTGCGGCGCTGCTGGCGCTTCAGCTCGTCGTCACCGTAGAGCTGGTTGATGAAGTCGATGCGCGTCATGTCGATCTTCGCCAGCTCCTGCGGCGGCATCGTGCGCAGGCGCTGGTAGAAGTCGCGCGGGCCCAGGAAGAAGCCGCCGTGCATGAAGACGCCGCCGGCCAGGCGCGTGCCGAGCATGGTCTCGCAGACGGTGGCCAGCGCGCGTTCGTCGCGCAGGTCGGCACTGCAGCGGGCGCGCTCGGCGACGAGCTGGCCGCCGTCGAGCCGCACATCGGCGCGCAGCACGCCGAAACGCTGCAGGAACGCGAGGTCGGCGGCGTCCAGCGGCGCGCGCACGCGGCCGGCGTCGAGCAGGGCCCGCAGCGTCTGCGGCGTCACCGCGGTGTCGGCGATCCGGCCTTCGTTGAGCAGGCGCTGCAGCGTCGCGTCGGCGAACACCTCGCGGCGCACGATGCCGGCTTCGATCAGCTTCAGGAAGCCGTTGACGAACATCTCCGAGCAGCCGTACAGGCCGGTGTCGAAACGCCCGGTCTCGCGCCCCGTCAGGTCGCCGTGCGCCAGCGACTCGAGGATGCGGCGGTACTCGCTGCCGTGGCGGTCGCGCACGATCAGCGCCTGCGCGATCGCGTCGCCGAGCGAGCCGATGCCGATCTGCAGCGTGCCGCCGTCGACGACGAAGCTGCTGGCATGCAGCCCGATCGCGTAGTCGGCGAACGAGACCTTGTTGTTCGGCGGCGCGAAAACCGCGTGCGTGCCCGCCGGGTCGGTGACGACGAGGTCGAAGAGCCCGGGCTCGACCTCGGCGCCGTTGGGCATGAACGGCATGCGCTCGTTGACCACCGCCACCGTCATCACCCGGCGGCCGCTGGCGTGCACACGCTCGATGATCTCGGCGCTGACGTCGGGATTCGACGACAGCGACAGCCGCAGCGCCCGGCCCTCGCCGCGTGCCGCCACCGCCTGCGCGACGACGTTCATGCCCTGCACCGCCATGTCGCGCGCGACGAAGGTGTAGTTGGTCGAGATGTAGTTCTGCTGCGCGGCGGCGTTGCCCAGGTAGTCGCCGGTCTTCATGAAGAACTCGTGCACCTCGACGTTGGGCGGCAGCCGGCCGGCCCGCAGGTCGATGACGTAGTCCAGGTCGGGGTAATCCTCGAACACGCGCCGCACCAGCGGCTCCAGGAAATGGCGTTCGATGTCGGTCTTGCCAACGGGTTTGTGCAGCGACAGCGCGGTGACGATGCGCAGCCGGCGCGAGGGGTCGGCACGGAAGCGCCGGTACAGCGCGTTGACGAAGGCATTCGGCTTGCCGACGCCCAGCGGGATGCCGAGCACGATGTCGCCGGGAACGCTGTCCAGCACGCGGTCGACCGCGGCCTCGATCGAGGTGACGAAGCTCGGGGCAGCCATGTCGGTCTCCGTTGACTTGTGTTGTCCAGCATCTGCGCCGGGTAGCCGGCAACGCTTGATTCAAGGCAAGCGGCACCCCCAATTTCTAGCGGATCACGACGGATCGTTTCAGTCCGCGCCGGTTGTGGTCGAATAACGGACTCCGGGTCGCCCATGCTGAACGTGCCCACCATCCCGTCCCCTGACGAGACGCTGCGCTCGCGCCGCCGCCGCCTGGCCACCGGCGCGGCCACCGGCGTGCTGCTGGTCGTCGCGATGGCGGCGGCCGGCTGGGGGCTGGCCAGCTTGTTCGAAGGGCTGGGGCGCATCGCGCCGCCGCTGGCGGCGGCGCTGGCTGCAGCCGGCGTCGGCGTGCCGCTGGTGCTGTGGCTGCTGCATCTGATTCGCCAGCTCGACGGCTCGCGCGCCGCGCTCGCGCGGCTGGACACGCTGGACGCCGCCACCGGCGTCGCCAAGCGTCCGCATTTCCTGTCCTGCGCCGAACGTGAATGGTCGCGTGCGCGGCGCTACGGCACCGGCGCCGCACTGCTGGTCGCCGAGGTCGACCAGGTGGCGCGGCTGATCGAGGGCCGCGGCCTGGTCGCTGCCGAGACCGTGCTGCGTGCGCTCGCGCTCGACACCGAGCAGACGCTGCGTGGCGGCGACCTGATCGCGCGTTTCGGCGATACCCAGCTCGCGGTCTGGCTGGTGCACGCCGACCCGACCGGCGCGCTCGACGTCGCCGAGCGCATCCGCGAACGTGCCGAGCAGATGGAGATCCCCTGCGGCGCGCACCCGCTGCGCATCACCGTCAGCGTCGGCGTCGGCGCGCTGCGGCCGGCACACCAGAACCTGTCGGCGCTGGTCGACGACACCGAGGCCGCGCTGCTGGCGGCGCAGCAGGCCGGCGGCAACTGCGTGCGCTCGGCCCCGGTCGACCCGCAGCGCCGGCGCCGCGCCGACGCGCCGCCGCCCTGATCAGCCCAGGCGCAGCCGCGCCGCGTAGCCGGTCATCTCCAGATAGCCCAGGCCGACGCGGCGCCCGCCGGCGTCGAGCAGTTCCGACAGCCCTTCCCAATAGACCGCGCCGGTGCCGCCGCGGCCGTCCAGTTCCTGGCCGTCGAGCAGCGCGCGCACGCCGAAACGCCCGGCGGGGGTGTCGATCTGCCAGTCGACCGGGTAGGCCGCGCGTGTCGCCGGGCTGGACCAGCGCCGGCCGGGCGTGAAGACCACCGCGTCGGGCGCGAAGGCCGTCGCCTTGCCGCCGCGCGGCCGGAAGCTGCCGCCGGCCCAGAGCGCGCTGCCGTCGGCGCGGCGCAGGCGAAAGGCGGTGAGCGCGCCGCCGTCGAACAGGTTGATGCCGATCCAGTCCCAGCCGACGGCCTCGGGGTGCAGGATCTCGTCGCTCCACTCGTGGTCCATCCAGGCCGTGCCGCGGGCCTCGGCACGGCGGCCGTCGACGCTGAGCAGCGCTGCGGTCGCCAGCTGGGGTTCGCTGACGTAGTGGCTGGCCTGGCGCTCCTCGGGCCCTTTGCGCGAGAAGCCGGCGTCGCCCTGCAGCAGCAGCGGCTGCGTCGGCACGAGGCGCAGGTCCAGGCCGAAGTCGGCCGCCGGCAAACGGGCGTGGTAGCCGCTGCCGTCGCGCACCAGGCTCCAGTCGTCCAGGCGCAGGCCGACGTCGGCGCTGGCGGCCCAGGCCGGGCCGGTCTCGGCATCACCCGACCAGCGTGCGATGCGCTGCGCGTGGTGGTGGCGGCGCGCGTCCAGGTCGGTCAGCGCCGCGTGCGCGAACAGGATCTGGCGCGGCGCGAAGCGGCTTTTCAGGTCTTCGGCCAGCCCCGTGCGGCTGCGGAAGAAGGTGAGCTGGAAACCCCAGCGCGGCGCCTCGGGCGTGCCAGCCCAGCCGGTGGCGTACCACCACTCGGTGCGGGTGTCCGGGTGCGCGCCGTGGTCGCGCGGGAAGACCAGCGGCCGGCGGCGGATGTCGGCCTGTGCCGGCAACGCGGCGGCGCCGGCGAGTGCGAGCAGATGGCGGCGCTTCACCAGTCCTCCTTCACCGACAGCACCGCCGAACGCCCGGCGGCGCTGCGCGCGCTGAAGGCCGCGGTGGCGACGCCGGCGGCCAGCACCGCGGCGGCCAGTGCCGCCAGCCGGCCGGCCGGCACGACGATGTCCATGGTCCAGTGGAAACTCTGCGGGTTGACGACGAAGACCAGCACCGCGCTCACCGCCAGCCCCAGCGCCAGCCCGACCAGCACGCCGGCCGCCAGCCAGGCCGCGGCTTCGCCGGCGACGAGCACGATCACCTGGCCGCGTGTCAGCCCCAGGTGCGCCAGCAGGCCGAACTCCTTGCGCCGCGCCAGCACCTGCGCCGACAGGCTGGCGGCGATGCCGACCAGACCGATGGCGATGGCCACCGCCTGCAGGTAGTAGGTGACGGCGAAGCTGCGGTCGAAGATGCGCAGCGACAGCACACGCAGCTCGCCGGTGGCGGCGAACTCCAGCATCGCCGCGTCCGGCAGCAGCGCACGCAGCCGCGTCTGCACCGCCGCCAGTTCGGCGCCCGGGGCCAGCCACAGCGCCAGGTCGTTGATGCGTTCGTCGCCGGTGATGCGGCGGTAGTCGGCCGCGTCCATCACGATGCTGCCGAACTGGCGCGCGTAGTCGCGCCAGACGCCCAGCACACGCACCGTCGTGCCGCCGGCCAGCGGCAGCTCCAGCGTCGCGCCGACCTGGGCGCCGTAGAGGTCGACCATCGCCTCGCTGACCCAGACGCCGGTTTCGCCGGGCCGCGGCGGCAGCGCGCTGCCGACCAGCGGCAGCGCTGCCGCGGCGTCGGCCACCGGACGCGCCATCAGCGCCACCGCCGGGCGGCCTTCGGCCATCTGCAGCGTGCGCTGGCGCGTGGCCTGCACGCGTTGCACGCCGGGCACGCCGGCGGCCGCCTGCACGAAGGCCGGCGGCAGCCAGGCCTGGTCGGCGGTGCCGCTGGTGGCGGCGCTGCGCGCGTACAGGTCGGCCGGCAGCATCGAATCGAGCCAGTGCGAGACACCGTCGCGAAAGCTCGCCACCATCACCGTCAGCGCCACCGACAGCGCCAGGCTGGCGACGACGCCCGAGACCGCCGCCGTCGCCGTCGCGCGCTGGAAACGTGCGCGCTGCAGCGCCAGCAGCGGCAGCGCCGAACGTGGCGCCGCGACACCGGCGAGCAGCGCATGCACCACCGCCGGCACCAGGGCGACGCCGCCGAACAGCAGCGCCGCCACCGCCGCATAAGCCGCCAGCGGCAGCCCGAAGACCGGCGGCGCAAAAGCCAGCGCGGCGCCCAGCGCCAGCAGCGCCAGGCCGGGTGCGGCCGGCGGCGCCGGCTGCTGCGGCGTGCCCAGGCCTTTGAGCGCCATCGCCGGCGACAGGCGTTCGGCCTGTTTCGCCGGCCACCAGCCGCCGATCAGCGCCGAAGCCGTGCCCAGCGCCAGGAAGAGCAGGGCGCCGACCGGGCCGAAGCTCACCGTCGGCGTGATGCCGGGGAAGTAACCGCCGCCCAGGTCGCCCGCCATCCAGCGCAGCGCCAGCACCGCCATGGCCGCGCCCAGTGCCAGCCCGATCAGGCTGCCGGCGGCGCCGAGCGCCGCGCATTCGACGAGCACGATGGCGCGGCGTTCGCGCGCGGTCAGGCCGAGCACGCCCAGCAGCGCGAAGCTCGGCGTGCGCTGCGCCACCGACAGCGACACCACCGAGAACACGAGGAAGGCGCCGACGAACAGCGCCACCAGCGCCAGCACCGTCAGGTTGACGCGGTAGGCGCGCGACAGGTTGGAGATGCGCTGCTCGGCCTCGCCCGGCGCCACCGCCTCGACACCGGCCGGCAGCGCCAGCCGTGCGACCAGCGCGGCACGGTCGGCGCCCGGCGCCAGCCGCAGGTCGATGCGTGTCAGCCGGCCGTCGTAGCCGAAACCGGTCTGCGCCGCGGCCACGTCCATCACCAGCATCGCCTGGCCGCCCGCGGCGACGCTGCCGGCGACCTCGAAACGCCGCTTCTCCAGCCCCGACTGCAGCATCAGCACGCTGCCGTCGGCGGCGCCGGTCTGGGCGCGTGCCGCGGCGTTGAGGAAGACCAGCCGCGGGTCCAGCCCGGCCATCGCGCGGGTGTCGTCGGCCGGCCGCGGCAGCAGCGTCGCCGCCACCGGCGCGATGCGCAGCACGTCGATGCCGACGACCCGCAGCGCGATCCGCCGGCCGTCGGCCGCGGCGGCGTAGGTGTCGAACTCGACCACCGGGCTCGCCACGTCGACCGCGGCGTCGATGGCGACACGCTCGTACAGCGCGTCGTCGAAACCTTCGCGCTGGCCGCGTATCGTCAGGTCGGGCTCGCCGTTGGCCGCGCGCACCGCGGCCGAAAACTCCGACAGCGCCGAGCTGTTGATCAGGTGCACCGAATACGCCAGCGCGACGCCGAGTGCCACCGCCAGCAGCGCGACGCCGTGGCGCCAGGGGTGGTGGCGCCATTCGCGCCACAGCAGGCTGGCCAGCAGGTGACGGTTCATCGCGGCGCGATGCCGTCGACGGTCAGCCGCAGCACGCGGTCGGCGCGTGCCGCCGCGGCTTCGGAGTGCGTCACCAGCAGGCAGGCGGCGCCGGCTTCACGCACCTGCGCCAGCAGCACGCCGAGCACCCGTTCGGCCGTCTGCGGGTCGAGGTTGCCGGTGGGTTCGTCGGCCAGGATCAGCCCCGGCGCGTGCACCACCGCGCGGGCGATCGCAACCCGCTGCAGCTGCCCGCCCGAGAGCTGCGCCGGGTAGCGCGCGCCGAGCGCGCCCAGGCCGACGGCGTCGAGCAGCGCGGCGACGCGGCGCTCGTCAGGGCGGTTCAGCAGCAGCAGCGGCAGCGCGACGTTCTCGGCCACCGTCAGGTGCGGCAGCACGTGGAAGGCCTGGAAGACGAAACCCAGGCGCGCGCGCCGCAGCCGCGCGCGCCCGGCTTCGTCCAGCGTCGCCAGGTCGTGGCCGGCAACCGTGATGCGGCCGGCGTCGGCGACGTCCAGCCCGGCGATGCAGTTCAGCAGCGTCGACTTGCCGACGCCCGATTCACCCAGCAGCGCGACGAACTCGCCGGCGCCGAGTTCCAGCGTGACGTCGTGGAAGACACGGGTCTCCCCGTAGGATTTGGAAAGACCCGCGAGTACCAGCATGGGCGGCCATGATGCCCGAGCGGCACCGGCCGCCGCGGCGCGGGGTCAGCCGGCGGCCGCTTCCAGCGCTGCCAGTGCCTGCGCCGGCGCGTCGGGCGCGTCGCAGGGCACGACGATGCGCTCGGGCATCGCGCGCAGCCAGGTCAGCTGGCGCTTGGCGAGCTGGCGCGTCGCGGCGACACCGCGTTCGCGCAGCGGCGCCACGTCGCCGGCGTCCAGCGCCTCCCAGGCCTGGCGGTAGCCGACGCAGCGCATCGAAGGCAGCCCCGGCTGCAGGTCGCCGCGTGCCCGCAGGGCGCGCACTTCGTCGACCAGGCCGGCGGCGAGCATGGCGTCGAACCGTTCGGCGATGCGGCCATGCAGCCAGGCGCGCGACGCCGGCTCCAGCGACACCAGCGGCCAGGCCGCGGCCGCCGGGCGCTGAGCGCGTGCGCCTTGCTGCCAGGCTGAGATCGGCCGGCCGCTGCCGAGGAAGACCTCGAGCGCACGCTGGATGCGCTGGGCGTCGTTCGGCGCCAGCCGCGCGGCTGTGACCGGGTCGACGCGCGCCAGTTCGGCATGCAGCTCCGGCCAGCCGAGCGCGGCAGCGCGCGCGTCGAGTTCGGCGCGGATCGCCGGGTCGGTCTCGGGCATCGTGTCCAGGCCGTCGCGCAGCGCCTTGAAGTACAGCATCGTGCCGCCGACCAGCAGCGGCAGCCGTCCGCGCGCCGCGATCTCGGCGACCAGCCGGGTGGCGTCGGCGACGAAGCGTGCCGCCGAGTAGCTGTCGGCCGGGTCGACGATGTCGATCAGGTGGTGCGGCACCGCGGCGCGTTCGGCGGCGCTGGGTTTGGCCGTGCCGATGTCCAGGCCGCGATAGACCAGCGCCGAGTCGACGCTGATGATCTCCAGCGGCCGGCGCGCGGCCAATGCCAGCGCCGCCGCGGTCTTGCCGCTGGCGGTGGGGCCGGCCAGGCAGATCGCGGCGGGCCTCATCGCCGCACCGGCTCGGGCAGGCGCTGCACCAGCGTCCAGGCGATCGTCGCCGTGGCCGCGGCCCAGAAACCCAGCGTCAGCGCATAAGGCCGCGGGTCGGCGCCGTGCACCAGCCCGAGCCAGCGGCCGATGCAGAACGCGGTGAAGGCGAGCACGAAACCCGCCAGCGCCGAGGCCACGCCGGCCTGGCGCGGGAAGGGCCCGACCGCACCCGCCTGGCCGCAGGGCTGGTGCACGCCGTGGCCGAAGCAGAACAGCCACTGCGCGACGAGATAGGGCCAGACGCTGTCGGCCCCGGCCAGCGCCGCGGCCACGGTGCCGGCGCCGCCGGCGAGCGTGAACGCGGCCGCGCGCCGCACCGCTGGCGCCATCCCCAGCCGCATGATCCAGCGCCGGCAGATCACGGTGCCGCCCAGGTAGGCCAGCGAGCCGGTCGCCATCGCCAGCCCGTAGGCGCCGGCCGACAGGCCGAAGCCGTTCATGTAGACGAAGGACGAACCCGCGAGGATGGTGAACAGCCCGCCGTAGGTGCTGGAGGTCAGCAGCGTCCAGGCGAGGAAGGTGCGGTTGCGCGCGATGCCGGCCCAGGCGCCGAACAGCGGCCCCGGTGCGGTCGCATGGGGGTTCTTCTGGACGATGGTCTCGGGCAGGCGCAGCACGACGAAGGCCAGCGTCGCCGCGCCGGCGCAGCCGACGACCACCAGCGCCGCGCGCCAGCCGCCCCAGCCTGTGACCAGGCCGCCCAGCGTCGGCGAGGCGATCGCGATCAGCCCCAGCCCCGACAGCGCCAGCGCCATCACCTGCGCACCTTCGTGCGGTTCGTACAGATCGCGCAGCATCGCGCGTGCGACCACCACCGCCGCTGCCAGCGCCACGCCCTGCAGCGTGCGCCAGGCGACCAAAGCGCCTATGTCGCCGGCCAGCGCCGCGCCGACGCTGGCCGCGGTGTAGAGCGTGAGCCCGGCGATCAGCACCGGGCGCCGGCCGACGCGGTCGGCCACCGGCCCCCAGACGAGCTGGGCGACGCCGAAAGCCAGGATCAGCGCCGCCATCGTCAGCTGCACCGCCGCCATCGGCGCGGCCAGGTCGCGCGCCAGCAGCGGCAGCGCCGGCAGCATGACGTCGGTGGACACCGGCTGCAGCCCCAGCAGCAGCGCCAGCGCGACCGCGGCGAGGGCGTGCGACACGCGCGGCGCGGCGCCGGGCGGTGCGGCCGCAGCCATCAGATGAACCGTTCGTTCTCGCCCAGGTAGCGCCACTGGCCCACCGGCAGCTGGCCCAGCGAGACGCTGCCGATGCGCACCCGCTTCAGGCCGACGACCTTCAGCCCGACCTGCTCGCACATGCGGCGGATCTGGCGCTTGCGGCCTTCGCGCAGCACGAAACGAAGCTGGTCCTCGTTCTGCCAGCTCACGCGTGCCGGGCGCAGCGGCCGGCCGTCGAGTTCCAGGCCGTGGCGCAGGCGCTCGAGCTCGCTGTCGGGCAGGCGCCCGGGCTTCAGGTGCTGCACGCGCACCAGGTATTCCTTCTCGACCTTGGTCTCGTCGCCGATCAGCAGCTTGGCGATGCGGCCGTCCTGGGTCAGCACGAGCAGGCCGGTGGAATCGATGTCCAGGCGGCCGGCCGGCGCCAGCCCGCGCAGCTGGCCGGGGTGGAAGGCGATGCGGTTCGGGTCGTCCTTCCAGCGGTTGGCCGGCAGCACCAGCGTCACCGCGGGTTTGTAGCCGTCCTCGGCCTGGCCGCTGACGAAACCCACCGGTTTGTGCAGCAGCACCGTGACGCGGCGCGCCTGCTCGGTGCGCGCGCGCGGGTCGACCTCGATGCGGCAGTCGGGCGCGGCGCGCAGGCCGAGCACGGCCACCTGGCCGTCGACTCGCACCCAGCCGGCCTCTATCCACTCGTCGGCCTCGCGGCGCGAGGCGAGGCCACGTTCTGTGATCAGCTTGGAAACGCGCACGCCGTCGGCGGCGCCGGAATTCGACTCGGACATGCCTGAATTGGACCACGGCCGGCACTTGGCATGCCTGTCCGAGCTACGGGCAAGCACCGACACCGGCCCTCTTCGCTTGCCGGCGGTGATCCGCTAGTCTGGGGAGGTCCCGGCTGCCAGGAGTTGTGCGATGAATCCCGTCTCCGAACTGCTGAAGCAGCGCCAGGACACGATCTGGCACGTGCATCCCGACGATCCGGTCTATTCCGTGCTCGAACTGCTGGCCGAACACGAGGTCGGCGCCCTCGTCGTGATGGACGCCGGCCGGCTGGTGGGCATCGTCTCGGAGCGCGACTACACGCGCAAGGTGGCGCTGCAGGGCCGCAACTCGCGCGAGACCCCGGTCGCCGAGATCATGACGCGCGAGGTCGTCTCGATCGGCCCCGACGCCTCGATGCTGACCTGCATGGCGCTGATGAGCGCACGCCGCATCCGCCACCTGCCGGTGGTCGACGGCGGCACGGTGCTGGGCATGATCTCGATCCGCGACATCCTCGACGAAGTCATCGCCGACCAGCAGCAGACCATCGCGCAGCTCGAGAGCTACATCCATTCCTGAGGCGGCGCGCGTGCAGAGTCTCGAATCCCGCTCCGACCGGCGCTGCCTGCTGCTGGCCGCCAGCCCGGCCGAGGTCTTCGCCGCGATCCGCGACCCCGGGCGCGTCGCGCGCTGGTGGGGGCCGGTGGGCTTCAGCAACACCATCCACTGCTTCGACTTCGTCGCCGGCGGCCACTGGCGGCTGACGATGCACGGGCCCGACGGCCGCGACTACCCGAACGAAAGCCGCTTCCTGGAGATCGAGGCCGACCGCCGCGTCGTCATCGAGCATGTCTCGGGGCACCACTTCGTGCTGACGCTGGAACTCGTGCCCGAGGGCGACGGCACCTGGGTCGAGTGGCAGCAGAGCTTCGACACGCGCGAACACTACGAAAGCCTGGCGGCCTTCGTCGCGACCGCCAACCAGCAGAACCTCGAACGTCTGGCGGTCGAGGTGCTGCACGTGCCGGCGGTGGCCTCCTGCCGCTCGTGACCGGCCGGCGGGCGATCGTCGGCCGCTGGCGTCGTTTCGTCGCAGGGGCGCTGTCGCGTGCCGGGGCCGGTGGCATGCTCGCTGCTATCTCAACCCTGAGGACAAGCCTGCATGACCAAGCCTCTTCTCGCTCCGGTGGCCGTGGCGGCGCTGCTGCTGCCTTTCATCGGCGCACCCGCGTCGGCCCAGACCGCCGCGTCGGCCCCCGCGGCCAGTGCCGCCGTGCCGCCCGAGCTGCCGCTGCGCGACTTCTTCCGCAGCCCCGCGCGCTCGGGCTACAACATCAGCGACAAGGGCCGCTGGGTGTCCTTCCTGCAGCCGGCGCCGGCTGAAGCCGGCGCGACGCCGCGGCGCAACGTCTTCGTGCAGAAGCTCGTCGATGGCCGTGTCGTCGGCGCGCCGCGCCAGCTGACGCGCGAGAGCGCACGCGACATCCGCATGTACGCGTGGAAGGGCGACGACACCGTGCTCTTCATGAAGGACTTCGGTGGTGACGAGAACTTCCACGTCGTCGCCGCCGACGCCGCCAGCGGCAAGGTGCGCGACCTGACGCCCTGGGAGGGCGTGCGTGCCGAACTGATCGAGAACCTGCCCGAAGACCCGCAGCACGTGCTCGTGATGCACAACCGCCGCGACCGCAAGGCCTTCGACGTCGTGCGCCTGAACGTGCGCACCGGTGCCGAGACCGTCGTCGCGACGAACCCGGGCAACATCGTCAACTGGGTCACCGACCACCGCGGCCGCATCCGCGTGGCCATCGCCAGCGACGGCGTCAACAACACCGTGCTCTACCGCGACGGCGACAGCGACGACTTCAAGCCGCTGTTCACGACCGACTTCCGCACCGGCGTGCAGCCGCTGTTCTTCGACGGCGACAACCGCCTGTTCTACGCCGTCAGCAACCGCGGCCGCGACAAGAGCGCGCTGGTGCTGATCGACCCGGCCAAACCCGACGCCGAGCAACTGGTCTACGCCCACCCGGCGGTCGACGTCGAGGGTGCGCACTGGTCGCGCGTGCAGAAGAAAGTGCTGTGGGCCAGCTACGAGACCGACAAACACGGCAAGCATTTCTTCGACCCGGCGATGCAGGCCGCTTTCGACAAGCTGCAGCAGCGTTTCCCGGGTGAACAGGTCGACCTGTCGGCCTGGACGCTGGACGAGCAGCGCTACATTGCCGTCAACTGGAGCGACCGCACGCTGGGTGCGCGCCACCTGTTCGACGTGCGCAGCGGCAAGCTGACCAAGCTCGCCGACGCCGCGCCCTGGATCAAGTCCGAGCAGATGGCCGAGATGAAGCCGGTGAGCTACACCGCGCGCGACGGCCTGCAGATCCCGGCCTACCTGACGCTGCCGGCCGGCCGCGAGGCCAAGAACCTGCCCTGCGTCGTCAACCCGCACGGCGGCCCGTGGGCGCGCGACAGCTGGGGCTTCAACCCCGAGGTCCAGTTCCTGGCCAACCGCGGCTACTGCGTGCTGCAGATGAACTTCCGCGGCTCCACCGGTTTCGGCCGCCAGTTCTGGGAAGCGAGCTTCGGCCAGTGGGGCCTGAAGATGCAGGACGACATCAGCGACGGCGCCAAGTGGCTGGTGGCGCAGGGCATCGCCGACCCGAAACGCATCGGCCTGTACGGCGGCAGCTACGGCGGCTACGCGACGCTGGCGGGCGTCGCCTTCACGCCCGACCTGTATGCGGCGGCGGTCGACTACGTGGGGGTGAGCAACCTCTTCACCTTCATGAAGACGATCCCGCCGTACTGGGAGCCGTGGCGCCAGCAGATGTACGTGATGGTCGGCAACCCGGACGATGCCCAGGACAAGGAACGCCTGACCGCGACCTCGCCGGTGTTCCACGTCGACCGCATCAAGACGCCGCTGCTGGTGGCTCAGGGTGCACGCGACCCGCGCGTCAACAAGGCCGAGAGCGACCAGATCGTCGAGGCGCTGAAGAAGCGCGGTGTCGAGGTCGAGTACCTCGTCAAGGACAACGAAGGCCACGGCTTTGCCAACGAAGAGAACAAGTTCGAGTTCTACGGCGCGATGGAGAAGTTCTTCGCCAAGCACCTGAAGTGACGTGATCCGACGCGCCGCGTGCCTGCGCACGCGGCGCACGCCCTCCGCTGCGAGGGCATCGGGCAGCCGCGGCCGGGAGGTCGGCGGCTGCCCGCGACACCGGGCTCCAGGCCCCGCGCGCCCCTCCGAGCTGCAGTTCTTGCGCCGGATTCCGTAATACCCGGCCCGGCGCTGCACGCCGCGGGATCTTGATCCTCGACATGACCCGCGCTCGCGGGGCCACGTGCCACGCGCAAGCGGCGTCCATGCGCCTTTTCTGTGTCTAGAATGCGAATCATTCGTATTCAAATGCGGAGTTCGCACTGATTTTGCGAAGTCCGCGGCTTCTCTCGCTTTGCCCTGTCTCGACTCCCGGACCACCGGTCCTTCGCCCTGCGGCTCGGAATCCCGTCCGCCGGGCCAGCGCCCCGCAGTGCCTCGCCCTCGTGTTCCAGGGCGGCGGTCGGGCTGCGGGACGTCTCTGCGCCAGCGCTGCCGTACCGGCATGCCTCGAGCGCTCGCGCCAGCCCTCGCATGACCGCGGTGCCGGCGGAACCGGCACGTCCCCGTAGACAACTCCAACAAACTTGAGGAAAAAGAGATGAGCAGACTTCAGAAGGCCCGTCAGCCGGCCCAGCGGGTGGTGGCGCGCGCGGTCTTCGCCGCGCTGTCGGCCATGACGCTGGCCACCGCGGCAAATGCCCAGGAAGGCGCCGTCGCGGCGGTCGAGGCCGTCCGCCAGTACCGGATCGATGCGGGGCCGCTGGCCGCAGCGCTCGAGCAGTTCAAGGTGGTCAGCGGCATCACGGTCGAAGCAGCTCCTGCGCTGCTCGCGGGCCGTCGGTCCGCGGGCGTGAGCGGTGAATACGGCGCCGAGGCGGCGCTGACCGGCCTGCTGCAGGGCACCGGCCTGTCCGCCGCGCGCGGCGCCGACGGCCGCTGGACATTGCAGCCGGGTGCCGCACCGCGGCAGGTCGGCAGCTTGCCCACCATCACCGTCGTCGGCACGAGCCTGGAGACCGACTCCCGGGTCTACCCGGGCTCGGTTTCCCTGCTCGGCCGCGAGGCGCTGGAGAACCACGGCAGCGTCATTTCCGCGATGAGCGAGCTGCCCGGCGTCACCACCGGCGGCGACAGCGGCCGCCTGACCGGCGAGCAGTTCAACATCCGCGGCTTCGGGTATCAGTCCGAGGATCGGGTCATCGTGCTGCAGGACGGTGTGCGGCGCTCGGCGTCGCTGTATTCCAACCACATCTCGAGCTTCCGCTCCGACAACGACCTGCTCAAGCAGGTCGAGGTGGTCAAGGGCGCTTCGTCGGTGCAGAACGGCGGCGGCGCGATCGGCGGCGTCGTCTCGATGACGACCAAGGACGCCAAGGACTTCGTGCCGACCGGCCAGGACGCCGGGTTCGCCGTCAAGACGCGCTACGAGTCGAACAACTACCGCGAGGGCTACGTGGCGGCGGCCTACGCGCCCGAGGACAAGCCTTACGAGCTGCTGGCCTACGCCAAGAAGGGCCAGGCCGGCGACCTGGAACTGTCGAGGCAGTTCAGCGTCGACTCCCAGGGCAAGGGCGTCGACACCGTCGACAACGACGAGGACCTGCGCGTGCTGTACCTGCAAGGCGGCATCAAGCTCGCGCCCGGTCACCGCTTGTCGCTGTCGTACTACGACTACAAGATCGACAACGAGACGACCTGGCAGACGCTCTACCACACCAACTACTCGACGACGACGGGGCCGGTGATCGGTGAGCTGCAGCAGCGCGACATCGTCGCCAAATACCGCTACATCGACCCCGTGCGGGCCTGGCTGAACGTCACCGGCACCGTCTATCACTCGCGTGCCAGCTACGACCGCGGCTACGCCTACGTCGACATCAACACCGGCGCCACGAACGACCTGGACTACGAAAACGCCGACAAGCGCTACGGCATGCGCCTGAGCAACGAGGCCCACTTCGAGACCGGCTCGGTGCTGCACCGCTTCGTCGCCGGCGTGGACTACGAGAAGCGCAAGGAGGACGCGACCTACCTGTTCAACGGCGTCTACAGCGACTTCGGCTCGCTGCCCAACACCTACAAGGACTCCGGCGCCTACGGCCACCTGGAGTCGACCTTCTGGGACGGCAGGCTGGTGACCCAGCTCAGTGGCCGCTACGACCGCTTCGACCGCCGCGTCGACGCCAACGAAGGCAGCTACGACGGCGACCATTTCTCGCCGCGCCTGGGTGCGAGCCTGCAGGTCGCGACCGGCCTGCACATGCTGGCCAACTGGTCCGAAGCCTTCCGCGCGCCGACGCCGCACGAGACCTCGTCCGAAGGCCCGCTGAACCCGCATTACTGGTACCTGCCCAATCCCAACCTGAAGCCGGAGACCATCCGCGAGTACGAGCTGGGCTTCTCCTACGAGAAGAAGGGCGTGTTCGCCGCGTCCGACAGCTTCGACACCAAGCTGATGTACTTCGACGGCCGCATCCAGGACATGATCGCGCTGGCGCTCGTGCGCCCGGACGAGGCCTCGCCCGAGGGCTCGCCCTATGGCATGTACCGCAACGTCGACCGCGTGAAACGCCACGGCGTCGAATGGCAGGCCAGCTACGAGCATGCGCTCGGGGGTCTCTCGCTGGCCTACTCGACGCTGAGCCAGAAGAACGAGGCGAACGACCAGGACACGCCCCAGGCCTTCGCCGACAAGCTGAACATCGGCGCCTTCTTCAACGCGACGCCGGGCCTGCGCCTGGGCGGCAGCGTCACCCACTGGTTCAAGCCCTCGCCGAACCCCGCCTCCTTCGTCAGCGGCGGCCAGACCTACTGGAACGTGCGCGACGACTACACCATCACCAACGTTTACGCCCGCTGGCGTCCCAACGCCCAGGGCAGCGGCTTCTTCGGCCGCGACCTGAGCGTGCGCGTCGGTGTCGACAACCTGTTCGACGCCTCCTACCTGAATGCGCGCGACGTCGAGACGACGACCCGCGTGGGCAAGGGCCGCAACGTCTTCGCGACGCTGGAAACGCGCTTCTGACCGAAGGCACGGGACGCCCGGTCGCCGCCGCGTCCGGACGTCCCTTTTACCCCCGGGACGCCACCGCTTCCCGGGGCTTTTTCATGCGCGCGCATCGTGCTCCTCTCACGCGCCCGCATCGCCAGACGCCCCAACGTTCCGATCCGACCTCGATTGCCTGGACAATCGGCGCCGCAGGCGCAGCCCCGCGCCGCGGACAGGCTCGCTGACACGGGCGCCGGGTGAGACGTGAGAGATCAAGAAGAGACGACGGGAAAGCGAGCGCGCTGATGGCCACCTGGGGTTTCGGCCTGCGCGCCAAATCGATATTCGCCCTCATCGCAGCCTGCCTGCTGGCGCTGCTGCCGGCCGGGCTGTTGGGCTGGCAGCTCGTGGAGGGCGTGCGCGACCACTTCGGCGAGGCTTTTGCGCGCAACTACACGCAGTTGAAGCGCGAGCAGGTCCTGGGCCTGCTCAACCGCGAACTCGCGCTGGCGCGGCGCCTGGCCAGCTCGCAGCTCACGCGCCAGTGGCTGCTCGACGAGGGCGACCCGGCCAAGAAGGCGATGGCGCTGCGCGAGGCCGAGGCCTTTCGGCTGGACCTGCGCGACCACGCCTACTTCATCGCCAGCGCCTTCAGCGGCCACTTCTACTTCAACGACGAGAGCAAGCCCTTCAGCCCCGAGCCGCGCTACACGCTGGATGCGGCCAAGGCGGACGACTCCTGGTTCTACGCCACGCTGCGCCGCCCCGAGGACTACAACATCAACGTCAACGTCGACGTGCCGCTGCAGGTCACGATGGTCTGGTTCAACGTCGCGATCCGCGACCGCGCCCGCACCCTGGGCGTGGCCGGCGCGGCGCTGGACCTGCGGCAGTTCCTGGCCGAGTTCATCAACACCGCCGAGGCCGGCGTCACGCCGATCATCCTGTCGCGCAACGGCGCCATCCAGGCGCACCGCGACACGAGCCTGATCTCGACCAACCAGGCCGGCAGCAGCGCGCGCGCCGAGCAGACGCTTGCCGGCCAGCTGCCCGAGGCCGAACGTGCCGCGCTGGCCGGCGCGATGGACGCCGCCGTCGCGCGCCCGGGCCAGGTGGCCACGCTCTGGGCGACGCTGGACGGGCGCCGCCAGCTGCTCGCGCTGTCCTACGTGCCCGAGCTGAAGTGGCACGTCGTCACCGCGGTCGATCTGCAGGCCGCGCATGTCGTCGACGGCGACTGGCTGAACACCGCCGCGGCGGTGGCTGCCGGCACGCTGGCGCTGCTGCTCGCCGCCTTCGTGCTGGCGGTCAACCGGCTCGTCATCAGGCCGCTGCGCCGGCTGCACAAGTCGGCCACCGCGATCTCGCACGGCGACTTCCAGGTCAGCGTGCCGGTCGACGGCCGTGACGAGATCGCCGACCTTGGCCGCGCCTTCGCGACGATGGCGGAGAAGGTGCGCGCCTACACCGGCAACCTGGAAGCCGAGGTGCGTCAGCGCACCGAAGCGCTGGAAGCGGCCAACCGCGACATGCGCCTGGCGCACCAGAAGATCAGCGACTCGATCGACTACGCCAGCCTGATCCAGCGCGCCATCCTGCCCAGCCAGCAGCTGACGCAGCAGCTCGGCGAGCACCACTTCGTGCTCTGGCGCCCGCGCGACGTCGTCGGCGGCGACTTCTACGTCTTCCGCGCCGAGGGCACGCGCTACCTGATCGGCGTCGTCGACTGCGCCGGCCACGGCGTGCCCGGTGCGCTGATGACGATGCTGGCGCGCTCGGCGCTGGACCACGCGATGAACCGGGCCGGCATCGCCTCGCCGGCCGAGGTGCTGCGCCAGACCGACGCCGCGGTGCGCGCGATGCTGCAAGACCGCGAGATGCCGCGTGCCCTGGCCACCAACATGGACGCCGGCCTGGCCTACGTCGACCTGGAGAACCGGCGCATGGTCTACGCCGGCGCCAAGATCCCGCTGTACTGGAGCGACGGCGACAGCGTCGGCAGCGCCCCGGGCGACCGCCGCGCCATCGGCGACCGGCGCCAGGGCGAGTACGCCGACCAGGGCGTCGAGCTCGTGCCCGGTCGGACCTACTACCTCGTCACCGACGGCTTTCTCGACCAGGCCGGCGGCGAACTGGGTTACGGTTTCGGCAACGGCCGCTTCGCCGAGCTGCTGCGCACCGTGGCCCGCAAGCCGCTGCGCGAGCAGGCCGAGGCACTGGACCAGGCCCTGCGCGCATACCAGGGCGAACGTTCCCAGCGCGACGACATCACGATCCTGTCGTTCCGTTTTGACTGAGTCGGAGCATCCATGGACACCATCGATTTGTTCGGTCTGAGAGAGCACTTCAATCGCGGGCGCATCCTGCTGTGTTTCAACGGGCCGATCTCGCGCAGCCTGATCGAGGAGATCGGCAACGCGCTGAAGAACTACCTGCAGGCCGACCACGCGCATCCGTCGTCGGCGATGGACGTGTTCGGCGTCTACATCGAGCTGACGCAGAACATCCGCCACTACGCCGTCAGCCGCAACTACGGCGAGCTCGACGGCGCGGCGACGGTGGTGGTCGCGCGCGACGACAGCGGCAGCTACATCGTCCAGGCCGGCAACCTGGTCGAGCAGGACGACGGCCGCGCACTGCTCGAGCGTGTGCGCGAGCTGGCGGGGCTGGACAAGGCGCAGCTGAAGGCCGCCTACAAGGAACAGCTGCGCCGGCCGCGCAGCGGCGACGCGGCCTCGGGGGCCGGGCTGGGGCTGATCGACGTGGCGCGCAAGTCGGCGGCGCCCTTGCTCGCCGACCTGCGGCCGGCCGGCGACGGCCGGGCCTTCTTCAGCCTGCGGGCGGTGATCTGAACGACGGTGGTGGCACGATGAACGATCTGCAAATCCAAGGCGGGCAGTCGACGCCCGAGATCCAGGCGAGCTGGCAGCAGGGCGTGCTGGCGATGCGCGGCGACTCGTATCCGGAGAACTCCTTCGAGTTCTTCGGCGATGTCATCCGCTGGCTCGAGGACTTCCTCGGCACCGAGACCCGGCCGCTGCGGCTGGAGCTGCGCCTGGTCTACATGAACACCAGCTCGGTCAAGGCGATGATGGACATCTTCGACATCTGCGAAGAGGCCTTCGCCAAAGGCCGTGCGCTCGAGGTGCAGTGGTACTACGACCCGCGCAACGACCGCGTCTTCGACCTCGCCAGCGAGTTCAAGGAAGACTGCAGCTTCCCGTTCGAGATCCTGGCCGATGGCGCCGCCTAAGACCTACGGCGACGACCTCGAGCTCGTCGCCACGATCCAGGCGCTGCTGGCCGACCCGGCGCAGCGCGACAGCCCGCTGCGTGAGCCGCTGGAGCAGCTGCTGGGCCACTTCCAGGGCCAGCGCGAGCGCCTCGAGCGCCTGGTGCGCATCTCCGACGGCTACCACCACGTCGCGCGCGAGCAGCGGCTGAGCCTGGTGGAGCAGTACGACAAGCAGGTGCGCCGGCTGGAGAAGCTGGTGCGCATCTCCGACCGCTACCAGAACAGTCTGCGCGAGCTGAGCCTGGCGCTGCGCGACGCGGCGATGCACGACTCGCTGACCGGCCTGGGCAACCGCCGCTACCTGATGGAGCGGCTGCGCGAGGAGAACGACCGCACGCTGCGCCTGGGCCGCGGTTTCGCCGTCGCCATCATGGACGTCGACCACTTCAAGCTCGTCAACGACGAACACGGGCACGAGGTCGGCGATCTGGTGCTGCAGGCGATCGCACGCGCCGTCGAGACCGGCCTGCGCAAGTACGACCACTGCGGACGCTGGGGCGGCGAGGAGTTCCTGATGCTGCTGCCCGAGACGCCGCTGGATCAGGCGCTGGTCATCGTCGAGCGCATCCGCCACGCGGTCAGCACGATCGACCGTGTCGGCGAGCAGAGGGTGGCGCTGACGGCGAGCTTCGGCCTGGCCGAACACCATGGCGAAGAAGGCTTCTCGGCCACCATCAGCCGCGCCGATCAGGCGCTCTACGCGGCCAAGGCGGCCGGGCGCAACCGCGTCGCGAGTGCCTGAACCCGGCGCAGCGCGGGCTGCCGGCCGCGTTACAGTGAAGCTCAGCTGAGAGGCTGCCCGCGGTGGCCGCTGCCGGCCGCCGCGGCCATACGAGACATTGAAGTCCATGTCGGTTTCCTTCTCGACGATCAGACCGGGCCTGAAGCTGGCCGATCAGGTGGCCAGTGCGCTCGAAGCCGAGATCCGTTCCGGCGGCCTGGCCGCGGGGCAGAAGCTGCCGACCGAGCAGGCGCTGGTGCAGCAGTTCGGCGTCAGCCGCACCGTCGTGCGCGAAGCCGTGCAGCAGCTGAAGTCGCGCGGCCTCGTCGATTCGCGCCAGGGCAGCGGCGTCTACGTGCTCGCCGCCGGCTGCGAGCCGCTGAGCTTCGAGCCGACGGCGGCTGCCTCGCGCGAGGCGGTGCTGCAGATCATCGAACTGCGCCGGGCGCTCGAGGCCGAGGTCGCCGAACTCGCCGCGCAGCGGCGCACGCCGGCGCAGGCGCAGGCGATCCGCGAGGCGCTGCAGGCCATCGCCGACGCGGTGACCAGCGGCGGCGACGGCGCCGTCGAGGACGTGCGTTTCCACCGCGCGATCGGCGAAGCCGCCGGCAACCCCTTTCTGATCCGCACGCTGGACTACCTCGCCCAGTTCCTGCAGGGCGTGACGCGCGTGACGCGCGCCAACGAAGCCCGCCACCGCGAGTTCGCCGAGCAGGTCAAACGCGAGCACGAGGCGGTCGTTCAAGCCATCGAAGCCGGCGACGCGCCAGCGGCGCGCCACGCCGCGGCGCAGCACATGAACAACGCGATGCTGCGCCTGCAGCACGCCGACGCCAGCTTCTGGCGTCAGGACGGCGCGCGGCTGGCCGCGGTGCTGGTGCCGCCGACCCTGCCGGGTTGAGCCGCGCGCCGCGGCGCGCACTCGTTTTGTCTGGTTCTGCCTGCAACGCCGTCCGGCGCCCTGTATCCGTGTGGTTCCCGATCGCCTCGCCGCGGGGCGCCGAGCCACGATGGCGGGCGCTGTACGCCGTGTTTTGCACCCAACGGGGGCCAAAACCGCCGTTCCGGCTTCAACGACGTGCGTACGGGTTAACCCTAGGGTGTAACCTGTCTGAAATTTGTACGATGACCATATGAACTGATTGGTTCATGGCGCCGGCCATCACCCGTACGCGGCCGCACCTTCCACACACTCCAAGCGCCCGAGGAGACAAATCGAATGTCCACCCCCATCCTGCTCGGCATAGGCGCGGCCGGCATCGCCCTGCTGCTGCTGTTGATCATCCGCTGGCAGGTCCACGCTTTCGTCGCGATGATGCTGGTCAGCCTGCTCGTCGCCCTGTCCGTCGGCATGCCGATCGGCGACATCATCGGCACGCTGATCGCCGGCATGGGCGGCACGCTGGGCAGCGTTGCCATCCTGGTGGCGCTGGGCGCGATGCTCGGCCGCATGATCGAGGTCTCCGGCGGCGCTGCGAACCTCGCCGGCCGCTTCACGCAGATCCTCGGCCCGACGCGCGTGCCGGCGGCGCTGACCGCCGCCGCGCTGGTGCTGGCGATTCCCGTCTTCTTCGACGTCGGCTTCATCATCCTGGTGCCCATCGTCTACGGCTTCTGCAAGGCCGCAAAGGTGGACCCGGTGAAGTTCGGCCTGCCGGTGGCCGGCATCATGCTGGCGGTGCACGTCGTCGTGCCGCCGCACCCGGGCATCGTCGGCGGCTCCGCGGTGCTGAGCGCCGACGTCGGCTGGGTGACGATCATCGGCCTGCTGGTCTGCCTGCCGTTGGGCGTGCTGTCGCAGTACGTCAGCAAGTGGCTCAACCGCCGCCGCTACGAGATGCTGCCGACCACCGCCGAGCAGTTCGCGAACTTCGGCGGCGAAGGCGAGCCCGGCGCCGCCAAGCTGCATGCCCCGGGCGTCGGCGTCGTGCTGACGCTGATCCTGGTGCCGCTGGCGCTGATCATGATCGGCACCACCGGCGCCACGCTGCTGCCCAAGGGCGACGCGCTGCGCAACGTGCTGGCCTTCATCGGCTCGCCGATCTTCGCGCTGATGGTCGCCATCGGCCTGTCGTTCTGGCTCATCGCGCGCCGCCTGGGCTGGAGCATGGCGCACACCAACCAGGTGATGGAGTCCTCGCTGCCGCCGGCGGCCACCGTGATCCTGGTCACCGGCGCCGGCGGCGTGTTCGCCAAGGTGCTGACGGCCAGCGGCATCGGCGCCGCGCTGTCCTCGAGCATCGCCGCGGCGCACTTGCCGCTGATCCTCGCCGGCTTCGTCATCTCGCTGGTGCTGCGCGCCGCGCAGGGTTCGGCCACGGTCGCCATCCTCACCACCTGCGGCCTGCTGGCCGAGGCCATCACCGGCGGCGGCTACAGCCCGCTGCAGGTGGCGCTGCTGACGGTGGCCATCGGCTTCGGCGGCCTGGGCTTGTCGCACGTGAACGATTCGGGCTTCTGGATCGTCACCCGCTACCTGGGCCTCTCCGTTGCCGACGGCCTGCGCAGCTGGACGGTGCTGACCACCGTGCTCGGCCTGGCCGGCTTCCTGATCACCTGCGGCCTGTGGGCGGTGCTGGCCTGAGCCGGCGCCCCATCCGCCGCACTTCGTCCTCACGGACCCTCCACTCGAATCGACCTCATCATGACTAGCCAGAATGTCGGCGTGATCGGCCTCGGCGCCATGGGCGTGGGCATCGCCCAGACGCTTCGCCGCAACGGTTTCAAGGTGCACGTCTGCGACGTGCGCCCCGGCGTCGCCGAAGCCTTCGCGCGTGAAGGCGGTGTCGCCTGCGCCAACCCGGCGGCGCTGGCCGCGGCCTGCGACACGCTGGTGTCGGTGGTCGTCAACGCCGCGCAGACCGAGACCGTGCTCTTCGGCGAAGGCGGTGCCGCCGCGGCGATGCGCCCGGGCTCGACCTTCATCATGTGCTCGACGGTCGACCCGAACTGGTCGATCGCGCTCGAGGCCAAGCTCGAGGCCACTGGCATCCATTACATCGACGCCCCGATCTCCGGCGGCGCCGCCAAGGCCGCCGCGGGCCAGATGACGATGATGACCTCGGCCAGGCCCGCGGCCTACGCCGCCGCCGGTGCGGTGCTCGACGGCATGGCCGGCAAGGTCTACCGCCTGGGCGACAAGGCCGGTGCCGGCTCCAAGGTGAAGATCATCAACCAGCTGCTGGCCGGCGTGCACATCGCCGCCGCCGCCGAGGCGATGGCGCTGGGCCTGCGCGAAGGCGTCGACGCGGCCGCGATCTACGAGGTCATCACGCACAGCGCCGGCAACAGCTGGATGTTCGAGAACCGCATGGCGCACGTGCTGGCCGGCGACTTCACGCCGCTGTCTGCCGTCGACATCTTCGTCAAGGACCTGGGCCTGGTGCTCGACACGGCGCGTGCGAGCAAGTTCCCGCTGCCGCTGGCGGCCACCGCGCACCAGATGTTCATGCAGGCCTCGACCGCCGGCTTCGCCAAGGAAGACGACAGCGCCGTGATCAAGATCTTCCCGGGCATCACGCTGCCGGCGAAGAAGGACGCGCCGTGAGCTCGCGGCTCAAGCTCGGCTGCATCGCCGACGACTCGACCGGCGCCACCGACCTGGCGAACAACCTGGTGCGTGCCGGCATGCGCGTCGTGCAGACGATCGGCGTGCCGCCCGGTCCGTTGGACGCCGACGTCGACGCCGTCGTCGTCGCGCTGAAGTCGCGCACCATCGCGGCCGAGGACGCGGTGGCGCAGTCGGTGGCCGCGCTGCGCTGGCTGCAGGCGCAGGGTGCGACGCAGTTCTATTTCAAGTACTGCTCGACCTTCGACAGCACGGCGCGCGGCAACATCGGCCCGGTCACCGAGGCGCTGATGGACGCGCTGGATGTTCCGTTCACGATCGCGACGCCGGCCTTCCCGGAGAACCAGCGCACGGTCTTCAAGGGCCACCTCTTCGTCGGCGACCTGCTGCTCAGCGACAGCGGCATGAAGGACCACCCGCTGACGCCGATGACCGACGCCAACCTCGTGCGCGTGCTGCAGGCGCAGTGCAAGCGCAAGGTCGGTCTGATCGACTACCAGGTGGTGGGGCAGGGCGCCGACGCGGTGCGTGCACGCATCGCCGAGCTGAAGGCCCAGGGCGTGGCGATCGCGATCGTCGACGCCGTCTCCAATGCCGACCTGCTGCGTCTGGCGCCGGCGCTGGCCGAGCTGCCGCTGCTGACGGCGGGTTCGGGCGTGGCGATCGGCCTGCCGGGCAACCACGGCCTGGCGCCCTCGTCGCAGGCCGCCGAGCTGCCGCCGGCCGAAGGGCTGCAGGCGGTGGTCTCGGGCAGCTGCTCGGTGGCCACCAACCGCCAGGTGCTGGACTTCATCCGCTCGGGCCGGCCGGCGCTGGCGATCGACCCGCTGCGCATCGCCGCCGGCGAAGACGTCGCCGCCGAGGCGCTGGCCTGGGCCGGCCAACACCTGGCCAGCGGCCCGGTGCTGGTGTACTCGACCGCCGAGCCGGCCGCGGTGCGCGCCATCCAGGCCCAGCTGGGCGTCGAGCAGGCCGGCGGCCTGGTCGAGCAGACCATTGCGCGCATCGCGCAAGGCCTGGTCGAGGCCGGCGTGCGCCAGCTGGTCGTCGCCGGCGGCGAGACCTCGGGCGCCTGCGTGCAGGCGCTGGGCATCGCCCAGCTGCGCATCGGTGGCCAGATCGACCCCGGCGTGCCCTGGTGCCACGCGGCCAGCCCGGCAGCGCCGGGCGGGCTGCACCTGGCGCTGAAGTCGGGCAACTTCGGCACCGACGACTTCTTCACCAAGGCCTTCACCCTGCTGCAGGGTTGAACACGATGCACACGCCGTTCCTCGACGAAGACCTCGCGCGCGCCGAGATCTGCCGCGTCGGCCGCAGTCTGTTCGAGCGTGGCTACGTGCACGCCACGGCCGGCAACATCAGCGTGCGCCTGGCCGACGGCTACCTGATCACGCCGACCGACGCCTGCCTGGGCACGCTGGAGCCGGCCCGCCTGGCGCGGCTGGACGCCGAGGGCCGGCAACTCGCCGGCGACCGCGGCAGCAAGACCATCGTGCTGCACCGGCGCATCTACGCCGCCAGCGAGGCGACGGCGCAGCCGGCGCGCTGCATCATCCACACCCACAGCACGCATCTGGTCGCGTGCTCGCTGCGGGCCGCGGCCGGCAGCGTGCCGGCCGAGGGCGAACTGCTGCCGCCGATCACGCCGTACTTCGTCATGAAGGTGGGCCGCGTGCCGCACATCGCCTACCAGCGCCCGGGCGCGCCCGAAGCCGCCGACGCGGTGGCCGAATCCATCACGCGCTACGCCGCCGCCGGCAGGCCCATCCGCGCCGTGATGCTGGCGCGGCTGGGCCCCAACGTCTGGCACGACAGCCCGGCCGCGGCGATGGCGGTGCTGGAAGAACTCGAGGAGACCGCACGCCTGGCGCTGCTGGTGCCCGAGGCCTGCCACTGCCCGCTGGACGAGGCCCGGATCCAGACCCTGCGCGACAGCTTCGGTGCCTCCTGGTGAGGCATTTCCATTCCTGAACACCGCGGGCCGAGCCCGCATCACGACCGCGAGTCCACCATGCCCCGTTTCGCCGCCAACCTGTCGATGCTCTACAACGAGCACGACTTCCTCGACCGTTTCGCCGCCGCCGCACGCGACGGCTTCAAGGCCGTCGAGTACCTCTTCCCCTACGCCTTCACGACCGAGCAGCTCGCCGCCCAGCTCAAGGCCAACGGCCTGCAGCAGGTGCTGTTCAACGCGCCGCCGGGCGACTGGGACGCCGGCGAGCGCGGCATCGCCTGCCTGCCCGGGCGCGAAGCCGAGTTCCGCGACGGCATCGCCCAGGCGCTGGCCTACGCCCGTGCGCTCGACTGCCCGCGCATCCACGTGATGGCCGGCCTGCTGCCCGCCGGCCAGACGCGCGAGGCGTTGCGCGCCACCTACGTCGCCAACCTCGCCTACGCTGCCACCGAGGCGGCCAAGCTGGGCCTGGCCGTGCAGATCGAGCCGATCAACGAACGCGACATGCCGGGCTTCTTCCTGAACCGCCAGGATCAGGCGCACGCCATCGTCGCCGAGGTCGGCGCGCCCAACCTGAAGGTGCAGATGGACCTGTACCACTGCCAGATCGTCGAAGGCGACCTGGCGGCCAACATCCGCCGCTGGCTGCCCACCGGCCAGGTCGGCCACCTGCAGATCGCCGGCGTGCCGACGCGGCACGAGCCCGACGTCGGCGAGATCTATTACCCCTACCTGTTCGAGCTGCTGGACGAACTGGGCTACCCGGGCTGGATCGGCTGCGAGTACCGCCCGCGCCGCGGCGCGGTGGCGGGCGGCACCTCCCAGGGCCTGGGCTGGTTGAAGCCCTGGATCGGCTGAGCACGCGGGCGCCTGCCGGCGCCCGGCGCGCTCACTTCATGCAGTTGGCGTAGAAGGCCGGCGTCGCCGGCCAGTCGCTGAACATGCCGCGGATGCCGACCTGGCGCGCGAGCACGTCCAGCACCACCAGCATGTCGCCTTCGCGTTTGATCGCGCTGTCGAAGGTCTGGTAGTACGAGCCGTTGTTGCCGTCGGCCAGGATGCCCGAGCGCTCCAGCGACCAGCTGATGATGTCCAGGCCCGCGGCCTTGGCGTCCTTGGCGTACTGCGAGGGCACGATGTTGCCGGCGGCATCGGTCGCGAGCAGCGCGAAGATCGGCGGCGCCACGATGTTGATGCCCTGGGCCTTGTAGTCGGCGAGTTCCGCCGCATTGGGCAGGTCGGCCGGCGTCGCCGCGTCGTCCAGGTAGACCGCCTGCTTGCCGTAGGCGGTGTTTTGCACCCAGTACTGCACGTCGGGCAGGTAGAACGACTGCGGGAACACACGCGCCGGCGGCACGCGCGCGGCCTTGTATTCGTCGATCAGCTTCTGCGCGTAGGCCTGCTGCGTGAAGCCGTCGAAAGGCATCGCCACGGCGGGGTACTTCAGCTCCGGCGTCATCTTCACGCCCAGCTGCTTGAAGAGCTCGATGCTCTCCTTGTGCGTCAGCAGCGTGCCGCTGGTCGGGCCGGCATACAGGTTGGTGCGCCAGTCGGGCGTGCCCGCCATGTATTCGGCCACCGTGCGGCCGCGCGGGTTGTAGCCGTCCATCTTGCCGCGCAGGCTCTTGAACTCGGCCAGCGTCAGCTCGCTGGTGCGGCATTCGGCGCTGGCCTGCGCGACCAGGTTGCCCGCGGCGTCGAAGGCGGCCGGCGTGAAGGGCTTGACACACTTGGCCGCCAGCTCGGTGGCGAGGATGTTGGTCGTCGTGTGCAGGTCGTTCTGCGCGTGGCGGCAGACGAGCTGCTTGTCCTTGGTGAAGACGACGTCGCACTCGACGATGCCGGCGCCCATGCGTGCGGCGGCGATGTAGGACTCGCGCGTGTGCTCGGGGAACTGCAGCGACGCGCCGCGGTGGCCGATCGCGAAGTCGCTGCGGGTGTACACGCTGCGCTGGGCGGCGCAGGCCTGCAGCGCGGTCTTCAGCGCGCTGTCGGCCATGTCGTCGACGAGGAAGAAGGGGCGCGGGCCGAGCTGGGCCGCCGGCGGGATGACGGCCGAAGGGGCGGCCTGCGCGGCCAGCGCCGGCAGCACCAGCGCGGCGGCCGTGGCCAGCGCGCGAATCGGGTGGGACTTCATCGGGCTCTCTCCTGTGGGTTGGTCGTCACCGGCTCATGTCCGGCGATCGCGACGCTAGGTCAGGCCCGTGGCGCTGCCGTGACGGCAGCGGCTTCAGCGCCCCCTCAGGAAGAGGGCATCCAGTTCCTTCATCGTCAGCTGGCGCCAGGTCGGCCGGCCGTGGTTGCAGGTGTCGGCGCGTTCGGTGGCCTCCATCTGGCGCAGCAGCGCGTCCATCTCGGGCAGCGTCAGCCGGCGGTTGGCGCGCACCGCGCCGTGGCAGGCCATGGTCGCCAGCAACTCGTCGCGCGAGCGTTCGACGGCGCGGCTGGCGCCGGTCTGCTCGAACTCGGCCAGCACCGAACGTGCGAGCTCGGCGACGTCGGCGTCGGGCAGCGCCGCCGGGCGGCTGCGCACGACCAGCGTCGTCGCCGCCAGTGGCGCCACGTCCAGCCCGAGCGCCAGCAGCGCTTCGCGTTCGGCCTCGGCGGTGGCGATCTCGGCCGCGGTGGCGGCAAAACTCACCGGCAGCAGCAGCGGCTGCGCCGGCAGCGCGGTGCTGGCGGCGGCCGCCTGCTTCAGGCGCTCGTAGACGATGCGTTCGTGCGCGGCGTGCATGTCGACGACGATCAGCCCGTGGGCGTTGCGCGCCAGCACGTAGACGCCGCCGACCTGGCCTATGGCCTCGCCCAGCGGATGCGCGGCGGGTTCGGCCTCGGGCAGCGAACGCGCCGCGGCGGCGGGCGCTTCGAGCACGGTCTCGACCGCCGCCGGCGTCGGCCGCAGCGCCGACCATGCGGCCAGGCCGCCGCTGCCCTGCGGCGTGCTGCGCGCGCCGTCGCTGCGCCACGGCGCCTGGGTATCGCGCGCGACCAGCGGCAGCGAGGGCTGAAAGGAGGGGCGCGTGAGCACCGGGGTCTCGTCGGCCACCGGCAGGGCGGCGACCGGCGGTGCGGGCGGCGAGGCCTCGGCCACCGGCGCGGCGACCGCCGCGCGTGTCGCCGCCAGCGTCTGCACCACCGCCCGCTGCACCGCCTGGTGCACCGCGCGCCCGTCGCGGAAACGCACCTCGATCTTGGTCGGATGCACGTTGACGTCGACGAGTTCGGGCTCGATCTGCAGGAACAGCGCATAGGCCGGCTGCTTGCTGCCGTGCAGCTGGTCTTCGTAGGCGGCGCGCACCGCGTGCGAAACCAGGCGGTCGCGCACGTAGCGGCCGTTGACGAACAGGTACTGCAGGTCGGTGCGGTTGCGCGCGGCCTCGGGCTGGCCGGCGCGGCCGGCCAGCATCAGCGGCCCGGCCGCGACCTCCAGCGTGCGGCTGGCGGCGATGAACTCGCGCCCGAGCACGTCGGCCAGGCGCTGCTCGATGCCGGCGGCACGCCACTGGGCGACGACGCGGCCTTCGTGCCAGACGGCGAAGCCGACGTCGGGCCGGGCCAGCGCGTGCCGGCGCACCGCTTCGACGGCGTGCGCGAGTTCGGTCGCTTCGCTCTTCAGGAACTTGCGCCGCGCCGGGGTCGAGAAGAACAGCTCCTGGACCTCGATCGTGGTGCCGGCGGCGCGTGCCGCCGGCTGCAGCTCGCCGCTGCGCGCGTCGACGCGCCAGCCGTGCCCGGCGTCGGCCGTGCGGCTGGTGATCGCCATCTCCGACACCGACGCGATCGCGGCCAGCGCTTCGCCGCGAAAACCCATCGTGCGCACCGCTTCCAGCTCACCCAGCGAGCCGATCTTGCTGGTGGCGTGGCGCTTGAGCGCCAGCGGCAGTTCCTCGACCGGGATGCCGCAACCGTCGTCCTCGACGACGATGCTGCGCACGCCGCCGGCGGCCAGGCGCACGACGACGGCGCGGGCGCCGGCGTCGAGCGCGTTGTCGACCAGCTCGCGCACCACCGAAGCCGGCCGTTCGACGACCTCGCCGGCGGCGATCTGGCTCACCAGTTCGTCGGGCAGTTCGCGGATCGGACGGCGGGGCGGCGGCGCTTCTGTCATCCGGCGGGATTGTAGGAGGGGGGTGTCGCGCGCCGCGTCCGGCGCCGCCGCCCGGCCCCGGCTACAGCCACTGCTTGAGCAGCGTGCGCAGCTGTTCGCGCGAGTAGGGCTTGGATAGATGGGCGTCCATGCCGACGGCCAGCGACTGGGCAGCGTCCTCGTCGAAGGCGTTGGCCGTCAGCGCGACGATCGGCACCCGCGCCAGCCGCAGCCGCGCCTCGCGCTCGCGGATGCGCTGGGTGGCGGCGTAGCCGTCTAGCACCGGCATCTGGATGTCCATCAGCACGATGTCGAAGTGCTCGCGGTCGATGCGCTCCAGCGCCTGCTGGCCGTCCTCGGCCTCGACGACGTCGAGGCTGAAGGTCTTCAGCATCTCGGCGGCGATGAGGCGGTTCACCGGGTTGTCCTCGACCAGCAGCACGCGCCCGTGCAGCGCCGGTGCCGGCGCCAGCGGCATCAGCCCCGAGTCGAGCATCGGCGAGTGCAGCGGCACCGGCTCGGGCGCCGGCGGCAGCGCGAGCGTGAAGCCGAAGCGCGAGCCGCGGCCCTCGGTGCTCTCGACGACGATGTGCCCGCCCATCGCCTCGATGATGCGCTGGCTGATCGCCAGGCCCAGGCCGGTGCCGCCGTGGCTGCGGCTGCGCGTGGCGTCGACCTGGGAGAAGGGCTGGAACAGGCGCGGAATCGCGTCGGCCGGGATGCCGATGCCGCTGTCGGCGACCTCGAAGCGCACGCCGCGCCGGCCTTCGGGCGCCGATGCCGGGTTCAGGCGCAGCGTGACACCGCCGCGTTCGGTGAACTTGATGCCGTTGCCGATCAGGTTCAGCAGCACCTGCTTGAGCCGCGAGGCGTCGCCGATCACGGCGTCGGGCACCTCGGGCGCGATCTGCAGCTCGACCTTGAGGCCGCGCTGCTCGGCGGTGGAGCGCAGCAGTGCCGCCGCCGACGCGGCGACCGCGTGCACCGACATCGGCGCCGGGCCCAGCTTCAGCTTGCCTGACTCGATCGTCGAGTGGTCGAGCACGTCGTCGATGATGCACAGCAGCGACTCGCCCGATGCCACCGCGGTGCGCACCAGGCTGCGCTGGCGCTTGTCCAGCGGGGTGTCGCGCATCAGGTCGAGCGCACCGAGGATGCCGTTCATCGGCGTGCGCATCTCGTGGCTCATCGTCGCCAGGAACTGCGACTTGGAGATGCTGGCGGCGTCGGCCGCCTGCTTGGCGCGCTGCAGCGAGACGTTGACGGCCTCGGCCTCGAGCCCGCGGCGCAGCGACTCGGCGATCGTCAGCCGCAGCTCGCGTGCGGCACTGAGCATCGCCAGGCCGTAGATCGGCGCCAGCAGCGCCAGCGGCAGCGAACGCACCGGCGCGACGAGCAGGCTGACGGCGCAGATGGCGCCGATCTGCAGCGTCGTCAGCCAGGCGAAGGAGCGGCCGGCCATCGCCATGAACTGCGCCGAGTAGGCGATCGAGCCGCAGACCATCACCAGGTACAGCGTGCGCGCCTGCTCGTCCAGGCCGGGATAGACGGCGACCGTGCAGACGGCCCACATCGTGCCGACCGCGATCGCGGTGGCGTCCAGCCAGCGCGCGACACGCGCCAGCTCGGCATCGGTGGCGGGCGGCGAGTCGGCGTGGCGGCGTGCGAGCGAGCGCCGCAGCAGCGCCGCGATGCCGCCCACGGTCGCCGCGCCGGCGGCGGCCAGCGGTCGCCCGGCCATCCAGCCGAGGGCGGCCACCAGCCCCATCGCGACCAGCAGCATCCACACGCCCCGGGTCGCATTGCGCAAGGCCGTGCACAACAGCCGGCGTTGCACCAGGCTCTCGATGTCCGGCGACGCCTGTTCCAGTGTCGTCATTGCGCCGGGAGCATAACCAGCGGTCGATAATCCCGGGTCATGGAATATGTGCAATGGTTGATGGACTTCGTCCTTCATGTGGACCTGCATCTGGCGGCATTCGTCCAGGCTTACGGCGCCTGGGTCTATGCGCTGCTTTTCATCGTCATCTTTGTGGAGACCGGCGTCGTCGTGATGCCCTTTCTGCCCGGGGACTCCCTGCTGTTCGTCGTCGGGGCGATGTGTGGTGTCGGCCTGATGAACCTGCCGCTGGCGATGCTGCTGCTGATCGCGGCGGCGGTGCTGGGCAACCAGTGCAACTACACGATCGGCCGGGTGGTCGGACCGCGTGTATTCGGCTGGAACCAGTCGAGGTTCTTCAATCGGAATGCTTTCAATCGCACTCACGCTTTTTACGAACGTTACGGCGGGTTTACTCTGATCGCCGGGCGCTTCATGCCGTTCATCCGCACCTTCGCGCCGTTCGTCGCCGGGGTGGCGCAAATGACGCGCAGCCGCTTCACGCTGTTCGACGTCACCGGCGCGGTGCTGTGGATAGGCAGCCTGACGAGCGCCGGCTACCTGTTCGGCAACCTGCCGTGGGTGAAGGACAACCTCAGCAAGATCATCTGGGCGATGATCCTGGTGCCCGGGCTGTTCGTGCTCTACGGCGCCTGGAAGGCGCGCCGCGCCGGGCCCGAAGCCGCCTGAGGGCGGCGGCCCGCCGCTACAGCGAGCGCTGCCGCGCCAGCGGCGGGTTCTTCGCGAAGTAGTGGCGGATGCCGGTGGCGAGCGCGTCGACCAGGCGCGTGCGGTAGCCGGCATCGCGCAGCAGCGTCTCTTCTTCCGGGTTCGAGATGAAGGCGGTCTCGACCAGGATCGACGGGATGTCGGGTGCCTTCAGCACCGCGAAGCCGGCCTGCTCGACGTCCTTCTTGTGCAGCCGGCCGACGCGGTCCAGCCGCGACAGCACTTCGCGCCCGAGCTTGACGCTGTCCTTGATCTGCGCCGTCGTGCTCATGTCCAGCAGCGCCTGGCGCAGCTGGGCGTCGCGCACGGTGGCGACGTTGACGCCGCCGACCAGGTCGGCGGCGTTCTCGCGCTGCGCCATCCAGCGTGCGGCGGTGCTGGAGGCGCCCTTGGTCGAGAGCGCGAAGACGCTGGCGCCGCGCGCCTCGGGGCGCAGGAAGGCGTCGGCGTGGATCGACACGAACAGGTCGGCCTGCACCCGCCGCGCCTTGCGCACGCGGTCCTGCAGCGGCACGAAGAAGTCGGCGTCGCGCGTCATCATCACGCGCATGCCGGGCACGGCGTTGAGCTTCTCGCGCAGTGCCAGGCCGACGGCGAGCACCACGTCTTTCTCGCGCAGCCCGGTCGGGCCGATCGCGCCCGGGTCCTCGCCGCCGTGGCCGGGGTCGAGCGCGACGATGATCAGGCGGTCGACGCGGCGCCGTTCGGCGTCGGTCGGCGGCGTCTCGCGCGCTGGCGCTGGCGTCTGCAGCGGCGGCACCGGCACCGGCGGCTTGGGCGCCGTCGACTGCGGGATGCCGGGTTTGTCGACGCGTGCGATCAGCTCGCCGAGCGCATCTTCCACCGCCTTGGCGGCCTGGCGCTCGGCGGCTTCCTTGTCGCGGATCAGCGCCAGCAGCGGGTCCTGGACCTCGGTCGGGTAGAGGTCGAAGACGAGCCGGTGCTGGTAGGCGGCCACCGGCGCCAGCGTGAACTGCTGCGGGGCGACCGGGCGCTTCAGGTCCAGCACCAGCCGCACGACACGGGCCTGGAACTGGCCGACGCGCACGCCGGCGATGTAGGGGTCGTCGGGGCGGATCTTGCCGACGATGTCGCGCAGCATCGGGCTCAGTTCCAGCCCTTCGAGGTCGATGACCAGGCGCTCCGGCGCTTCGGTGACGAAGTGCCGGGCGACGAGTGCGCCGTCGGACTCGATCGTGACCCGGGTGTAGTCGCTCGCCGGCCAGACACGCACCGCGACGATGCCGGCACCCCAGGCCAGCTGGGGCGCGGCCAGCAGCAGCACGAGCTGGCCGGCACCGGTGACGAGGCGGCGGCGTTTCATCGCAGCAGCGCGACGCCGCGCGCACTGAAGGCCTGGGCCAGCACCCGGCGGCTGGCGTCGTCCTGCGGCGTGATCTCCAGGCGCAGGTCGGGTGGCGGCAGCATCGCGCGCGCCTTCTCGGGCCATTCGAGCAGCTTCAGCCCCGGGTTCGCGAACAGCTCGCGAAAGCCCGCGTCCTCCCACTCGCGCGGGTCGTCGAAGCGGTAGAAGTCGAAGTGCGAGATCGCCAGCCCGGGCAGCGCATAAGGTTCGACGACGGCGTAGGTGGGGCTCTTGATGCGGCCGGTGACACCGAGCGCGCGCAGCAGGTGGCGCACGAAGGTGGTCTTGCCGGCGCCCAGCGGGCCGTCGAGCTCGATGCAGGCGTCGCGGATCGCCGGCCGCGAGGCGAGCGCCGCCGCCCAGGCGGCACAGGCGGCCTCGTCGGGCCAGGGGACGCTGCGGGTTTCTAGAATCGACGGATGCGAACCGAACGACACGTCGACGGGCCCTCGTTGCTCGAGCGACTCCGGATCTGGGCGCATGAGGCGGGATTCTCCCAGATCGGCGTGGCCGACATCGATCTGGCTGCCGCCGAGCCGGGTTTGCGCGCCTGGCTGGAGGCCGGTTTCCATGGCTCGATGGCCTATATGGCGGCACACGGCATGAAGCGCGCACGCCCGGCCGAACTGGTGCCGGGCACGGTGCGTGTGATCAGCGCGCGCATGGACTACCTGGCGCGCGACACACCCGCCGACTGGGTCGAGACCGAACGCCGCCGCGTCGACGCACCCGGTGAGGCGGTGATCTCGATCTATGCCCGCGGCCGCGACTATCACAAGGTCTTGCGCAGCCGGCTGCAGGGCCTGGCCGACCGTCTGGCGGCCGAGATCGGGCCTTTCGGCCACCGCGTCTTCGTCGACTCGGCGCCGGTGCTCGAAGTCGAACTCGCTTCGCGCTGCGGCCTGGGCTGGCGCGGCAAACACACGCTGACGCTGGCGCGCGACGCCGGCTCGATGTTTTTCCTGGGCGAGATCTACGTCGATCTGGCGCTGCCGGTCACGGCGCCGGAGACGGCGCACTGCGGCCAGTGCACGGCCTGCCTCGACGCCTGCCCGACCGGCGCCATCGTCGCGCCCTACCGCGTCGACGCGCGGCGCTGCATCAGCTATCTGACGATCGAGAGCGACGAGCCCATCCCGCTCGAACTGCGCCCGGCGCTGGGCAGCCGCATCTACGGCTGCGACGACTGCCAGCTCGCCTGCCCTTGGAACAAGTTCGCGCGCCGCGCGCCGCTGCCTGACTTCGACCTGCGCGCCGATCTCGCGGCACCGACGCTGCTCGCACTCTGGGCCTGGGACGAGGCCACGTTCCTGAAACGCACCGAAGGCAGCCCGATACGCCGCATCGGCTGGCAGCGCTGGCGCCGCAACCTCGCCGTGGCCGCCGGCAATACGCTGCGCCGGCAAGACGACCCGCTGCTGGCGGCGGCGCTGGCCGCCGGCCGCGACGCCGCGGGCGAGCGCGCCGCCGAACACGTGGCCTGGGCGCTGGCTCAGCGCAGCAGCCCCAGCAGCAGCAGCGCCAGCGGCAACCCGGCCATCGCCACCAGCGTCGACAGCGTCACCAGGCCGGCGACGTAGCCGCCGTGGCCGCCCATGCGCGTGGCCAGCACGTAGGCGCTGGACGCGGTGGGCAGCGCCGCGAAGGCGACCAGGGTCGCCTGCTGCGCCGGCGGCAGGTCGAGCCCGAGCACGAGTGCGATCGCCAGCGCCGGCAGCGCCAGGTGGCGGATCGCCAGCAGCGCCCCGGCCAGGCCGGGCCCTTCGCGCAAAGCGCCGAACTGCAGGCCGGCACCGACGGCCATCAGCCCGAGCGGCACCGCGGCCGAACCGACGCGGCCCATCGCGCCGGCCAGCAGCTCGGGCAGGCGCAGCCCCAGCAGGTTGAAGACGAGCCCGGAGGCGGTCGCCAGGATCAGCGGGTTGCGCAGCAGCTCGCGCGCATAGCCGTGGCCGCCGTGGCGTGCCAGCGGCCAGACGGCGGCGATGTTGCACAGCGGCACGCACAGCGAGATCAGCAGCGCGGTCCAGGCGACGCCGTCGGCCCCGGCGATGCGCGCCGCGACCGCCAGCCCGACGTAGGAGTTGAAGCGGAACGCGGTCTGCGCGCCCGAGGCGTGCAGCCGCGCATCGACGCCGGGCACGAGTGCCAGCGCATAGGCCAGGGCGACGCCGGCGCCGACGATCGCCAGGCCGCTGCCGGCCAGCGGCAGCATGCTGCCGAACGCGATCGGCTCGCGCACGATCGAGCCGAACAGCAGCGCCGGGAACAGCACGTAATAGACCAGGCGCTCGGCACCGTCCCAGACACCGCGCCCGAGCGGTGTGTGACGGCAGATCAGGAAGCCGGCGATGATCAGCAGGAAGTCGGGGGCGAGCAGCAGGAGGTCGGGCATCGGGCGCCAGTGTGCCAGCGCCCCGGTCGGCGACGGGTCAAGCGTTCGCGTTGTAGAAGCTGCCGAACACCAACCGGGACCGATCCATGATCAACCGTCGCCGTCTCCTGCTCGCCGCCGCCGCCGGCGGCCTGCTCGCCCGTCCGGCTGCTGCCCAGCTCACCATCGTCGGCGAGACCTTCCCGGCGACGATGCGCGTCGGCAACGCCGACCTGGTGCTCAACGGCGTCGGTACGCGTTCGGTCGCCTGGATCCACGGTTATGCCGCCGGGCTCTACCTGACGCGCCGCGCCACCAGCCCGGCACAGGTGCTGGCCACGCCCGGGGCCAAGCGCATCCAGCTGCGCATGCTGCAGGAGGCGCCGGCCAAGGAGTTCGTGAAGGCGATCGACAAAGGCTTCCGGCGCAACACCCCGGCGGCCGAACAGCCGGCGCTGGCGCAGCGCCAGGCGGCGCTGAACCGCCAGGTGCAGGCGATGCGCCAGGTGAAGAAGGGCGACGTCGTCAACCTCGACTTCGTGCCCGGGCGCGGGCTGGTCTTCACGCTGAACGATCGCCAGACCGGCCCGGACCTGCAGGGCGAGGACCTCTACGCCGCGGTGCTCGGCATCTTCCTCGGCGATCGCCCCGTGGACACGCGGCTGAAGGCCGGATTGCTCGGACAGCCGGCGGCCTGATCACACACAATCGGCGCAGACCCCGTTTCCCACCCACCACCGAGATGGAGACTGCCCGCATGAAGAGAAGAACGCTGCCCGCGCTGTTCCTGGCCTGTCTGGTCGCACCGCTGGCTGCCTGGGCCCAGGGCTACCCGACGAAGACCGTGAGGCTGGTCGTGCCCTTCGCCCCCGGCGGCACGACCGACATCATCGCGCGCACCATCGCCGACAAGATCTCGCCCGCGCTGGGCCAGACGATGGTCGTCGAGAACAAGGCCGGCGGCGGCAGCATCATCGGCGCCAACGAGACCGCCAAGGCCACGCCCGACGGCTACGCGCTCGGCGTCGCCACCGTGTCCTCGGTGGCATCGAACCCGGCGATCAACCCGAAGGTGCCCTACAACCCGCTGACCGACTTCACGCCGATCATCAACATCGCCGCGACGCCCAACGTCATCGTCGTGCACCCCAGCTTCCCGGCGCGCGACTACAAGGGCTTCCTCGCCGAGGTCAAGAAGAATCCGGGCAAGTACAGCTACGCGAGCTCGGGCACCGGCGGCATCGGCCACATGCAGACCGAGCTCTTCAAGAGCCTGGCCGGCGTCTTCATCACCCACATCCCGTACCGCGGTGCGGGCCCGGCGCTCAACGACACCGTCGCCGGGCAGGTGCAGATCATGTTCGACAACCTGCCGTCGGCGCTGCCCTTCATCAAGGACGGCCGGCTGGTCGCGATCGTCGTCGCCGCGCCGCAGCGCCTGGCGGTGCTGCCGAACGTGCCGACCTTCAAGGAGGTGGGCCTGGAGCCGGTCAACCGCATGGCCTTCTACGGCATCTACGGCCCCAAGGGCCTGCCCAAGGAAGTCGTCGACAAGATCAACGCCGCCGTGCGCACCACCGTTGCGCTGCCCGACGTGAAGAAGCGCATCGAGGACACCGGCTCGCTCATCGTCGCCAACACGCCCAAGGAGTTCGGCGACCAGATCAAGGCCGAGTACGAGGTCTACAAGAAGGTCGTGCAGACGGCCAAGCTGTCGCTGGAGTGAACACGGCGGGCGTCGACGTCGCCGCCTTGGCGGCGCCCGGCCCGGTCGAGGCGGCGAGCGCCGCCTCGATCGACCGTTTCGTCGACGCGCTCTGGATCGAGGACGGCCTGGCGTCGTTGACGCTGGCGGCCTACCGTCGCGACCTGACGCTGTATGCCGGCTGGCTGGCCCGCCGCCACGCCAAGGCGCTGGACGCCAGCACCGAGACCGACCTGCTGGGCTACATCGCCGAACGCCATGTCGCGACCCGCGCGACCACGGCCAACCGGCGGCTCACCGTCTTCAAGCGTTATTTCCGCTGGGCGCTGCGCGAGCACCTGGTCGCGGGCGACCCGACGCTGCGGCTGCTGTCGGCACGCCAGCCGCTGCGTGTGCCCAAGAGCCTGAGCGAGCGCCAGGTCGAGGCCTTGCTGGCAGCGCCCGCGGTCGACACGCCGCTGGGTTTGCGCGACCGCGCGATGATCGAGCTGATGTACGCCAGCGGCCTGCGCGTGAGCGAACTCGTCGGCTCCAAGAGCGTGCACCTGAGCCTGCCCGACGGCGTGCTGCGTGTCCTCGGCAAGGGCTCGAAGGAGCGCATCGTGCCGTTCGGCGAAGAAGCGCACGGCTGGCTGCGGCGCTACCTCGCCGAGGCGAGGGCCGTCATCCTGGGCGGCCAGGCGAGCGACGCACTCTTCGTCACCGCGCGCGGCGGGCCGATGACGCGCCAGGCCTTCTGGCTGCTGGTGAAGAAGTACGCGCGCGAAGCCGGCATCCTGGCGCCGCTGTCGCCGCACACGCTGCGCCACGCCTTCGCGACCCATCTGCTGAACCACGGCGCCGACCTGCGTGCGGTGCAGCTGCTGCTGGGCCACGCCGACATCGGCACGACGACGATCTACACCCACGTCGCACGCGAGCGGCTGCGCCTGCTGCATTCGCGCCACCACCCCAGAGCCTGATTTCAGCCATCCGTCGGCAGCGGCGACTGCGGCTTGATCTCCTCCAGGCAGATCATCGAACGCACGTCGTCGACGCCCGGGATCTGCATCAGCCGGTCGGTCAGGAACTGCGACAGCGACTTCAGGTCGCGCGCGACCACCTTCAGCAGGTAGTCGCAGTCGCCGCTGACGGTGTGGCATTCGAGGATCTGCGGAAAAGCGCGGATGCTCGCCTCGATGTCGCGCACGCGGTCGAAAGCACCGCCGTGGATGTTCAGGCTGACGAAGGCGGTGACGCCGTAACCCAGTGCCTGGGCGTCGACGCGCGCGCCGTAGCCGCGCAGCACGCCGCGTTCCTCGAGCGCACGGGTGCGTCGCAGGCATTGCGGCGCCGACAGGTGCACGCGGCTGGCGAGCTCGACGTTGGAGATCCGGCCATCGGCCTGCATCGCGGCGATGATCTTGCGGTCAATGGCGTCCAAATCGTTCATGGATCTCAAATATCGTCGTATCGGTGCAATATTGTTTCACCTAAACCGGTATTCGGCGCAGTTTATGGAAAGCACATTTCTAGCCGGCTTGGGCACAGTGTGGACATGAACGACCGTCTGCACGCCACCGCCGCGCCTCATCCCGCGATCGAACTCGAACGGCGCTGGGGCGCCGACAACTACCACCCGTTGCCCGTCGTGCTGACACGCGGCGAGGGCGTGTGGCTCTGGGACAGCGCCGGCCGGCGCTACCTGGACATGATGAGCGCGTATTCGGCAGTGAGCTTCGGCCACGGCCACCCCGCGCTGGTGGCGGCGCTGGTCGAGCAGGCCGGGCGGCTGGCCGTCACCTCGCGCGCCTTCCACAGCGACCGGCTCGGGCCTTTCCTCGAGCGCCTGTGCATGCTCACCGGCATGGACCGGGCGCTGCCGATGAACAGCGGCGCCGAGGCCGTCGAGACCGCGCTCAAGGCCGCGCGCAAGTGGGGCTACAAGGTCAAGGGCATCGCCGCGGGCCGGGCACGCATCGTCGTCGCTGCCGGCAACTTCGCTGGTCGCACCACGACCATCGTCGGCTTTTCCAGCGAGGCGCAGTACCGCGACGGCTTCGGGCCGTTCGCGCCGGGCTTCGACACCGTGCCCTTCGGCGACGCGGCGGCTTTGGAGGCCGCGATCGGCGACGACACCTGCGCCGTGCTGCTCGAGCCGATCCAGGGCGAAGCCGGCATCGTCGTGCCGCCGCCGGGTTATCTGCGCGCTGCGCGCGAGATCTGCACCCGCCGCGGCGTGCTGCTGATCTGCGACGAGATCCAGACCGGGCTCGGCCGCACCGGGCGCCGGCTGGCGCTCGACCACGAAGGTGTGGTGCCGGACGGCCTGACGCTGGGCAAGGCGCTCGGCGGCGGGCTGCTGCCGGTCAGCGCCTTCCTGGCGCGTGCGGACGTGATGGCGCAGTTCACACCGGGTGACCACGGCAGCACCTTCGGCGGCAATCCGCTGGCGGCGGCCGTCGGGCTGGCGGCGCTCGACGTGATGGAACGTGAAGGCCTGGCCGAACGCGCCGCCGCGTCGGGCGAGCGGCTGATGGCGGGCCTGCGGGCGCTGGCGCACCCTGCCGTGCGCGAGGTGCGCGGCCGCGGGCTGCTGGTCGGTGTCGAGCTGGCGCCCGACTTCGCCTCGGCGCGTGTGGTCTGCGAGGCGCTGATGGCCGAAGGCGTGCTGACCAAGGACACGCACGGCACGGTGGTGCGCCTGGCGCCGCCGCTGGTCATAGCGCCGGCGCAGATCGACTTCGCCGTCGCCGCCTTCGCATCGGCGCTGCGCGCCTGCGGCGGCTGAGCCCGCCACCGCCGCGGTGTGTGCCGCGGAAATGAAAAAAGCCGGTCTTGCGACCGGCTTTCGGCTGTCGGTTGGAAACCGATCAGAAGTTGTGGCGCACGCCGACGGCGAAGGAGCTCGGGTCCTTGCCGGTGAACGAGGTGCCGTAGGCGACATTGCTGTCGTTTTCCACGGCCGTGTAGAACGCGTAGACCTTGGTGCGCTTGGACAGGTTGTAGTTGTAGCCCACCGTGTACTGGATCGCGCCGCTCTTGCTCACGTCGTCCCAGTCGTCGGCCCAGCCGACGTTGACGTGGAACTCGCTCGCGCCCAGCGTGTACTGCAGCGAACCACGGACCGAGTTGCGCTTGCCGAAGTCGACGCTGTCGGCCAGCTGGTAGTAGCCGCCGAAGGTGAAGGCACCCAGTTCGTACAGGGCACGCAGCGCGACTTGCTTGTCGCCCGGGTCGTTTTCGTCGTAACCGGCGCCCAGGTGCAGAGCACCGGCGTCGTAGTTGACGGCGGCTTGCCACGACTTGTTGGCGTCCGTGCCTTCGCCGGCGGAAGCGGCGAATTCAGCGGTCAGGCCACCGAACGACGGGGTCAGGTAGGCGACCGTGTTCTTCGGCGAGCTGGCGGCGACGTAGAGCTTGTCTTCCGACGTGCCGGTGTCGTGGTTGTGCAGGCTGACGTAGTCGGCCGTGGCGTAGTACGCCGGGCTCGTGATACGGCCGGCGCGGACCGTGCCGTACGGGGTTTGCAGGCCGACGAAGGCGTCACCGGACCAGAATTCCGTGGCGGCGGTGCCGGTGTCGCTGTTGAAGCGGTGTTCGATCATGAACAGCGCCTTCAGGCCACCACCGAGGTCTTCCGTGCCCTTGAAGCCCAGACGCGACGCGTTGTTCTGCAGAACAGCCTTGGAATCGGTCGTGTCGATGTTCTTTTGGTACTCGACCGAGGTGTTCAGGCGGCCGTAGATCGTGACATTGCTCTGCGCGAAAGCGGCCGTCGAGGCCAGGCACGCGAGAGCGATCAGGGTGCGCTTCATAGTCGTTTCGTCCTTTACGTTAGACCGCGGAGCTCTTCGTGAAGTCTGTCTCCGGGGTTCGCGGCTAGTCTACGGCGCTGCCTCGGACAAACCCGGTATGAGCCTGTCATATGGCCTGTTGATGACGGCGGACTGCGGCTTTCACGCAACAGGTGCACCGCAATGGGGCGTGTCACGCCTGAGGCGAAAATGACGGCATGGATCACGACTTTCTCTCGGCTTTCGTCCTGCTGCTGCTGGTGCTGGACCCTTTCGGCAGCCTGCCGATCTTCATTTCCGTCCTTCGTGGTGTCGACCCGGTGCGGCGCCGGCGCGTCGCCGTGCGCGAGGCGACGATCGCGTTCTTCGTCCTCGCCGTCTTCATGGTCGGCGGCCAGGCCTTCCTGTCGCTGATGCGCCTGTCCGAACGTTCGCTGGAGGTGGCCGGCGGGGTCATCCTGCTGATCATTGCGATCCGCATGATCTTCGCCACCGGCGGCGAGGTCTACGCGGCCGATGGCCGCGGGCGCGAACCCTTCATCTTCCCGTTGGCGGTGCCGCTGCTGGCCGGCCCGTCGGCGATGGCGACGGTGCTGCTGCTGGCCTCGCGCCAGCCCGACAACATGCTGCAGTGGTTCGGCGCACTGACCGCGGCGATGCTGGTCTCGGGCATCGTGCTGCTGGCGGCCGACCGCATCCGCAACCTGCTCGGCTCGTCGATGGTCGCCGCGATCGAGAAGCTGATGGGCCTGGTGCTGACCGCCGTCGCGATCGAGATGATCCTGGCCGGCCTCAAACGCTACTTTTTCGAGACCTGAGGCCCCCAAGCTCGCTCGCGCTCGCTACCCCCCGAGGGGGCTGCCCGCCAGCGGCCCGGCAGAGCCGGCTCCGCGGCGGAGCTTGATCTGTTCCGTCCCTGGCTGGGTTCGCCGGGAAGAGACAAAACAAAGGGCCGGAAGCCTGTCGGCGCCGGCCCTCTGGTGACGCGCGCAGCGCGTGGCGGTGTCAGCGTCCGCGCAGGTGCGCGGGCGCCTCCAGGCGCTTGGCCAGCAGCGACAGCGTCAGCGTCAGCACCAGGTACAGCGCGGAGATCGCGAGGTAGGGTTCCCAGTAGCGTGAATAGGCGCCGGCCACGGTGCGCGCGGCCAGAGCCAGCTCGGCCAGGCCGATCGCCGACACCAGCGAGGAGTCCTTGATCAGCGTGACGCCCTCGTTGACCAGTGCCGGCACCATGCGCCGGAAGGCCTGCGGCAGGATCACGTAGCGCATCGCCTGCGCGTGGTTCAGCCCGACGCTGTAGGCGGCCTGCGTCTGCCCGCGGTGGATCGAGAGGATGCCGGCGCGGAAGATCTCGCTGATGTAGGCGCCCGAATTCAGGCTCAGCGCGACGCAGCCGGACAGGAATGCGCCGTGTTCCTGGCGGAACAGGCGTGCGGTCTCACCGGATATCAGCAACCCGTGGTCCTGGTGCACCAGCGCCGGCATCAGCGCGAAGTGCACGAGCAGGATCTGGACGAACAGCGGCGTGCCACGGAAAAACGTGACATAGGCGATCGTCACCCCGCGGGCCAGCCGAACCAGCATGGCCATCGGGACCGACTTGGGTTGCGGCGCATCGACCGAGCTGCTGACGAGTCCCAGGCCCACGCCCAGGATCAGCCCGGCCCCGATGGCGACCAGCGTCAGCTGGATCGTCATCAGCAGGCCGCTGGCGAACAGCGGCCCGTAGCCGGCGAGGATCTCCCAACGAAGATCCATCGCCGATCCGGCTTAGTTCGACGCGGCCGATGCCGGGGCTTGCGCCTTGGCCGGCGCGGCGCCGAAGTACTTCGCGTAGATCTGGTCGTAGGTGCCGTCGGCCTTGATGCCGGCCAGGCCCTGATTGATCTTCTCCAGGACCGCGGTGTTGCCCTTCTTCACGGCGATGCCGTAATGCTCGGGCGCGAACTCGGGGTCGCTGATGGTCTTGAACTTGGCGCCGGGGTTGTTGGCGACGTGGTGGATGATCACGCCGTTGTCGGCGACGACCGCGTCGACGCCGCCCGACTCGAGTTCCTTCAGCGCCAGCGGCGTCGACTCGAAGCGCTTGATGTTGGTGCTCGCCTTGCCGATCAGCTTGGTGGTGGCCTCGTCGCCGGTGGTGCCGGTCTGCACGCCGACCTTGAGCTTCTTCAGGTCCGCGAACTTGGCGACCTTGCTGTTGTCGCGCACGGCGATCAGCTGGGCGGCGTCGAAGTAGGCGTCGCTGAAGTCCAGCGTCTGCTTGCGCTCGTCGGTGATCGTCACCGCCGAGATGATGATGTCGCGGTCACCCTGGCCGAGCGAGTTGAAAATGCCTTCCCACGGCGTGTTGACGAACTTGACCTCGAAGCCGGCCTTCTTCGCGACGGCAGACAGCACTTCGATGTCGAAGCCGACGATCTCGCCCTTCTCGTCCTGGCTCTCGAACGGAGCGTAGGCGGCGTCGGTGCCGACGGTGTAGACAGTCGGTGCCGGGGCCGGAGCGGGGGCCGAGGCGGCCTGCTCGACGGGAGCCGGTTCCTCCTTCTTGCCGCAGGCGGCGAGCACGATGCCGGCCGCGAGAACCGCGGCCGTCTGCAGGAAGCGACGGGTCGTAATCTGGGTCATGGGGTTGGGACAGGAAGGTTGAGGCCCGCGCAGTGTACTCGTGGGTCCGCCTGTTTTTGCAGCACGAACGGCGCTCCAGGTCAAGGGCGCCGCGCGATGTCCTGCGGCAGGCGGGTCCACGGCAGCTCGGCCGGGTCGGCGGGCATGGGCCCGGGCGCGCGCGCGACGATGATGCGGGAGGCGATCGTCGCGAACGCGGCGCGGAAATGCACCGAGCTCTTCACGACAAGCAGTTTCAGTGCCCGCGGCTCGACGCCGAGGAAACGGCACAGCGCCTCGTCGATCAGCTGGCCTTTGCCGCTGGTGACGAGCACGCGTACGCCGTCGATCTCGACGCAGGCGCTGGGCCCCAGGTGCACGGTGTTGCCCGCGGTCATCGGGCCGGCCAGCGCGACGTCGCCGGCGTGCAGCGCCAGCACCGTGGCCAGCGCCTGAACCGGCGGCTCGCTGTCGCGGCCACCCGGGCAGCGCACGCTGCGGCCCAGCCGCAGCGGCAGCCGCTCGCCGACGCCGGCCGCGTGCGCCGCGGCCGCGGCCTCGGGGTCGTGCATCAGCCCGAGCGCCACTGCACCGGGAAAGCGCCTGCCGGCACCGGCATCGAGCAGCGCGTGCAGCAGCCCGGTGGTGTTGGCGTCGGCGCCGGCGCCCGGGTTGTCCTGGGTGTCGGCGACGATGACCGGGCGTGTCGCGGTGGCCGCCGCGCGCAGCGCCCGGGCGACGGCCCGGCCTGCGTCCGGCAGCTCGACGGCGAAGGACGCGGCCTCGGCGATCAGGTTCTCGGCCAGCGCCAGCACGTTGGCCTCGACCGCCTCGGCATCGTGGCCGTGGCCGAAGACCACCGGGCCGCACTCGGGCACGTCGGCCGCCGGGAAACCGAAGGCCAGGCCGAGGTGCACGCCGCTCTGCGCTTCGAGCGTCGCGAGGTCGGCCATGACGCCGGCGGCCGGGTCGAGCAGCGTGCACTGGGTGTGGATCGGCAGCAGGAAGGGCAGGCGCCGCGAGCGCGTGACGAAGGTCCCGCGGCCGACCAGCTCGGACAGCAGCCCGGCGGCGCGCGCGCCGGTCTCGGCCATGTCGACGTGCGGATAGCTGCGGAACACCGTCAGCGCGCCGGCGTGGCGCAGCAGCCGGGCACCGACGTTGGCGTGCAGGTCCAGGCTGCAGACGATGGGCAGCGCCGGCCCGGTGACGGCGCGCAGGCGCGCGAGCAGCTCGCCTTCGCAGTCGTCCACATGTTCGGCGACGGCGGCGCCGTGGAGGTCGAGGTAGACGGCGTCGTAGTGCTCGCGGCGCGCGTCCTCGAGCAGCATCGCGGCGATGTGTTCGAAGGCCTCGCGCCGGATCTGCGCCGATGGCGAGGCGCCGGCCCAGATCGAGGGCACCAGCGTCCAGCCGCGTTCGGCCGCGTCGTGCATGAAGCCGGCCATCGGCAGCGAGGTCGGCGCCAGGCGCTCGAGCATCGCCGCGCCGCGCGTGAACTCGGGGAAGGCGTCGCCAGCAACGAATGCCGGCCAGCCGGCCTTGGTCGGTGCGAAGGTGTTGGTCTCGTGCTGGAAACCGGCGACGAGAACCCGCATCAGCCCAGCGCCTCCAGCGCCGCGAGTTCGGCGTCGTCGAAGCCGGCGGCGCGGCGCGCGGCGGTGTTGAACGGCCCTTTCAGCCGCGGTGCACCGTATTGCGCCGCCAGCCGCGCATAGGTCGCGACCGGCTCCAGCCCCTCGCGGGCGCAGAGCCAGCGGTACCAGTGGTTGCCGATCGCGACGTGGCCGATCTCCTCGGCCAGGATGATCCCGAGGATCTCGACCGCACGCGCGTCGCCGGCTTTGGCCAGACGCGCCTGCATCGGCGGCGTGGCGTCGAGGCCGCGCGCCTCCAGCGTGCGCGGCACCAGCGCCATGCGCGCCAGCGGGTCGGCGGCGGTCTTCTCGGCCATCGCCCACAGGCCGTCGTGGGCGTCGAAGTCGCCGTAGGCGTGGCCCAGCGTTGCCAGGTGGGCGGCGAGCAGGCGGAAGTGGCGCGCCTCCTCGGCGGCCACGCGCAGCCAGTCGCGGTAGAAGTCCTCGGGCAGGCCGGGAAAGCGCCAGCAGGCGTCGAGCGCCAGGTTGATGGCGTTGAACTCGATGTGCGCAACGGCGTGCAGCAGCGCGGCGCGGCCCTCGGCCGTGAACGGCGTGCGGCGCGCCAGCCGGGCCGGCGGCACCAGCGTCGGCCGCGGCGGCCGGCCGGGCAGGGCGCCCGGGGCGACGAACACGGCCTGGGTGTCGGGCACCGGCGCGGCCGCGTGCAGCGCCAGCGCCGCCGCGGCCTTGGCCCCGGGGTCTTCGATGGCCAAGGCCCCGAGCGCTTCGCTTCGCAACTCCATCCGTAAAATTATCCGCTTTGCCTGGAGGCCGCCGTGGCCGTTTACCGCCTCGGGGACGCCGAGCCCCGCATCGACCCGCTCGCCTGGGTCGCCGAGAGCGCCAGCGTCATCGGCCGTGTCGCACTCGCCGCCGGGGCCAGCGTCTGGTACGGAGCGGTGCTGCGCGGCGACAATGACTGGATCAGCGTCGGCCGCGACAGCAATGTGCAGGACGGCAGCGTGCTGCACACCGACGCCGGCATCGCGCTCGAGATCGGCGAGCGTGTGACCGTCGGCCACAAGGTCGTGCTGCACGGCTGCAGCATCGGCTGCGGCTCGCTCATCGGCATGGGCGCCGTGATCCTCAACGGCGCGCGCATCGGCAAGGGCTGCATCGTCGGTGCCGGCGCGCTCGTCACCGAAGGCAAGGTCTTCGAAGACGGCACGCTGATCGTCGGCGCGCCTGCCAAGGCGGTGCGCACGCTGACACCCGAACAATCCGCGCGGCTGGGCCTCGGTGCCGCGCATTACGTCGTCAACGCGGCTCGCCACCGCGATCACCTGGAGCGAATCGGCTGATGTCCGAACTGACCAAGTTCCTGTTCGAAGGATTACCGGTGCGCGGCATGCTCGTGCGCCTGGGAGACGGCTGGCGCGAGATGCTCGCCCGGCGCCAGGCCGCCGGCGGCTACCCGCGCCCGGTGCGCGAGCTGCTCGGCGAGATGAGCGCCGCGGCGGCGCTGATGCAGGCCAACATCAAGTTCAACGGCGCGCTCGTGCTGCAGATCTCGGGCGACGGGCCGGTGAAGCTGGCGGTGGCCGAGGTCCAGCCCGACCTGTCGTTCCGCGCCACCGCGACGCTGGTCGGCGAGGTGCCCGACGACGCGCGCCTGGAGGCGCTGGTCAACGTGCAAGGCCAGGGCCGCTGCGTCATCACGCTGGACCCCAAGGACCGGCTGCCCGGGCAGCAGCCCTACCAGGGCATCGTGCCGCTGCACGGCGACCAGCGCGAGCCGCTGCAGAAGGTCTCCGAAGTGCTGGAGCACTACATGCTGCAGTCCGAGCAGCTCGACACCCGGCTCGTGCTGGCGGCCGACGACAGCGTCGCCGCCGGGCTGCTGATCCAGCGCCTGCCGGTCGAGGGCGAGCTCAACCTCCAGGGCAAGCGCAACGAGGACGACATCGGCCAGAGCGAGGCCTTCGAGCGCATCTCGATGCTGGCCGCGACGCTGACGCGCGACGAGCTGCTGTCGCTGTCCAGCGAGGAGATCCTGCACCGCCTGTTCTGGGAGGAGACGCTGCGCGTGTTCGAGCCCCAGCAGCCGCGTTTCGCCTGCACCTGCTCGGCCGAGCGCGTGCGCACGATGCTCAAGACGCTGGGCCGCGAGGAGAGCGACTCGCTGATCGCCGAGCGCGGCAGCGTCGAGGTCGGCTGCCAGTTCTGCGGCCAGGAGTACCGCTTCGACGCCGTCGACGTCGGCGAGCTGTTCACGCCGCAGCGCGACCAGCCGCCGTCGTCCAGCGCGATGCAGTGATCAGGCGCGGCGCGCCGCCTGCGCCGCGTGTTCGCACTGCGGGTCGTCGCAGTGTTCGCAGCGCCAGGGGCGGTCGGCAGCGTCGCGGCCGGCCAGGCGCGTGAACAGGCCGCTGCGGGGCGCGGTGCGGCAGCGCAGCAGCGGGGCGATCGCGTCGAGTGCGTTCTCGACCCGCTCCTGGCCCCCGCCGCTGACCAGCGCCCAGGGCAGGGCGTGCGCGGCGAGCAGCTCGCGCAGCAGCGCGTCGACCGGCGCGCGCACCTGCGGGCCGTCGCGCTGCAGGCCGTCGGCGACCCATTCGATGTCCAGCGCCGTCAGCAGCGTCAGCGCGCAGCGGCGCTGCCAGTCAGCGGCCTGGGTGTCGAGCGAGCCGTCGTCGAACAGCAGCCGGCTGTAGACCGCGGTCATCAGCGCCGTGGTGTCGGCGACGACGACATCGGCCATGCGCGCGGCGGCTTCGATCGCCTCTTGTTGCGCGGCGGCGATGGCCGGCTGCTCGTGCGGCTGCGGCGTGCGCCCGTGCTGCTCGCACCACAGCCGCAGCTGTTCGGGTACCCAGCAGCAGGCCAGGCCGGTCTCGGCAGCGATGCGCTGCGCCAGCGCCTGCGCGAGCACGGTCTTGCCGGTGCTTTCGGCGCCGACGATGGCCACGACCAGCGCCTCAGCGGCCATGGCCTTCATCCACCAGCCGCAGCCAGGCGCGCCAGCCGAAGGCGGCCATCACCGCGAACACCGCGTACAGCAGCACCGTCAGCCACAGGCCCTTGAGCCCGAACAGCACGATGCTGACCAGGTTGACCGCCACCCACACCGGCCAGTTCTCGACCAGCTTGCGGCCGAGCAGGAACTGGCCGGCGATGCTGCCGACGGTGGGCAGCGCGTCCATCCAGGGCACGTCGCTGTCGGTCGCGTGGTCCAGCAGCAGCGCCAGCGCCGGCCACGCCAGCGCGGTGGCGGCCAGGGCGCGCCAGCGTGCCGCCGGCGCCAGCCGGTGCACGGCCAGCGCGCGGCCGTCCTCGCCGCGGCCGCGCAGCCACTGCCACCAGCCCCAGAAGGCGACGGCGATGAAGAAGATCTGCAGCGCCGCTTCGCCGTAGAGCCGGCTGTCGGCGAACAGCAGCGCGTAGAGCAGCGAACTCGCGATCGCCAGCGGCCAGGCCAGCGGGTTGACGCGCAGGTTGCACAGCACCATCCAGACGCCGAGCGCGAAGGCGACGAGTTCCAGCCAGGTCACCGGGCTGCCAAGCAGCGTGAAGGCCACGCGCAGCAGCGGCTGCGCTGGTTCTAGGACCGCATCGAGCACGTCGTTTCGGGACTCAGTGTCGAGGCGTGAGCTGCACGAAGACCTCGTCGGGCTTGACCATGCCGAGTTCGGCGCGAGCCTTCTCCTCGACCATCTCCAGCCCTTCCTTCAGGTCGCTGACCTCGGCCTCGAGGCGCGCGTTGCGTTCGCGCGCCTCGTCGTTGGCCGCCTGCTGGGCGGCCAGCTGGGTGCGCAGGGTCATCGTGTAGGGAATGCTCGAGCGGCCGAACCAGAGGTCGGCCTGCACCGCGACGAGCAGCCCCGCGAGCACGAATGCGACCCAGCGCAACGCCGACTACCGCAGGTTGTAGAAGGCGCTGCGGCCCGGGTAGCTGGCGATGTCGCCCAGGTCTTCCTCGATGCGCAGCAGCTGGTTGTACTTGGCGATGCGGTCGCTGCGCGACATCGAGCCGGTCTTGATCTGGCCGGCGTTGGTGCCGACGGCGATGTCGGCGATCGTCGAGTCCTCGGTCTCGCCCGAACGGTGGCTGATGACGGCGGTGTAGCCCGCGCGCTTGGCCATCTCGATGGCGGCGAAGGTTTCGCTCAGCGTGCCGATCTGGTTGATCTTGATGAGGATGGAGTTGGCGATGCCCTTGCGGATGCCTTCCTCGAGGATCTTGGTGTTGGTCACGAACAAGTCGTCACCGACCAGCTGCAGCTTGCTGCCCAGGCGCTCGGTCAGCAGCTTCCAGCCGTCCCAGTCGCCTTCGTGCATGCCGTCTTCGATGCTGATGATCGGGTACTTGTCGGCCCAGGTCGCGAGCATGTCGGTCCACTCGCCGGCCGACAGCACCAGGCCTTCGCCGGCCAGGTGGTACTTGCCGTCCTTGTAGAACTCGCTGGCGGCGCAGTCCAGGCCGAGTGCGATCTGCTCGCCCGGGGTGTAGCCGGCCTTGTCGATGGCTTCGAGGATCAGCTGGATCGCGGCCTCGTGGTTGGCGACGTTGGGCGCGAAACCGCCTTCGTCGCCGACCGAGGTCGGCATGCCCTTGGCGTCGATGATCTTCTTCAGCGCGTGGAAGACCTCGGCGCCGTAGCGGATCGCTTCGCGGAAGCTGGGCGCGCCGATCGGCAGGATCATGAACTCCTGCAGGTCGAGGTTGTTGTTGGCGTGCGCGCCGCCGTTGATGACGTTCATCATCGGCACCGGCAGGCTCATGCGGCCCATGCCGCCGAAGTAGCGGTACAGCGGCAGGCCCGATTCCTCGGCCGCGGCGCGCGCCACCGCCATGCTGACGGCCAGCGTCGCGTTCGCGCCCAGGCGGCCCTTGTTCTCGGTGCCGTCGAGGTCGATCAGGGTCTTGTCCAGGAAGGCCTGCTCGCTGGCGTCCAGGCCGAGCACGGCTTCGCTGATCTCGGTGTTGACGTGTTCGACGGCGCGCAGCACGCCCTTGCCGCCGTAGCGGCTCTTGTCGCCGTCGCGCAGCTCGATCGCTTCGCGGCTGCCGGTGGAAGCGCCCGAGGGCACGGCCGCACGGCCCATCGTGCCGCTTTCCAGCAGCACGTCGCATTCGACGGTGGGGTTGCCGCGGCTGTCGAGGATCTCTCGGCCGACGATGTCGACGATCGCACTCATGGGGTCTGCCTTTCTCTCAATGGATGTTCTGGTCCGTCAGACGGGGGCGGAGGCGCCTTCTACGAGCACCATGTTGAAGTAGTCCGTGGCGCCCTGACGGTGTTCCCGCGCGGCACGATACATCTCGCCATCGTAGAAGGCCTTGGCCTGTTCGTAGCTGGGAAAGCGCAGCATCGCCACGCGCGCCGGGCTCCAGTCGCCCTCCAGCGTCTCGTGGCGGCCGCCGCGCACCAGATATTCGCCGCCGGCGGCCTTCACCGCGGCCGGCGCCTGGGCCATGTACTGCTTGTAGCGTTCGGGGTCGCTGATCTTCATCTCGACCAGCAGGTAGGCGGCAGGCATCGCGGTCTTTAGCAGCTGAAGTCGTTCTCGAGCAGCGGCTGCTGCTTGACGACACGGTCGATGGCGACGAGCTGTTCGAGCAGCGCCTTCATGTGTTTCAGCGGCACCGCGTTCGGGCCGTCGGACATCGCGTTCGCCGGATCGGGGTGCGTCTCCATGAAGAGGCCCGCGACGCCGACGCCGACCGCCGCGCGCGACAGCACCGGCACGAACTCGCGCTGGCCGCCCGAACTGGTGCCCTGGCCGCCCGGCAGCTGCACGCTGTGCGTGGCGTCGAAGACGACCGGCGCGCCGGTCTCGCGCATGATCGCCAGGCTGCGCATGTCGGAGACGAGGTTGTTGTAGCCGAAGCTCGCGCCGCGTTCGCAGACCGTGAACACGTCGTCGGCCAGGCCGTTCTCCCGCGCCGCGGCGCGGGCCTTGTCGACGACGTTCTTCATGTCGTGCGGCGCCAGGAACTGGCCCTTCTTGATGTTCACCGGCTTGCCGCACTGGGCGACGGCGCGGATGAAATCGGTCTGGCGGCACAGGAAGGCCGGCGTCTGCAGCATGTCGACCGCGGCCGCCACCAGCGGCACCTCGGCCTCGGTGTGCACGTCGGTCAGCACCGGCACGCCGATCTCGCGCCGCACCTTGGCCAGGATCTCCAGCCCGCGCTCCATGCCGGGGCCGCGGAAGGACGTGCCGCTGGAGCGGTTGGCCTTGTCGTAGCTCGACTTGAAGATGAACGGGATGCCGAGCGCGGCCGTGATCTCCTTCAAGCGCCCGGCGACGTCCATCTGCAGCTGTTCGCTTTCGACGACGCAGGGGCCCGAGATCAGGAAGAAGGGACGGTCTATTCCGACCTCGAAACCGCAGAGCTTCATGCGACGGCCTTTTGGGGTGCGGGTTCGGCGCGGCGCGCCTGGTGTTCGAGCGCGGCCTTGACGTAGCTGGAGAACAGCGGATGCCCGCCCCAGGGCGTGCTCTTGAACTCGGGGTGGAACTGCACGCCCATGAACCACGGGTGCTGGGCCTGCGGCAGCTCGACGATCTCGGTGAGCTGCTCGCGCTGCGTCAGCGCGCTGATCACGAGGCCGGCGGCCTGCAGCTGGTCGAGGTAGTTGACGTTGGCTTCGTAGCGGTGGCGGTGGCGCTCGGTGACGACCGGGCCGTAGATCTGCCAGGCCAGCGTGCCGGGCTTGACGTCGGAGCTTTGTGCGCCCAGGCGCATCGTGCCGCCGAGGTCGGAGCTGGCGTTGCGCTTCTGGATCGAGCCGTCGCGGTCCTGCCATTCCTCGATCAGTGCGATCACCGGATGCGGGGTCTGCGCTTCGAACTCGGTGCTGTTGGCGTCGGCCAGGCCGGCGACGTGGCGCGCGTATTCGATCGTCGCGACCTGCATGCCCAGGCAGATGCCGAGGTAGGGCACGCCGTGCTCGCGCGCGAACTTGGCCGCCAGGATCTTGCCTTCGATGCCGCGCTTGCCGAAGCCGCCCGGCACCAGGATCGCGTCGTACTTCGCCAGTTCGGCGACGCTGTCTTCGTCCAGCGTCTCGGCGTCGACGTACTCGATGTCGACCTTGGCGTGGTTGTGGATGCCGGCGTGGCGCAGCGCTTCGTTCAGCGACTTGTAGGAGTCCGACAGGTCGGTGTACTTGCCGCACATCGCGATCCTGACGTGCGCCTGCGGGTGCTCGACCTCGCTCACCAGCATGTCCCAGCGGCGCAGGTCGGCGGGCTTGGTCAGCAGCTGCAGCTTCATGCAGATCAGCTCGTCCAGGCCCTGCTCGTGCAGCACGCGCGGCACCTTGTAGATGGTGTCGACGTCGGGCATCGAGATCACGCCGTGGTGCGGCACGTTCGTGAACAGGCTGATCTTCTCGCGCTCGTCGTCGGGGATGCGGCGGTCGGCGCGGCACAGCAGCGCGTCGGGCTGGATGCCGATCTCGCGCAGCTTCTGCACCGTGTGCTGGGTCGGCTTGGTCTTCAGCTCGCCGGCGGCGGCGATCCAGGGCACGTAGGTCAGGTGCACGAAGGCGGTGTTCGCCGGGCCGAGCTTCAGGCTCAGCTGGCGCACGGCCTCGAGGAAGGGCAGCGACTCGATGTCGCCGACGGTGCCGCCGATCTCGACGATCGCGACCTCGACCTCGACCGCGCCGCGGCGCACGTAGTCCTGGATCTCGTTGGTGACGTGCGGGATCACCTGCACCGTCTTGCCGAGATAGTCGCCGCGGCGTTCCTTCTCGAGCACGCTCTTGTAGATCTGGCCGGCGGTGAAGTTGTTCGTGCGCTTCATCCGCGTGGTGATGAAGCGTTCGTAGTGGCCGAGATCCAGGTCGGTCTCGGCGCCGTCGTCGGTGACGAACACCTCACCGTGCTGGAACGGGCTCATCGTGCCCGGATCGACGTTGAGGTACGGGTCCAGCTTGATGAGGGTGACCTTCAGACCCCGCGATTCGAGGATCGCCGCCAGGGACGCCGCAGCGATTCCCTTGCCGAGGGAGGACACCACGCCGCCGGTGACGAAGACGAACTTGGTCATGTCGCGTGGGGCAGCTACGCGCAAGCGTGTGCCCGGGTGGTAAAGCGTGATTATAGGCGGGCGCCCCCACGGGCCCGGGGCGCGCCGGCGCGCCACTCGGGCGAGTCGGGCGGCACAGCGGCGGTGCTAGACTCCGCCCCGCTTGCATCAGGTGCCCTTCCGCACGGCAGGTGTCGGAAGGGTTGAACGGGAAGCCGGTGCGCGGCGTGTCCTCCAGAGGATCACGCGGCAAAACCGGCGCTGCCCCCGCAACGGTCGGCGAGGTGCGGTCAGCATTGCAGCCACTGGTCCTGCTACGGACTGGGAAGGCGCTGACGGCTTCGGTCTTCGCATCGACGCGAAGACCGGCACTCGCGAGCCCGGATACCGGCCCGATGCCAGGGATGCCAGCGTCGCGGTGGGCGGCGCGCACGAGTCCCGAGGCCCCCAGTCCGTTCGCGACCCGGGCCGAGGTGCGCTCAGCGCGTGGTCCGGCCGACGGCGATGGCTGCTTCATCACCGTCCGCACGGGGTGTGCGGCTGGAGGCCATCTTGTTCGTTCCCCCTATCGACCGCCGCACCGTCGTCGCGGTCGCCTGTGCCATCGTCGCGGCGTCCGCCGCGGCGCAATCCGCCGAAACCATCGTCATCACCGGCTCGCGCGAGCCGATGTCGGTCTCGCGACTGGCGGCCGACGTCGTCGTCATCGACTCCGACACGCTGCGCAACTCGGCCGCCACCTCGCTCGCCGACGTGCTGCGCGAGCAGGCCGGCGTGCAGATCTCGCGCAACGGCGGCCCCGGCGCCGCGACCTCGGTGATGATCCGCGGCGCCACCGGCAGCCAGACCGTCGTGCTCGTCGACGGCGTGCGCATCGGCTCGGCGACGCTCGCCGACCCGTCGGTCGCGGCGCTGCCGCTGGCCCAGATCGAACGCGTCGAGGTGCTGCGCGGCCCCGGCTCCAGCCTGTACGGCGCCGACGCCGTCGGCGGCGTCGTCAACATCATCACCCGCCGTGCCGACACCGGCGTGCGTTTCGACGCCGCCGCCGCCTTCGGCAGCCGCGGCGCGCGCGAGCTGTCGGCCGGCGCCAGCACCACGCTGGGCGCCTGGGACATCGCCGCCTCGCTGGCCCAGGAACACGATGACGGCGACAGCTCGCTGCGTCCGGGCGCCCCGTTCAGCAACTACAACCCCGACGACGACGGCTACACGCGCGACAGCGGCCAACTGCGCATCGGCTACGCGCCCGCGCCGGGCCATCGCATCGGCCTGGCGCTGCTGCGCTCGCGGCTGGAGACCCAGGTCGACAGCGCCGCCAGCGGCGTCGCGCCCGACTTCCGCGACAAGCTCGACGTCGACGCCACTGCGCTGGACTGGCGCGGCACGCTGGCCGCCGGGCTGGTGGCCACGGTGCGCGTGGACCGCAGCGTCGACGACATGCGCAGCAAGACCTTCGGCCCGCAACGCTTCAAGACCACGCGCGACCATGCGCTGGCGCAGCTGGCCTGGCAGACCGCCGCCGGCCAGTTTGTCGCCGCCGTCGAGCGCCTGGATGAAGACGCCAGGACCAACGACTACCGGGGCGAGCGCGACACCGACATCGGCGTGCTGTCCTGGACGGGCACGGCCGGCCGCTTCTCCTGGCAGGCCGACCTGCGCCGCGACGACAGCTCCGACTACGGCGGCGAGACCACCGGCCGCCTGGGCGGCAGCTTCGCGCTGACGCCGCAGTGGCGGCTGCGTGCGCTCGCCGGCAACAGCTTCCGCGCGCCCTCGTTCAACGACCTGCTGTACCCGTACTACGGCGTCGACACCATCAAGCCCGAGCGCGGCCGCAGCCTCGAGTTCGGTCTCGAATGGGCCGACGGCGGTGACCGCGCCGGGCTGACGGTGTTCCGCAACCGCGTGAAGAACCTGATCAATTACCAGCCGGACCGCAGCTTCTGCCCGCCGGACCCGGGTTTCGACTATGGCTGCGCCGGCAACACCTCGCGTGCCCGTCTCCAGGGCGCGACGCTGTCCGGCGCCAAGGCGCTGGGCGACTGGGCGCTGCGCGCCCAGGTCGACTTCCTCGACGCCAAGAACAGCGACACCGGCGCGCGCCTGCCGCGGCGCGCGGCGCACCAGGAGACGCTGGGTGTCGACTGGCACCACGCCGACTGGAGCGCCGGCGCCAGCGTGCTGCGTGTCGGGGCCCGCCCCGACAGCCGCGCGCTCGACGCCGAAACCACGCTGGACCTGAAGGCCGGCTGGCGTTTCGCCAAGGGCTGGATGCTGGAGAGCCGGCTGCTCAACGCGACCGACGAGGACATCGAGCCGGCCGCCTACTACCGCGGCCCGGGCCGGCAGTTCTGGCTCGGCCTGCGTTACGAAGGCGGCGTCTGACGCCGCCACCGGCAGGAGGCCCGCGATGCACGAGCTGATCCTCGGTGGCGCCCGCAGCGGCAAGTCGCGCTGCGCGGAGCTGCGTGCCGCGCACTGGCTGGCGCTGCCCGGCCACAGCGCGGTGCTGATCGCCACCGCCGAGGCCGGCGACGACGAGATGCACGAGCGCATCGCGCGCCACCGCGCCGACCGGGCCGTGCGCGTGCCGGGCCTGGCCACGCGCGAAGAGCCGCGTGCGCTGGCCGCAGCGCTGCAGGCCGAATCGGCGCCGGGGCGGCTGGTCGTCGTCGACTGCCTGACGCTGTGGCTCACCGGGCTGCTGATGCCGATGCACGGCGCGCCCGCAGACGCCTCGGCCGAGAGCGAGGCGCTGCTCGCGGCACTGGCCGCGGCGCGCGGCCCGGTGATCTTCGTCTCCAACGAAATCGGCCTGGGCGTGATGCCGATGTCGCGCCAGGCGCGGCATTTCGTCGACGAACTCGGCCGGTTGCACCAGCGCATCGGCGCCGCCTGCGCGCGTGTGACGCTGATGGTCGCCGGGCTCGAACTGCCGCTGAAGGGGGCGCGTTGATCGCCGCGCTGCGCCGCCTGCTGCTGGCCGCCGTGTTCGTGGGCGGCGGCGTGGCGCTGGCCGCCGAGCCGCTGCACGACGACCGCGGCGTCGCCTGGCGCGGCGCGCCGCCGCAGCGCATCGTCAGCCTGCTGCCTTCGCTGACCGAAACCGTCTGCGCGCTCGGCGCCTGCGAGCGCCTGGTCGGCGTCGACCGCTATTCCGACTGGCCGGTGCAGGTGAACGCGCTGCCGCGCCTGGGCGGGCTCGACGACGCCAGCATCGAACGTGTCGTCGCGCTGCGCCCGGACGTCGTGCTGGCGGCGCGCTCGGCGCGTGTCGCCGACCGTTTCGAGGCGCTCGGGCTGAAGGTGCTGGTGTTCGACAGCGACAGCCACGCCGACGTGCGCCGTTCGCTCGACGCGATCGCGCGCCTGATCGGCGAGCCGCAGCGCTCGGCCCAGGTCTGGGCGGCGATCCAGCGCGACGAAGCCGCGGCCGTGGCGCGTGTGCCGGCGCGGCTGCGCGGCAAGACGGTCTACTTCGAGGTCGAGTCGGCGCCCTATGCCGCCGGCGCCACCTCCTTCATCGGCGAAACGCTGACGCGCCTGGGCATGGCCAACGTCGTGCCGCCCGAACTGGGGCCGTTCCCGCGCCTGAACCCCGAATACCTGGTGCGCCGCTCGCCCGACGTCGTGATGGCCGTCGAGCGCGAGGCGGCGCAGATGCCGGCACGTCCCGGCTGGACGAGCATGCGCGCGCTGAAGACCGGCCAGGTCTGCGCCTTCAGCCCTGAGCGCTACCTGCTGCTGATCCGCCCCGGCCCGCGCATGGGCGAAGCCGCACTCGCGCTCGCCGACTGCCTGGCGGCGCGACACCGACGCCGGCGTGCCGATGGAGCTGATCGTCGGCCAGATCCGCGCCCCGCGCACCCTCGGCGCGCTGCTGGTCGGCGCGCTGCTGGGTTTGGCCGGCGCGATCGCACAGGGGCTGTTCCGCAACCCGCTCGCCGACCCCTATCTGCTGGGCACCGGCTCGGGCGCGTCGCTGGCCGTGGTGCTGGTGCTGGCGGCCAGCGCCGCCGGCGGCCACGCGCTGGCGCTGGCCAACGTCGAGTGGCTGGCGCGCATCGGTCTGGTCGTTGCCGCCTTCGTCGGCGCGCTCGCCGGCGTCTCGCTGACCCTGGTGCTGGCGCGCGGCGCGCAGGAGCCGCTGCGGCTGCTGCTGTCGGGTGTCGTCGTCGGCGTCGTGCTCGGCGCCGCCAGCGACCTGATCACGACCTGGTCGCCCGACGCGATGCGCGGCAAGCAGAGCTTCATGCTCGGCTCCACCGGTTTCCTGGGCTGGCAGAGCGTGGCGCTGCTGGCCGCCGGCCTGGCGCTGGCGCTGCCGCCGGCCTGGCGCCTGGCGCGTGCGCTGGACGCACTCGGCCTGGGCGAAGAAAGCGCCGCCAGTCTCGGCCTGGCGCTGCCGCGGCTGCGGCTGCTGCTGGTCGTGCTGCTGGCGCTGTGCACGGCGTTGGCGGTGTCGCAGGCCGGGCTCGTCGGTTTCGTCGGCCTCGTCTCGCCGCACCTGGTGCGGCGCTTCGCGCCGGCGCCGCAGCGGTTCATGCTGCCGGCCAGCGCCGCCGCTGGCGGTGTGCTGATGCTGGGCGCCGACGTGCTGGCGCGCGGCCTGATCGCGCCCCAGGAGCTGCCGGTCGGCGTGCTGACCGCCGTGCTCGGCGGCGGCTACCTGCTGTGGCTGCTGCACAAGCGGGGGCTGCGGTGAACCTGATCGCGGTCGACGTCGGTGCCCGTCTGGGCGCACGCGAAGTGCTCTCGGGTGTCAGCTGCGTGCTCGACACCGGCTGGACGACCATCGTCGGCCCCAATGGCGCCGGCAAGTCGACGCTGCTGCGGGTGCTCGCCGGCCTGCTGCCTTACCAGCGCGGCACCGTCGAACTCGACGGCCGCCGCCTGGCCGACTGGGTGCCGCGCGAGCGTGCGATGCGCCTGGCCTGGCTGGCGCAGGGCGGCGAGGCCAGCGGCGACCTGAACGTGCGCGACACCGTGATGCTGGGCCGCATGCCGCACCTGGGGTTGCTGGGCACGGCCGGCGCGCGCGACGAAGCCGCGGTCGACGCGGCGATGGACGCCACCGAATGCCGCGACTGGCAGTACCGCCGGCTGCAGCAGCTCTCCGGCGGCGAACGCCAGCGTGTGCTGCTGGCGCGTGCGCTCGCGACCGAAGCGCCGGTGCTGCTGCTGGACGAACCGACGACGCACCTGGACGCGCCGCACCAGGTGGCGCTGGCCCGGCTGTTCCGCCGCCTCGGGCGCACGCACACGGTGGTCAGCGTGCTGCATGATCTGCCGTTGGCGCTGCACGCCGACCGGCTGCTGGTGCTGTGCGGCGGGCGTGTGCTCGCGCACGGCGCCCATGACGACCCGGTCGTGCACGCCGCGCTCGTGCACGCCTTCGGCGGCGCGGTGCGTATCGACCGCAGCGGCGCCCGGCCGATGGCGCTGCCCGACCTGGGAACCTGATTCGAGATGGACAAGAAGGCTAGGGCGCTGATCGTCTGGGGTACGACGAGCGGCGCCGGCAAGAGCTGGCTCGCGACCGCGCTGTGCCGCTGGGCTGCACGCCGCGGCGTCGACGTCGCGCCGTTCAAGGCGCAGAACATGAGCAACAACGCACGCGTCGTGCCGGCGCTGGACGGCGGCTGGGGCGAGATCGGCGCGGCGCAGTATTTCCAGGCCCTGGCCTGCGGGCTGGCGCCGACGGTGGAACACAACCCGGTGCTGCTCAAACCCGAGCGCGACACCGCCAGCCAGGTGCTGCTGCACGGGCGTGTCGAGCCGGGGCTGTCGCGCGCCGGCTGGCGCGAACGCAGCGCCCTGCTCGCCGCCGCCGCGCGCGACAGCCTGGAGCGGCTGCAGCGTCGCCACGAGCTGCTGATCATCGAAGGCGCCGGCTCGCCGGCCGAGACCAACCTGGCCGCGCACGACTACGTCAACCTGCAGACCGCGCGCTGGGCCGACGCACGCGCGCTGCTCGTCACCGACATCGACCGCGGCGGCGCCTTCGCCCACCTCTACGGCACCTGGGCGCTGCTGCCCGAGGACCTGCGGCCGCAGCTCGCGGGCTTCGTGCTGAACCGCTTCCGCGGCGACGCCTCGCTGCTGGCGCCGGCGCCGCAGCAGCTGCAGCAGCGCACCGGCGTGGCGACGCTGGCGGTGGTGCCGATGTGGCGCGACCACGGCCTGCCCGAGGAGGACGGCCTGCTCGACGAGGCGCCGCTGGGCCGCGGCCCGGCACGCCGGCGCGTGGCCATCGTCGCCTACCCGCACATCAGCAACCTCGACGAGTTCCAGCCGTTGGCTCGCATCGACGGCCTGCGCCTGCACTGGGTGCGCGACGCCGCCCAGCTCGAAGGCGCCGACTGCATCATCCTGCCCGGTTCCAAGCAGGTGAGCGGCGACCTGGCCTGGATGCGCGCGCGCGGTTTCGACAGCGCGATCCAGCGCCACGCCGCCGCCGGCGGCCCGGTGCTGGGCGTCTGCGGCGGGCTGCAGATGCTGGGCCAGACGCTGGCCGACCCCGAGGGCCACGACGGCGAAGCCGGCTTCTCGGCCGCCGGGCTGGGGCTGCTGCCGCTGGCCACCGGCTTCGTCGCCGACAAACACGTTCAGCCGGCGCGCGTGCGTTTCGGTGCCGCCGACGGCGCCTGGGGCGCGCTCGCCGGTGTCGAAGCCGCGGGTTACGAGATCCACTGCGGCCGCAGCGTCGCGCTGTCCGAGGCCGCGCGAGCGGTGCTGCACGACCCCGAGGGCCTGGCCATCGGCTGGCAGCGCGGCAGCGTGCTCGGCGTCTACGCGCACGGGCTGTTCGAGTCGCCGAACGTGCTGCGTGCGCTCTACGGCGACACCGTGCCGACGCTGCAGAGCGTGTTCGAAGGCCTGGCCGACCACATCGAGGACGCGTTCGTGCCGGGTGCGCTCGAACGCCTGCTGCTCGCCTGAAAACACCGTCCCGGGTGCACCCGGGACGAGGCGCCGGCATCGCGGGACGGCCGGCGTCGCATCACCCGAGTCCTGCGACACACCCTCCGGCGCGGCGTGCGAACGCCGTGCCGGAGCCGCTCCACCGATCGTGCCGCCACCGGCGGCCTGCCGTCATGAAGTTCTCCCTGCCCGACCTCCAAGACCCCGTCCTCGCCGCGCGCGTCCAGCACCGGCTCGACCAGAAGACCAAACCCCAGGGCTCGCTCGGCCGCATCGAGGCGCTGGCGCTGCAGATGGCGCTGGTGCAGGGACGCGAGAACCCGCGGCTGGAAGCACCGCAGCTGGTGATCTTCGCCGGCGACCACGGCATCGCCGCGCAGGGCGTCTCGGCCTTCCCGCAGGAAGTCACCGTGCAGATGGTGCACAACATGCTGGCCGGCGGCGCCGCGATCTCGGTGCTGGCGCGCCAGCACGGCCTGGCGCTGACCATCCTGGACTGCGGCGTGAAGACCGACTTCGCGCCGGCGCCCGGCCTGGCCGCGGCCAAGTGCTGCCACGGCAGCGCCGACAGCACGCTGGCGCCCGCGCTCACCGAGTCGCAGTGCGAAGCCGCGATCGCCAACGGCGCCGCCTTCGTGCGCGACCTGCCGGGCAACGTGCTGCTGCTGGGCGAGATGGGCATCGCCAACACCTCGCCGGCGGCGCTGCTGATGGCGCGTCTCACCGGCCTGTCGATCGAGCAGTGCGCCGGCCGCGGCACCGGGCTGGCCCCGGACGGCGTCGCGCACAAGGTCGCGGTGCTGCAGCGGGCGCTCGAGCGCCACGCCGACGCGACGGCGCCGCTGGCGGCGCTGGCCGCGCTCGGCGGCCCCGAGATCGCGACCATGGTCGGCGCGGTGCTGCAGGCTGCGGCGCTGCGCCGCCTGGTCGTCGTCGACGGTTTCATCACGACCTCGGCGGTGGCGGTGGCGGCGGCGCTGGAGCCGCGTGTGCTCGACGCCTGCGTGTTCTCGCACGGCTCGGCCGAGAACGGCCACGGCCGCTGGCTGTCGCTGCTGGGCGTGCGCCCGCTCGTCGACCTGGGCCTGCGCCTGGGCGAGGGTTCGGGTGCGGCACTGGCTTGGCCGCTGATCAAGTCGGGCGAGCTGATCCTCGAGCAGATGGCCAGCTTCGAATCGGCGCAGGTCAGCAGTGCTGCATGAGCTGAGGCTGTTCTTCGTCGCGCTGCAGTTCCTGACGCGCGTGCCGGTGCCGGCCTGGGTGGGCTGGCGGCCGGAGCTGATGCACGCCAGCTCGCGCTACTACCCGGCGGTCGGGCTGGTGGTCGGCGGCTTCGGCACCGCGGTGCTGTGGTTCGCCGCGCCGCTGTGGCCGGCGCCGGTGGCGGTCGGGCTGTCCATGCTGGCCACCGTCTGGATGACCGGCGCCTTCCACGAGGACGGCCTGGCCGACACCTGCGACGCGCTCGGCGGCGCCGTCAGCCGCGAGAAGGCGCTGGCGATCATGAAGGACTCGCGCATCGGCAGCTACGGCGCCTGCGGCCTGGTCGCGATGCTCGGTTTGAAGGCCGCGGCGCTGCACGGGCTGGCGACACGCGACTTCCTCGCGACCCTGGCCATCCTGCCGCTGGCGCACGCCTGGTCGCGTGCGGTGCCGGTGCTGCTGCTGCGGCTGCTGAGCTACGCCGGCGACCTGGAACACGCCAAGTCCAAACCGCTGGCGCAGCAGGCGAGCTGGGGCACGCTGGCCATCGTCGTGCTCTGGTGCGCGGCCGCCGGTGCCGCGGCGGTGCTGTGGCGGCTGGACCTGGCGCACACGACGGTGGCGGCGCTGGTCGTCGGCGCGGTGACGCTGCTGGCGGCGCGCTGGCTGTCCAAGCGCCTGGGCGGTTACACCGGCGACACGCTGGGCGCGGCCCAGCAGGTCGCCGAACTCGCGGTCTATCTCTGTTTCCTGGCGGGCATGCAGCATGGCTGAAGGCGCACAACTCTGGGCCTGGCGCCATCCGCGTGTGCTCGGCGCCGCCGGGCGCTGCCTGGGCCGTACCGACCTGCCGGTGGACCGGCGCCGCGCCAAACGCCTGGCGCACCGCATCCGCGCCGCGGCGCGGCGCCACGGCCTGCCGCACGAAGCCGTGGTGTCGCCGCTGGCGCGCTGCCGCGACGTCGGCCGCTGGCTGCGGCGCTGGGGCTGGCGCGTCGAGGTCGACGCACGCCTGGTCGAACTCGACTTCGGCACCTGGGACGGGCGGCTGTGGAGCGAGATCGCCTGGGAGGAGGTCGAACGCTGGCAGGACGAACTCTGGACCTACGCCCCGGGCGGCGGCGAGCCGCTGCAGGCGCTGGCCGCGCGGGTGCACGCCTGGGCCGGTGCGCAGCGCGGCGTGCGCCTGCTCGTCGGCCACGCCGGCTGGCTCAATACGCTGCGTTCGGTGCAGCCGGGCTGCAGCGCTTTCGCCGCACGCGACTGGCCGGCGCCGCCGCGCCACGGCGAGTGCGTCGTCTGGCGCGGCTGAAGCGGCGCCGGCTGCAGTTCGTCGCCGGCGCCCGGCGCTTCGTCGCAAGCGGCTCGCGGCACGCCGGGGTGCTGCCTAGAGTTCACTCCATCGACAACGTCACCCGATGGAGAAGCGAAATGAAAGACAGCATCGTCGCCCGTGCCGCCGCCTTCGGTCTGGCTGCCATGATGACCCTGGGCGTGCTGCAGAGCGTGGACTTCCTGGCCTCGCCCCAGGCCACTGCCGCGGCGCCGGTGATGGCCGCCGCCAGCCAGCCGGCCGCCTGAGCGTTCAGCGCTGGCGGACCACCAGTTCCGCGTAGCCCGTCGTCGCGTCGGGTTCGCGGCTGAAAGCCCAGTCGGGCAGCAGCGCCAGCAGCACTTCGGCCGTCGTGTGCACGACAGAGCCGTAGCCCAGGTGGCCGCCGAGCACGCGGCCCGCCGCATCCGAGACACTGGCATGCAGGTGCGAACCGCCGGGGCCCACGCTGCCGGCCAGCGTCAGCAGCTCGACACTGCCTGCGGGCGACACCGTCGCCTCGGCCCCGGCCAGGCGCAGCACCGCCGGCTGCAGGCTGCCGATGCCCTGCAGCACGAAACCCGCCTCGACGCCGTGGGCCGCGAGCGCCGCCTCCAGTTCACGCCGCAGGTCGGCACCGGGCACCAGCCGCAGCGGCAAGGTCTTCATGCCGCCGCCTCGGCCGCAGCCAGCCGCGCCAGCACCGCGTCGGCGACGGCGATCGGCTGCTCCATCGGCACCAGGTGGCTGCCGGCGATCCACTCGACCTGGCCGCGGCAGACGGCACGTGTCGCCGCCATGCCGACCTGGCGCACCTCGGCCGAGACCGTGCCGCCGACGAAGGCCACCGGGCAGCGCGGCGGATGCCGGCGCACGAGTTCGCCCAGGTGGTGCGGCAGCGTGTTGTAGAAGCGCGTCTCGACGTCGCGGTGGAAAGCCAGGCGCACACCACCGGCCGGGTCGGGTTCGGTGCCGCTGGCAACGTAGTCGGCGAGCACACGCGGGTCCCAGCGGGCGAACACCGACTTCTGCGCGAAATGCTGCAGCGTCGCCTCGGCCGTGGGCCAGTGCTGGCGCCGTGCCTGGGACACCTTGCCGGGCGAGATGCGGCCGATCAGCCGCGTCGCCTTGGCCACCTGCACGCTGTGTGCGCGCCAGCCGGCGAGCACCGGCGAGTCGAGCATCACGACACCGGCGGCGCTGTCGGGGCGTTTGCAGGCCGCCATCAGGCTCAGGTAGCCGCCCAGCGAATGGCCGACGAAGTGCACGCGCCGCCCGGGCGCCGCCTGTTCGACGAAGTCGAGCAGCTGCTGGCGGATGTGCGGCCAGTTGCCGGTGACGGGGTAGCGCGGGTCGTGGCCGTAACGCGGCACGGCCAGCACCTCGCGCCCGGCGGCACGCCAGTGCTCGAACAGCACGCGATAGGTCCCGGCCGGAAAGCCGTTGGCGTGCGAGAAGACGATGGGAAACTGCTGCGTGGCCATCTCCGGTTTCCGTGACGGGCGAATGATCGTCGACAAGCGGGGCGCGGACCAGGTCTCCGGCGGGACAGCTGAGCGACAGCGAGCCCGGATATCCCCCGCGGGGACAGGTCGCCACAGGCGACCAGGGGGAGCGGCGGTGTTAACGCGCCTGACCGGATCCGGGTCCCCCGGTCCGGTCAGGTAGCCCCCAGGGGGCGGCCGCCAGGCGGCCGGGGCTCACACTATCCGCTCACCGGGGTGGCTGATCTTGCGCATCGGCTCGTAACGCGCATGCCGGCTCAGCAGCGGGTGCGCGGCGTCGCCGCCGTCCCAGCGCGGGTCGTCTATCGACTCGAAAACCTCGCGCAGCCGCTGGCCCCAGGTGCTGCGGATCATGCGGAAGTACGGGTTGTGCTCGTCTATGCACACGTGGTCGGGCGCGGCGAGTGCCCCGGCGCGGTAGACCACAAGGTCCAGCGGCAGGCCGACCGAGAGGTTGGACTTCAGCGTCGAGTCCATCGACACCAGCGCGCACTTGGCGGCTTCGGCCAGCGGCGTTTCCGGTGTCAGCACGCGGTCCAGGATGGGCTTGCCGTACTTGCTCTCGCCGACCTGGAAGAAGCAGGTCTCGCGCGTGGCCTCGATGAAGTTGCCGGCCGAATAGACCAGGAACATGCGCATCGCCTCGCCGCGGATCTGGCCGCCGAAGATCATGCTGGCGTTGAAGTCGACGCCGGCAGCCTTCAGCGAGGGGCCGTCTTGCTGGTAGACGCGGCGCACCGCGCTGCCCAGCACACGCGTGGCGTCGAACATGCTGCGGGCGTTCCAGATCGTCAGCGGCTCCTCGTCGCCGTTGTCCAGCTTCTCGACCTGCAGGATCTCGCGCACGCTCTGGCTGATGCTCAGGTTGCCGGCCGACAGCATCACCATGAAGCGGTCGCCGGGGCGCTCGTAGATCATCATCTTGCGATAGGTGCTGATCTGGTCGAGGCCCGCGTTGGTGCGCGAGTCGGAGAGGAAGACGAGTCCGGCTTCGAGCCGGATGCCGACGCAGTAGGTCATGCCTGGGGGCGGGCGGGGTTGCCCGGGCAGCGGAAGAACGAGGCGCGAAGCGTAACAGCCCGTCGTGCGGCGCGCGCTTCCCCGCCGCCGGGGCGGCGGGGGGTGGCGTGCGGCGCCGTGACTTCGGCACGCGGCGCACCGCGCCCGGGTTTCAGCCCAGCAGCGCCTTCAGCTTGTAAAGCGCGTCCAGCGCCTCGCGCGGCGCCAGCCGGTCGGGGTCTATCGTCGCCAGTGCCGCTTCCACCGCCGAGGGCTCGGGCTGGGCCGCGGCCGGCGGCGCCGCGAACAGGTCGACCTGCGCCTGGCCGGCCTGGGCCTTGGCTTCCAGCGCCTCCAGCGTCGAGCGCGCCTGGCGGATCAGCGCCGCCGGCATGCCGGCCAGCCGCGCCACCTGCACGCCGTAGCTGCGGCTGGCCGGGCCGGGCTCGATCTGGTGCAGGAAGACGATGTCGTGGCCGCTCTCGACCGCGCCGACGTGCAGGTTCAGCGCCCGTTCGTGCCCGGCCGGGAACTCGGTCAGCTCGAAGTAGTGGGTCGCGAACAGCGTGAAGCTGCGGTTGCGGTCGTGCAGCTGGGTCGCGATGGCCGCGGCCAGCGCCAGGCCGTCGAAGGTGCTGGTGCCGCGGCCGATCTCGTCCATCAGCACCAGGCTGTGTTCGGTCGCGGTGTGCACGATGGCCGCGGCTTCGGTCATCTCCAGCATGAAGGTCGACTGGGCGTTGGCCAGGTCGTCGGCGGCGCCGATGCGGGTGTGGATCGCGTCGATGGGCCCGAGCCGGCAGGCGCTGGCCGGCACGTAGGAGCCCATCGCCGCCAGCAGCACGATCAGCGCCACCTGGCGCATGAAAGTGCTCTTGCCGCCCATGTTCGGGCCGGTGATGACGAGCAGCCGGGTCTTCGCGTCGAGCCGGCAGTGGTTGGCGATGAAGGGGCCGGCGCCGGTCTCGCGCAGCCGGGCCTCGACCACCGGATGGCGGCCGGCTTCGATCTCGATGCAGGGGTAGGGCACGAACTCGGGCCGGCACCAGCCCAGCGTCGTCGCACGTTCGGCCAGCGCCGCGAGCGCGTCCAGCGAAGCCAGCGCGCGCGCCAGCGCCGTCAGCACCGGCAGCTGCGGCTGCAGCGCGTCCAGCACCTGCTCGTAGAGCCACTTCTCGCGCGCGAGCGCCCGTTCCTGCGCCGACAGCGCCTTGTCCTCGAAGGCCTTCAGCTCGGGCGTGATGAAACGTTCGGCGTTCTTCAGCGTCTGGCGGCGCTGGTAGTCGGCCGGCACCTTGTCGCGGCCGGAACTCGTGACCTCGATGTAGAAGCCGTGCACCTTGTTGAACTGCACGCGCAGGTTGGTGATGCCGGTGCGAGCGCGCTCGCGCGCTTCCAGGTCGAGCAGGAAGGCGTCGCAGTTCTGGCTGATCGCGCGCAGCTCGTCGAGTTCGGCGTCGACCCCGGGCGCGATGACGCCGCCGTCGCGCAGCATCACCGCCGGCTCGTCGGCTATCGCCGACAGGATGTTGGCGAGCTGCTCGTCGGGTGACAGCGCCGCCTGCCACTCGGCCAGCAGCGCGCTGCCGGCCGGGGCCGCGGCACGCAGCGCCGGCAGGCCGGCGAGCGTGGCGCGCAGCCCGGCCAGTTCACGCGGGCGCACCTGGCGCAGCGCGACGCGGGCAGTGATGCGTTCGACGTCGCTGACGCCGCGCAGCGCTTCGCGCAGCGGCTCGAAACCCTCGCCGATCAGGCAGGCGATCGCGTCGTGGCGTGCACGCGCTTCGCTGCGCTCGCGCCGCGGGTGCGTCAGCCAGTGGCGCAGCCGGCGGCTGCCCATGCCGCTGCGGCAGCTGTCCAGCAGCGACAGCAGCGTCGGGCTGTCTTCGCCGCGCAGCGTCTGCACCAGTTCGAGGTTGCGGTGCGTCGCCGGCGGCAGTTCGAGCAGTTCGCTGGAGCGCGGCACCGCCACCGTGCGCAGATGCGCCAGCGCGCGGCCCTGGGTGTGCTCCGCGAAGCTCAGCAGCGCCGCAGCGGCGGCGTGCGCGACCTTCAGCTCCTGGGCGCCGAAGCCGGCCAGTGTCGCCACCTGCAACTGCTCGCGCAGCTTGCGTTCGCCCAGCGTGCTGTCGAACTGCCAGGCCGGGCGCGCGGTGCGGGCGCAGCTGGCCTGCGCCAGTGCCGCGGGCAGCCCTTCGCCGTCGTGCAGCAGTTCGGCCGGTTGCAGCCGCGCCAGCCAGGCGGCCAGTTCACGCTCGCTGCATTCGGTCAGGCCGAGTTCGCCGCTGGCCAGCCCCAGCCAGGCCAGGCCCCAGCTGTTGCGCTGGCGGTGCACCGCCAGCAGCAGCGTGTCGGAGCGTTCGGCCAGCAGTTCGTTGTCGGTGACCGTGCCCGGCGTGACGACACGCACCACCTTGCGCTCGACCGGGCCCTTGCTCGCGCCGACTTCGCCCACCTGCTCGGCGACCGCGACCGCCTGGCCGCACTTCAGCAGCCGCGCCAGGTAGCTGTCGACCGAATGCACCGGCACGCCGGCCATCACCACCGGCTCGCCGGCGCTCTGGCCGCGTGTCGTCAGCGTGATGTCCAGCAGCCGGTTGGCGAGCCGGGCGTCGTCGTAGAACAGCTCGTAGAAGTCGCCCATCCGGTAGAAGACGAGCGTGTCGGGGAACTCGGCCTTGATGCGCAGGTACTGCGCCATCATCGGCGTGTGCTCGGGGGCGTCGGGTTTGTTCATGCGGATCAAGGACTTATCGTTCTTCTGCAGGGCGCGGCGCGAAACCCCGGGATTGTCGACCATCTCGGCGTGCCGCCGGCGCGGCTCGGCGTCGCGATGGCGCTGCTGATCACCCGCGGCCTGGTGCGCCAGCTCGGCGGCGAGCCGAGCCGATGTGGTGCGCGTGGCCGGCGAGATCGCGCAAGGCAACCTGGCGGTACAGGTGCCGAAGGCCGAAGGCGACGTGGCCAGTGCGATGTCGGCCATCGGCGTGATGCGCGACCGTCTCGCCGAGATCGTGCAGAACGTGCGCCGCAACGTCGACAGCATGGCCACCGGCGCCGCCGAAATCGCCACCGGCAACGCTGACCTCAGCCAGCGCACCGAGATGCAGGCCAGCGCACTGGAGCAGACGGCGGCGACGATGGACGAACTGGGGTCCACCGTGCGCCAGAACGCCGAGAGCGCCGCCCGCGCCAACGGCCTGGCCCGGGACGCGAGCAACGTGGCGCGCGCTGGCGTCGAGGTCGTCGCCCGCGCCGTCGAGACGATGCGCGGCATCAGCGACAGCAGCAAGCGTATCGCTGACATCACCGGCGTCATCGACGGCATCGCCTTCCAGACCAACATCCTGGCGCTCGACGCTGCCGTCGAGGCGGCGCGTGCCGGCGAGCAGGGCCGCGGCTTTGCCGTCGTCGCCGGGGAGGTGCGCAGCCTGGCGCAGCGCGCGGCGGCTGCGGCACGCGAGATCAAGTGCTTGATCGCGAGCAGCGTCGAGCAGACCGAATCGGGCGCCGGACTGGTCGACCAGGCCGGCACGCGCATGCACGAGATCGTCGCCGCGCTCGTCGAGCAGAGCGCCGCGGCAGCGGCCAGCCTGCGTCAGCAGTCGGCCCAACTGGTGGAGTCGGTGGCGGTGTTCAGGCTCGAAAGCGGCAGCTGAGCGCCCGCCGCGTCAGTGGATGGACGCCAGGAACTGCTGCAGTTCGGGCGTGCGCGGCGCGGCGAACAGTTCGGCCGGCGGCCCCATTTCGTGCACCTGACCCTGGTGCATGAAGATCACGCGGTCGCTGACCTTGCGCGCGAAGCCCATCTCGTGCGTGACCATCAGCAGCGTCATGCCCTCCTGCGCCAGGCGCTCGACGACGTTGAGCACCTCGCCGACGAGTTCCGGGTCCAGCGCCGAGGTGATCTCGTCGCACAGCAGCACGCCGGGCTCCATCGCCAGCGCGCGCGCGATTGCCACGCGCTGCTGCTGGCCGCCTGAGAGCTGGTCCGGGAAGGCCGCGAACTTGTCGCCCAGCCCGACGCGCTCCAGCAGCTGGCGTGCGCGCGCCTCGAGCGCCGGGCCGCTGTCCTTCTTGACCAGGCCCGGCGCCAGCATCACGTTGCGGCCGACGTTCAGGTGCGGGAACAGGTTGAACTGCTGGAAGATCATGCCGACCTGGCGGCGCAGCTCGCGCATCGCCCGGGCGTCGTGATGCAGCAGCGGCTGGCCCTGAACCTGCAGTTCGCCGTTCTGGAAGGTCTCCAGCCCGTTGATGCAGCGCAGCAGCGTGCTCTTGCCCGAGCCGCTCTTGCCGATGATGGCGATGACCTCGCCGGGACTGACCTCGAGGTCGATGCCCTTGAGCACCTCGTTCGGGCCATAGGACTTGCGCAGCCCCCGGATGCTGACCGCCGGCGCGCTCGCCGTTTCAATGCTTGACATGCAGCTTGGCCTCGATGACGCGGGAGTAGTGGCTGATCGGGAAACAGAGCGCGAAGTACAGCAGCGCGACGCAGCCGTAGACCAGAAAGGGCTGGAAGGTGGCGTTGGTGATCATCGTGCCGGCCTTGGTCAGCTCGACGAAGCCGACGACCGACGCCAGCGCCGTGCCCTTGATGACCTGGACCAGGAAACCGACCGTCGGCGCGATCGCCAGCCGCCCGGCCTGCGGCAGCACGACGTGGCGCATCTGCTCCAGGTAGTTCAGCGCCAGGCTCTGCGCCGCTTCCCATTGGCCGCGCGGCACGGCCCGCACGCAGCCGTGCCAGATCTCGGTGAGGAAGGCGCTGGCGTAGAGCGTCAGCGCCAGCGCCGAGGCGAACCACGGCGAGGTGTCCAGCCCCAGCAGCGCCAGGCCGAAATAGGCCAGGAAGAGCTGCATCAGCAGCGGCGTGCCCTGGAACAGTTGGACGTAGGCGCGCACCGCCAGCTGCAGCCAGGGCCGGTCCAGCGAGCGCAGCAGCAGCAGCGCCAGGCCGACGAGGCCGCCGCCGACGAAGGCGATCAGCGACAGCGCCACCGTCCAGCGTGCCGCCAGCAGCAGGTTGCGCAGGATGTCCCAGAGGGTGAACTCGACCATGCGTGCCCCCGGCGCTCAGCGCCGGCCTCCGAACAGCAGGCGCCGGCCGATGCGGTCCAGCAGATGGCGCACCGCGACGGCCATCGCCAGGTACATCAGCGTGGCGACGATGAAGGCCTCGAAGGCGCGGAAGTTGCGGCTCTGGATGAGGTTGGCGGTGTAGCTGAGCTCCTCGGTGGCGATCTGGCCGCAGACCGCCGAACCCAGCATCACGATGATGATCTGCGAGACCATCGCCGGCCAGACGCGGCGCAGCGCCGGCGGCAGCACGACGTGCACGAAGGTCTGGGCGCGCGTGAGCGCCAGGCTCAGCGCCGCCTCGACCTGGCCGCGCGGCGTGGCGGCGATGCCGGCGCGCACGATCTCAGCGGCATAGGCGCCCAGGTTGAGCACCATCGCGATGACGCTGGACCACTCCGGCGTCAGCCGCAGGCCCAGCGCCGGCAGGCCGAAGAAGACGAAGAACAGCTGGACGATGAACGGCGTGTTGCGGATCAGCTCCACGTAGCCGCCCACCGCCCAGCGCAGCGGCGCCGCGCCCTCGGTGCGCGCCCAGGCGCAGGCGATGCCCAGCCCCACGCCGAGCACCGCCGACACCGCGGTCAGGCCCAGCGTCCACGCCGCGCCCTCGAGCAGCAGCGGCCAGTCGGCCAGGACGGCCAGGAAGTCGAACTCGACGGACATCGTGCGCTCGCGCTCGCGGGCCTTATTGCGGCAGGTTGCCCGCCGGGCGCTTCAGCCACTTCTGCGCCAGCTTGTCGAGCTCGCCGGCGGCCTTGGCCTGGGCGATGACCTCGTTGACCTTGGCGCGCAGCGCGTCTTCGCCCTTGGCGATGCCGATGTAGTTCGGGCTGTCCTTGAGCAGCAGCTTGTATTCGGCGCCGAGCTGCGGATTGCGCTGCATCAGCGTCTCGGCCACCGACACGCCGGTGGCGATGAGCTGGGTCTGGCGCGAGACGAAGGCCGAGACGGTGGCGTTGTTGTCCTCGAAGCGGCGGATGTCGGTGCCGGCCGGCGCCAGACGCGTCAGCTCCTGGTCCTCGATCGCGCCGCGCGTGACGGCGATGCTCTTGCCGGCCAGGTCCTGCAGCGAGGCGACGGCGATCGAACGCGGCGCGAAGACGCCCTGGAAGAACGGCGAGTAGGCGGCGCTGAAGTCGATCACCTTCTCGCGCTCGGGGTTCTTGCCCAGCGTCGAGATCACGAGGTCGGCCTTGCGGCTTTGCAGGTAGGCGATGCGGTTGGCGCTGGTCACCGGCACCAGCTCCAGCTTCACGCCGAGCCTCGCGGCGATGTAGCCGGCCATGTCGACGTCCAGGCCCTGGGGCTGCATGTCCACGCCGACGAAGCCGTAGGGCGGGAAGTCCGTCGGGATCGCGATCCGGATCTGGCGCGACTTCATCACGTTGTCCAGCGCCGATTGGGCCTGAGCGGTGCCGGCGATCGCGGCCATCGCGAGGCCCGCGGCCAGGCCGAGCAGGTGGCGTTTCGTGGTCTTCATAGAACGGCTCCCAGGTAGGTGGAGGGGGGTGAGGAATCGTCGTCGTCGTCCGGCGGGCGCTGCGCGCCGTGGCGCGGCACCCGGGCCGGCGCCACAGGCGCCAGCGCGGCGCGCAGTTCGGCCAGCGGGTCTTCGGGTGTGCTGTCCAGGCGCAGCGCCTGCTGCACGTTGCCGATGTGGCGGGCCATCAGCGTCTCGGCGCGCGCGCTGTCGCCGGCCTCCAGCGCCTGCACGATCTCGACGTGCTCGCCGCACGAGTGCGCGGCGTCGTGCGTGGACTGGTAGAGCATCGCGATCAGCGTCGTGCGCGCGGTGTAGTCGCGCAGCGTGTCGGCCAGCAGCTGGTTGCCCAGGCACTCGGCCAGGCAGACGTGGAACTCACCGAGCAGGTAGCTGCGCCGGCCGACGTCGTCCGATTCCAGCGAGGCCTGCTCGTCGCGGATGTGGCGCTTGAGCCTGTCGAGCTTGGCCGGCGTCATCGGCGCGGCGCTGCGGATCAGGCCGGTCTCGATGACGCGCCGGGCCTCGAAGGCCTCGCGGGCCTCGCTCTCCGAGGGCTGCACCACGTACCAGCCGCGGCGCGCGCTGACGGTGACGATGCCGCGCGCGGCCAGCTGCATCAGCGCCTCGCGTACCAGCGTGCGGCTGCAGTCGAAGAGCAGCGACAAGGCCTGCTCGCCCAGGCGGCTGCCCGGGGCGAGCTTCTGGGCCAGGATGGCCTGGACGATGCGGTCGGCGATCTCGCTGGAGTTCATGCGGAGGCGGCCGTCGATCGGCCGCCCGCCACCCAGCGAAGAACGTGCCAGCTGTCGACCTGGCTTGTATGCAAGGCCTGCGCATCAAGGACGTGCGCAGGCGCCCGCGGCCGGACCGGCGCGGGCGATTTGGTGCGGACTGGCGTCCGGTTCTGGTGCGGGGGCCCGGCGGCTTGGCCGCCGGAAATGGGGCGCCGACGGCGCCCGCGGATCAGACCGGCGCGTCGCCCGGCTTGGCCAGGTCAGCCTTGCGGATGCGCAGCGGGCGCTTCTTCTCGGCCGGCGCTGCCGGTGCCGCCGGTTCGGCGCCGGCGATGAAGGCCTCGGTCGCGTCCGGCTTCGCGCCGGTGTTCGCGGCCGGCGTGGCGGCTTCGGCGTCCTTGATGATGCGGGTGTAGGGCGCCAGGATCTGCACCAGCTGGCCGTAGACCTTCGGGTTGCCGGCGACGACTTCGCGCTGGTAGAGGAAGTCGGACTCGCCGGTGAAGTTGCCGATCAGGCCACCGGCCTCGGTGATGATCAGCGAGCCTGCGGCGATGTCCCAGGGGCTCAGGCCCGTCTCGAAGAAGCCGTCGTAGTAGCCGGCGGCGACGTAGCACAGGTCGAGCGCGGCAGCACCCGGGCGGCGCAGGCCGGCGCAGCTCTGCATCACCTCCTCGAACATCTTCACGTAGCGCTTGAAGTTGTCGCCCTTGCGGAACGGGAAGCCGGTGCCGACCAGCGAGTCCGACAGCCGCGTGCGCTTGGAGACGCGCAGCCGGCGGTCGTTGACGTAGGCACCGCGGCCGCGCGAGGCGTAGAACAGGTCGTTGCGCGTCGGGTCGTAGACCACGGCCTGCTGCACGACGCCGCGGTGCGCCAGCGCGATCGACACCGCGTAGACCGGGAAGCCGTGCAGGAAGTTGGTGGTGCCGTCCAGCGGGTCGATGATCCAGACGAACTCGCTGTCGCGCGAGCCGTGTTCGCGCCCCGACTCTTCGGCCAGGATGCCGTGGCCGGGGTAGGCGTCGAGCAGGGTCTCGATGATGGCCTGCTCGGCGGCGCGGTCGACCTCGGAGACGAAGTCGTTCGGGCCCTTGCTGCCGACCTTGAGCACGTCCAGATCCAGCGCCGCCCGGTTGATGATGGAGCCTGCCGCGCGGGCCGCCTTCACGGCGATGTTGAGCATGGGATGGATCGCGGTCGACATGGGCAGGCCTGTACGGTGGGAGTGGGGGCGGGGCGGGATGAAAGAGCGCTTGCGGCCCCGGTG
>NZ_NRRU01000002.1 GCF_016583785.1 Rubrivivax gelatinosus | reverse complement strand
GCGTACGCAGCGTGCCGCCGGCCGAGGCGGCGACGTAGACCAGCTCGGCTTCGGCATAACCGGCCAGCGGCGCGTCGGGTTCGGCGCCGCAGCCGGCGAGCAGGGCCGCAAGCGCGGCGGCCAGGAGGGGGCGCAGGGGCAGGGTGGTCATCGGCGGGCCTTTAGCGGTCGGGGGCCAGGCCACGCAGCGCCCAGTCCAGGCGCTCGGCGACACGTTCCGGCGCGATGGCCAGCGGCACCAGCAGGCCGACGAAGGGCGCCGGTGCGATCTCGCGTGCGGCCAGGAACTGGGTCAGCAGCACCGGCAGTGCCAGCGCGGCCAGCAGGAACATCAGCTGGTGCAGCGGCTCGGCGCGGCGCAGGCCGCCGCTGGCCTGCGCGGCGGCGATCAGGCCCAGCAGCACGGCGGGGTGGCGCCGGTCTATCGTCGCCAGGAAACGCCGGGCGCCGGTCTCGCCGGCGGCGGCGTCGCCCACCAGGTGGGCCAGGAAGGCGCGGTGCTGGACCACCCAGCCGACGAACTCGAGCAGCGCCGCACGCAGCGCCGCCAGCGGGTCGGCCGGGTGGTCGGCCAGACCCTGCAGCTGCGCGAACATCGGCGCGTACCAGCGCTCGATCAGCTCGTCGACGAAAGCCTCGCGCGAGCCGAAGTGGTAGACGAAGCTGCCCAGGTTGGCGCCGGCCTCGGCGGCGACGGCGCGCACCGTCAGTGCCTTCAGGCCAGCGCGCTGGGCCAGCGTCAGCCCGGCCTGCAGCAGGCGTTCGCGGCTGCCGGGCTCGGGGCTGGTGGAGACACGGGACATGCAGCGGTTTATACGCTTGTATAAACGGCGCCGCAATCCCGCCTTCGCAAATGAAAACGGCGGCCCGCGGGCCGCCGTCGTCTGCCGGGCGCGAGCCGCGCCTTATTTGATCGGCTTGAAGCGCACGCGCTTCGGGCGCGCGCCTTCTTCGCCCAGGCGCTTCTTCTTGTCTTCTTCGTACTCGTGGTAGTTGCCGGCGTAGAAGAACCACTGCGAGTCGCCTTCGCAGGCGAGGATGTGGGTCGCGATGCGGTCCAGGAACCAGCGGTCATGGCTGATGACCATGGCCGAGCCTGCGAACTCGAGCAGCGCCTCTTCGAGCGCACGCAGGGTTTCGACGTCCAGGTCGTTCGACGGTTCGTCGAGCATCAGCACGTTGCCGCCCTGGGCCAGGGTCTTGGCCAGGTGCAGGCGGCCGCGTTCGCCGCCGGACAGGCTGCCGACGAGCTTCTGCTGGTCGTTGCCCTTGAAGTTGAAGCGGCCCAGGTAGGCGCGGCTGGGCATCACGAACTGGCCGACGACGATGTTGTCCAGGCCGCCGGAGACGTCCTGCCAGACGGTGTTGGACGCTTCCAGGCTGGCGCGGCTCTGGTCGACGAAGGCCAGGTGCGCGGTCTTGCCGATCACGACCTCGCCCGAATCGGGCTGCTCCACGCCCTGGAGCATGCGGAACAGCGTCGACTTGCCGGCGCCGTTGGGGCCGATGATGCCGACGATGGCGCCCGCCGGCACCTTGAAGCTCAGGTTGTCGATCAGGCAGCGGTCACCGAAGCTCTTGGTGACGCCCTTGAACTCGATGACCTCGTTGCCCAGGCGCTCGGCCACCGGGATGAAGATCTCGTTGGTCTCGTTGCGGCGCTGGTATTCGACGTCGCTCAGTTCCTCGAAGCGGGCCAGACGCGCCTTGCTCTTGGCCTGGCGGCCCTTGGCGTTGGAGCGAACCCACTTGAGTTCCTCCTTCATCGCCTTCATGCGCGCGTCTTCCTTCTTCTGCTCGATCTCGAGGCGGCGTTCCTTCTGGTCCAGCCAGTCGGAGTAGTTGCCCTTCCACGGGATGCCCATGCCGCGGTCGAGTTCGAGAATCCACTCGGCGGCGTTGTCCAGGAAGTAGCGATCGTGGGTGATCGCGACCACGGTGCCGGGGTAGCGCTGCAGGAACTGCTCGAGCCAGTCGACCGATTCGGCGTCCAAGTGGTTGGTCGGCTCGTCCAGCAGCAGCATGTCGGGCTTGGACAGCAGCAGCCGGCACAGCGCGACGCGGCGCTTCTCGCCGCCGGAGAGCACGCCGATCTGCGCGTCCCAGGGCGGCAGGCGCAGCGCGTCGGCGGCCAGTTCGAGCTGCAGGTCGGTGTTCTCGCTGCCGGCGGCGGCGATGATGGCTTCGAGCTCGGCCTGCTCGGCGGCGAGCTTGTCGAAGTCGGCATCGGGCTCGGCGTACTCGGCGTAGACCTCGTCCAGGCGCTTCTTCGCGGCGAGCACGCCGCCTATGCCTTGTTCGACGGCTTCGCGCACGTTCTGGTTCGGGTCGAGCTCGGGTTCCTGCGGCAGGTAGCCGATGTTCAGGCCCGGCATCGGCACCGCGTCGCCTTCGATGTCCTTGTCCAGCCCGGCCATGATCTTCAGCAGCGTCGACTTGCCGCTGCCGTTGATGCCGAGCACCCCGATCTTGGCGCCGGGGAAGAAGGACAGGCTGATGTCCTTCAGGATCTGCCGCTTCGGCGGCACGATCTTGCCGACGCGGTTCATCGTGAATACGTACTGGGCCATGGCTGCTGTTCGTGTGCTGACTAAGGTGGAGCTTCCGGCGGGCTGAGCGCCGGGCAATCCGCTATTGTCGCCGCTCGCGGCCCGGCTGCAGCGCTTGACCCCGGGCAATCGCCGTCGCGCCGGCGCTGCGGCGTCAGCCATCCGGGTCAAGGGAGGTCTCGTGTCGTGGGGTCTCACGATGCAGATTTGATCTGCATCAGATAGAATCGGAGACACCGATGCAGAGCCCAGTCGTTGCATCGCCGTCGAGCCCGACGCCGCTTCTCGCGGCCCCTTGATCTGACGCCTGCGACTGGCGCCCCGAGCGGGCGACAGGCCGACCGAATTCCGACTCCATGAACTTTTCCGATCTCGGCCTCGCCGAGCCGTTGCTGCGTGCTGTCCGCGACCAGGGCTACGACGTGCCGACGCCGATCCAGGTCCAGGCCATCCCCGCGGTACTGCAAGGCGGCGACCTGCTCGCCGGGGCGCAGACGGGCACCGGCAAGACCGCCGGCTTCACGCTGCCGATGCTGCAGCGCCTGACCGAAGCCAAGCCGCTGCGCGACTCGCGTGGTCGCATCGCCATCCGTGCCCTGGTGCTGACGCCGACCCGTGAACTCGCCGCCCAGGTCGAAGAAAGCGTGCGCGCCTACGGCAAGTACCTGCCGCTCACCAGCATGGTGATGTTCGGCGGCGTCGGCATGCAGCCGCAGATCGACCGCCTGAAGAAGGGCGTCGACATCCTCGTCGCCACGCCCGGCCGGCTGCTGGACCACCACGCCCAGGGCACGCTCGACCTGTCGCAGGTGCAGATCCTGGTGCTGGACGAAGCCGACCGCATGCTCGACATGGGCTTCATCCACGACATCAAGAAGGTGCTCGCGGCACTGCCGCCGAAGAAGCAGAGCCTGCTCTTCTCGGCCACCTTCAGCGACGAGATCAAGGCACTGGCCGACCGGCTGCTGAACCAGCCGGCGCTGATCGAGGTCGCGCGCCGCAACGCCACCGCCGAGACCATCGCGCAGAAGGTGCACCCGGTCGGGCGCGAGAAGAAGAAGGACCTGCTCGCACACCTGATCCGCCAGGGCGACTGGCACCAGGTGCTGGTCTTCACGCGCATGAAACACGGTGCCAACCGCCTGGCCGAGTTCCTCAACGAACAAGGCATCAGCGCGATGGCGATCCACGGCAACAAGAGCCAGGGTGCGCGCACCAAGGCGCTGGCCGAGTTCAAGGCCGGCACGCTGCAGGTGCTGGTGGCGACCGACATCGCCGCGCGCGGCATCGACATCGACCAGCTGCCGCACGTCGTCAACTTCGAGCTGCCCAACGTGCCCGAGGACTACGTGCACCGCATCGGCCGCACCGGCCGTGCCGGCGCCAGCGGCGAGGCGATCTCGCTCGTCTGCCTGGACGAGGACATCTTCCTGCGCGACATCGAGCGCCTGATCAAGCGCGACATTCCGGTCCAGGTGATCCCGGGCTTCGCGCCGGCGCCCGGCGAGAAGGCCGAGCCCATCGTGCTCGGCCGCATGACGATCGGCGTCGGCGGCACGCGCCGCAACGCTGGCGGCGGCCAGGGCGCGCCGCGTGGCGGCCGCCCGGGTGGCGGCGGCGGTGCTCGGCCGCAAGGTCAGGGCGCCGGGCAGGGCAGCGGTGGCCAGCGCAACCAGTCTGGCGGTCAGCGCACGTCTTCCGGGCCGTCGCCGCGTGGTTCGTCCAGCGGCCATGGCGGCGGCCGTGCCGCGCAAGGCCCGCGCGGGCCGCGCCGCTGAACACCGCCCGGCGCCAACGCGCCGGGCTCTCGGGCGGCGCCCAGCCGCCTGAAACGCAGGCTGCAGCCTGCGTCCCGTCATTTATGCTCGCGGCGTGTCGTCAATACGCGCGGGGAGCGAAATGGCCAAGCGGATGCAGGTCGGCGGTTTCGGCGTCGACCTGCAGGCCAGACGGCTGCTGGGCGAACACGGCGAGCCCCTCGGCGAGCGCGCTTTCGAGCTGCTGCTGACGCTGATCGACGGCCGCACGCGGCCGATGTCGCACGCCGAGCTGATCGAGCGCGTCTGCCCCGGTCTTCCCGGTGGGCGCGACGGCCTGTCGCTCGACATCGAGCAGCTGCGCCGCGTGCTCGGCCCCGAGGCCATCGCGACGATCCCCGGCCGTGGCTACCAGCTGGTCTGCGAGGTGCAGGACCCGCAGGACGACGGTGTTTTGCCGCCGCAGCTGCGCGCCGTCGACCTGCCCGCCGAACCCCCGGGTTTCGTCGGGCGCGAATCCGATCAACAGGAACTGGCCGCACACCTGGACCGTTCCCGCCTCGTGAGCCTGTGCGGCCTGGGCGGCGTCGGCAAGACGGCGCTGGCGCTGCGAGCCGCGCACCGGATGCGCGGCCGCGGCCTGCTGGTGCTGTGGGTCGAGATCGACGGCGTGCGCGGCGTCGAGGATCTGGCGGCTTCGGTCGCCGACCGCCTGGGCGTGCCGCAGACCAGCCAGGTCGGGCCGGTGGCGGCGGTGCTCGCCGCGCTGCGCCAGCGGCCGGTGCTGCTCGTGCTCGACAGCGCCGAAGCCTCGTGCAGCGGCGTCTACGAACTCTTCAACCGGCTCGCGGCCGCGCCGCGGCTGCAGGTGCTGGTCACGACGCAGCTGCCGCTGCATCACCCCGAAGAGCAGGTGATGCGCCTGGAAGGCCTGTCGCTGGCGCTGCCCGACGCGCCGCGTGCCGGGCTGCTGGCCAGCGATGCGCTGCGCCACTTCCTGCACCGTGCCGGGCTGGGCGAGGGCCAGGCGCTGGGCGATGACGAACTGCGCGCGATCGCACGCGTCTGCGGCCAGGTCGGCGGCTCGGCGCTGGCCATCGCCCTGCTGGCCTCCCGTGTGCGCAGGCTCGGCAGCGAAGGGCTGGCCGAATTGCTGCGCGAGCGCTTGCCGCCGCCGCTGGACGCCGGCCAGCCGCCGCGGCGCCAGACGCTGCTGGCGACGCTGCAGTGGAGCTACCGGCTGCTGCCGCCGGCCAGCCAGCTGCTGCTGCGCCGCCTGTCCTGGTGCGTGCGCGGCTTCTCCTACGAACTCGCCCTGGCCATCGGGCGTCAGGAGCTGGACGAGGACAACCTGCACCAGGCACTGGCCGACCTGATCGAACGCTCGCTCGTCGTCGTCGAGGCCGGCGAGGCCTCGCGCCTGCGGCTGCTCGAGCCGACGCGGCAGTTCGCGATGCTGCAGGAGCCCGATCCCGAGACCGCGTCGCGCCAGCATGCCCATGGCGTGCTCGACGCCTGCCGCGGCGCCGACGAACGCATCTTCGTCGACACCGAGCGCGGCTGGCGCCGGCGCTACGAGCCCGACCTCGACAACGTGCTGGCGGCGCTGCGCTGGGCGACGACGCGCGAGGCCGATCTCGCCTACGGCCTGCTGGCCGAGACCGCGATGCTCTTCGTGCTGAGCGTGCGCGTGCAGGAGTATCTGGAGCTGCTGCGCCGCGCCGAGCAGCTGCAGCCCTCGTCGACGCTGGCGCCGCCGGCGCGTGCCGCCTTCTGCCTCGGCGCCGCCAAGGTGCTGGCCTTGTCGCGGCGGCGCGCCTCGCGCGAGCTGGCGACCGAGGCGGCTGCCCTGTACCGGAGCCTGGGCGAGCGGCGCCAGGCCTTCCTGGCGAGCAGCTACGCCGTCGCCGCGCTCGGCGAGCAGTCCGATGGCGCGGTCCAGGCGCTGCACGACCTGGCGCAGCAGGCCGAGGCCGATTTCCCGCCACTGCTGCGGCGCTATCGCTACCACGCCGAGGCGCTGGCGTATTCCTTCCTCGGGCAGTCGGAGCAGGCGCTGCGTGCCTGCGAGGCTGCGGCCGCAGCGGCGCGCGAGGCCGGCTGGAACCAGTTCGCACGCGGCGCGCTGTCCAACCTGGCCTATCTGCACCTGGAACTGGGCGACGCTGCCGCGGCGATCGCCGCCGGTGCCGAACTGACGGCCTTCTACCGCGGCGGTATCGGCTCGCAGGCCTGTTTCGCCTGGGGCAACTATGCCCATGCACTGCTGCGCGACGGCCAGCTGGACGCGGCGCGTGAGGCGCTGCGCAGCTTCGTCGAAACCTCGCGTGCCAGCGACTGGGTGGCGTTCGACATCGTCGCGCCGATGTTCGCGCTGTTTGCCGCGCGCGAAGGGCGGCCGCATTCGGCCGCTTTCCTGCTCGGTTACGACGATCGCTGCACGGAACGCGGCGCGCGCCGTTTTGCGGCCTACGCACGTTCGCGCCAGCTGGCCGAGGCGCAGGTGCAGGAGGCGCTGGCGCCCGAGGCCGCAGCGCTGGCGCGCAGCGCCGGGCGCGAGGCCGACGCCCACCAGGCGGCGGTCGTCACGCTGGACGGCAGCGACTTGGCGCCGGCCACGGCGCCTGCCGTACGCGGCTGAAGGCGGCCGGAAACGACGAAGGCCCCGCATGGGGCCTTCGATTCGGCTGCTTGCCGCGCGGCGTTTACTGGGCGCCGAACTTGTAGTCGGTGCGGGCCTTGGTGCGCAGCTGTTCCTGGTACTGCTGCAGGCCGGCCTGTTCCATGCGCTGCTTGAGCTGGTCCTTCACTTCCTCGAAGGCCGGGAACTGCGCTTCGCGCGTGTCGTCCAGGCGGATGATGTGCCAGCCGAACTGGCTCTTCACCGGCGTCTCGGTCATCTCGCCCTTCTTCAGCGCGACCATGGCCTGGCTGAACTCGGGCACGTAGGCGTCGGGCTTGGCGAAGTCGAGGTCGCCGCCGTTCTCACCGGATCCCGGGTCCTTGGAGTTCTTCTTGGCCAGTTCCTCGAAGCTGGCGCCGGCCTTGATCTGGGCGATCAGCGCCTTGGCCGCGTCTTCGGTCTCGACCAGGATGTGGCGCGCGTGGTATTCGGTGCCGGCGGCCGAGACCTTGATCTTGTCGTACTCGGCCTGCGCCTGGGCGTCGGCGACCGGGTGGGTCTTGCGGTAGGTCTCGAACAGCTCGCGGATCAGGATGCTCTGGCGGGCGAGCTCCATCTGCGCCTTGTAGTCGGCGCTGGTGGCCAGGCCCTTCTTCTCGGCTTCCTGCACGAAGATCTCGCGCAGCACGACCTGGTCGCGGGCCTGCTGCTGCAGTTCGGGGCCGACCTGCTGGCCGGCGCGAGCGGCCTGCTGCAGCAGGGTTTCGACACGCGCCTTGGGCACCGGCTTGCCGTTGACGACAGCGATGTTCTGCGCCTGTGCGGCCAGCGGCATCAGCAGGGCGCTGGCGGCGACGGCGATGGCCGTGCGCAGGGCGAGGGACTTCGAGCTCATGGATGGCACTTTCGGATGAGGCGCGCACCGATCCTGCGGTGCGGCGCGCCGATGGAGTTGTTCGGGGGTGTCAGTCCTGCCGGGGCGGCTGCGCGTCGATTGCCAACGCGTGCACACCCCGTTGGCCCAGGGGGCCGAGGGCATCATACACAAGGCGATGGCGCGCCAAGGGCGCCAGCCCGACGAAGCGCGCACTGCGGATGCGCACCTGGAAATGGCCGCCTTCGCGGGCACCGGCGTGGCCGGCGTGTTTCGCGCTGTCGTCCAGCACCTCGAGCTCGACCGGGTCGAGCGCGGCGCGCAGCGCGGCTTCGATCTCGTCGGCGCGGCTCAACGCGAGCCCTCGCGCGGCGCGCCGTTGTCGTCCAGGTATCGGCCCAGGTACAGGCCCTGGGCGACGGTGAAGGCGACCATCAGGCCGACGCCGCCGAAGAGCTTGAAGTTGACCCAGGTGTCAGTGCTGAAGCTGTAGGCGACCCACAGGTTGAGCAGGCCCATCCCGGCGAAGAACGCGACCCAGGCGAAGTTCAGCCGGTGCCAGACGCGCGCCGGCAGCTGCATCTGTTCGCCCAGCAGCGCCTTCAGCAGGTTCTTGCCGGCCAGCAGCGGCGCCAGCCAGAGCGCGGTGCCCATGCTCCAGTACAGGACGCTGGGCTTCCACTTGATGAAGGTCTCGTTGTGGAACCAGATCGTCAGCCCGCCCAGCACCACGACCAGCACCAGGCTCACCCAGAGCATGGTGTCGATCTTGCGCCCGCGCAGCTTGAGCACCAGCACCTGCGCCAGCGTTGCCAGGATGACGACGATGGTCGACAGCAGCACCGGCGCCTCCTTGACGCCGACGACGCCGCCGGAGACGACGAAGCCGAAGTTCTCGGTCGCGAAGTCCGCGGCCCACTCGGGGTTGCTTTCGGCCAGCTTGAAGCAGGCGAAGAACAGGACGATCGGCAGGAAGTCCAGCAGCAGCTTCATGCGGGGCGGCGGATACGGTTCATGGCGTCATTGTGCCGGCTGCACGAGGGCCGGCCCGTGAAGCCGTGCCCGCGACAGGCCGAAACGGCCCGGCTCATGTCGGCTCGGGCTTGAAGTCGATGGCCGCCGAGTTGATGCAGTAGCGCTGGCCTGTGGGTGCCGGGCCATCGTCGAAGACATGGCCCAGGTGGGTGCCGCAGCGGCGGCAGCGCACCTCGACGCGCACCATGCCGTGAGTGGTGTCGCGTACCTCCTCGATGACGTCGGCCTCCAGCGGCTGCCAGTAGCTCGGCCAGCCGCAGCCGGCGTCGAACTTGCTGCGGCTGGCGAACAGCGGCGTGCCGCAGCCGACGCAGTCGTAGCGGCCGTCCTCGAAGTGGTCCCAGTACTTGCCGCTGAACGGGCGTTCGGTGGCGGCCTGGCGCGCGACCTGGTACTGGGTCGCATCGAGCTGCTCGCGCCATTCGGCGTCGCTCTTGCGGACTTCGTAGCGCGGGTCGTCGTGGGCATGCGGGTCGTGGCGTTTGGAGAACATGTTCATGACGAGCAGGAGACCTCGAGCTGCTGCGCCCATGCGGGCGGGAAACCGGCGAGCGCCTCATGCGCGGGCTGCTCGTCGAACGGATGCTGCAGCACGGCCAGCAGCCGTGCGAGCTCGGCGAAGTCGCCGTCTTCGGCCTGGCGGATGGCGGTTTCGGCGAGGTGGTTGCGCAGCACGTACTTGGGGTTGGTTCCGTCCATGCGCAAGCGGCGTTCGGCGTCGACGCTGTTCTCGGCGCGCAGCCGCCCGGCGTAGCGCACCGCCCAGGCGTCGAAGGCTTCGCGGTCGAGGAACAGGTCGCGCAGCGCTTCGTTGCGTGCGCCCGGGCTGCTGTCCAAGCGCCCGAGCCGGCGCCAGGTGATGGTGTAGTCGGCGCCGTCCTCGGCCATGCGGCGCAGCAGGTCGTCGACGAGCGCTCCGTCTTCCGGGCGCTCGCTCGCCAGGCCGAGCTTGGCGCGCATCTGCGCCTGCAGCGCGGCCAGGAACTCGGTTTTGTACGGCTCCAGCGCGGCGACCGCGGCGTCGGTGTCCCCGATCAGCGGCAGCAGCGCCTGCGCCAGCGCGTGCAGGTTCCAGAACGCGACATTGGGCTGGCGCGAATAGGCGTAGCGGCCGCGTTCGTCCGAGTGATTGCAGACGTGGCCGGGGTCGAAGGCGTCGAGGAAACCGAAAGGCCCGTAGTCGATCGTCAGCCCGAGCAGCGACATGTTGTCGGTGTTCATCACGCCGTGGCAGAAGCCGACGGCCTGCCAAGACGCGACGAGCCGCGCGGTGCGTCGCGCCACCTCTTCGAGCAGCGCGGCATAGCGCTCGGCCGCCTCGGCCTGCGCCGGGAAGTAGCGCTCGATCGCAGCGTCGGCCAGGCGCCGCAGCGCCGCCGTATCGGCCGCGGTGTGGGCGAAGTGTTCGAAGTGGCCGAAACGCAGGAAGCTCGGCGCCACACGCGTGACGACGGCGGCGGTCTCAGCGCGTTCGCGTCGCACCGGCAGCGGCGAGCCGACGAGCGCCAGCGCACGTGTCGTCGGGATGCCGAGCGCGTGCATCGCCTCGGAGCACAGGTACTCGCGGATCGACGAGCGCAGCACCGCGCGGCCGTCGCCCATGCGCGAATACGGCGTCAGGCCGCTGCCCTTCAGTTGCAGTTCCAGCGGCCCGAGCGGCGTGTCGGCTTCGCCCAGCAGCAGCGCGCGGCCGTCACCCAGCTGCCCCGCCCAGACGCCGAACTGGTGGCCGGAATAGACCGTGGCCAGCGTGCCGCCGGCGGGCTGGGCGTTGCCGGCCAGCAGCGCCAGCGCCTCGTCGCGCTGCAGCCAGTCCCACCAGCCGAGTTCACGTGCGAAGGCCTCGTTGCGCGCCACCCAGTGCGCCTCGGGCACCGGCTGCGGCGGCTGGGCGATGGCCAGCGGGGCGCCGGCGCGGCGCACGAAACCGTCGTCGCGCCAGCGCGGCTCGTCGGGGAAGGTCCGGTCGGAGGCGTTCATCGCCAGCATTGTGGGAAGCCGCCGCGCGCCGCGCCGGCGCAGGGGCTTAAGCACCGCGGCCCGTTATCGTCACGGCTTCGTGATGGCCACCTCGCACTTCCTCGTCTCGCTGCTCAACGGGCTGTCCGTGGGCCTGCTGCTGTTCCTGCTGGCCTCGGGGCTGACGCTGATCTTCAGCCTGATGGGCGTGCTGAACTTCGCCCACGCGAGCTTCTACATGCTGGGCGCCTACGTCGGCGCCACCGTCGCCGCGGGCGCGGGCTTCTGGGTCGCGCTGGTGGTGGCGCCGCTGGTCGTGGGCCTGGCCGGCGCCGCCTTCGAGCGCTGGGTGCTGCGCCGCGTACACCCGCAGGGCCACGTCGCCGAGCTGCTCGTCACCTTCGGTCTGGCCTATGTCGTCGTCGAGCTGGTGCAGCTGGTCTGGGGCCGCCAGCCGCTGGCCTTCGAGCCGCCGCCGGCGCTGGCCGGGCCGCTGTTCACGCTGGTGCAGGCGCCGGCCGGGCTGACGCTGGCCTGGGGCGCCGCGCCCGAGGCCTGCCGCGGCGACGCGGCGTGGGTCTGCACCCAGTTCCCGGCGCTGCGCGCCTTCGCGATGGTGCTGGCGCTGGCGCTGCTGGGCGTGCTGGCGCTGGCGCTGCGCACGACGCGGCTGGGCCTGGTGATCCGCGCCGCGCTGACGCACCCGCAGATGGTGCAGGCGCTGGGCCACGACGTGCCGCAGGTCTTGATGCTGGTCTTCGGTGCCGGCACCGCGCTGGCGGCGCTGGCCGGCGTCGTCGGCGGCGTGATGCGGGTCACCGAACCGTCGATGGCGCAGGCCGTCGGGCCGGTGGTCTTCGCGCTCATCGTCATCGGCGGGCTGGGCTCGCTGGGCGGGGCCTTCGTCGCCTCGCTGCTGCTGGGCGTGCTGGACTCGTTCGCGGTGGCCAGCGACCGTTCGCTCGCCGACCTGGCAGCGGCGCTGCACTGGACGCCGGCACCCGAGACCGCGGCCTGGGCGCTGTGGAGCGTCAAGCTGTCGCAGGTGGCGGCAATCCTGCCCTATCTGCTGCTGGTGGGGGTGCTGGTGCTGCGCCCGCGTGGGCTCTTCGGCACGCGCGAGGGATGAGGGTGCCGCCGCGTCACCGGGCTTGGGCCTTGCTCGTCTGGGGCGGCTACGCGCTGGTGCTGGCGCTGGCGCCGCTGGTCTTCGACAGCAGCCTGGCGCTGACGATGCTGTCGCAGATCGGCATCGCCATCGTCGCCTGCCTGGCCTTCAACCTGCTGCTGGGGCAGGGCGGCATGCTGAGCTTCGGCCACGCGGTCTATTCCGGCCTGGGTGCTTACGCGGCGATCCATTCACTGCGCTGGATCGCGGCCGGCGAGCTGGCGCTGCCGGTCAGCCTGGTGCCGCTGGTCGGCGGCCTGGGCGGGCTGGCCGGCGCGGCGACGCTGGGCTGGCTGACGACGCGCACCGCCGGCACACCGTTCGCGATGATCACGCTGGGCCTGGGCGAGCTGGTCGCCGCGCTGGCGCTGATGTTCCCCACGGTCTTCGGCGGCGAAGGCGGGCTGAGCGCCGACCGTGTCGTCGGCGCGCCGGTGTGGGGCATCAGCTTCGGGCCGGCCTGGCAGGTCTACGCGCTGATCGCCGTCTACTGCTTCGCCTGCACCGCGGCGATGTACGGCTTCACGCGCACGCCGCTGGGACGCATGTTGAACGCCGTGCGCGACAACCCGCTGCGCACGGAGTTCGTCGGCTACAGCGCGCGCCGCGTGCGCTACCTGGCTTTCGTCGTCTCGGGCTTCTTCATGGGCGTGGCCGGCGGGCTGGCGGCGCTGCATTTCGAGATCGTCAGCGCCGAGGTGCTGGGCGCGCTCAGGTCCGGCGCCTACCTGCTGTTCACGGTGCTGGGCGGCACGGCCTACTTCGCCGGGCCGGTGATCGGTGCGGTGTTGATGGTGCTGGCCGGCGTGCTGCTGTCGGCGCTGACACGCGCCTGGCTGCTGTACCTGGGCCTGGCCTTCATCCTCGTCGTGATGGCGGCGCCGGGCGGGCTGGCCGGCGTCGCGGCGAGCCTGGCGCGTGCCGCCGCCGCGGGCCGGCTGCGCAGGCTGTGGGCCGGGCTGCTGGCGCTGCTCGCGCTGGCCGTCATCGCGCTGACGGGTCTCGCGGTGCTGGTCGAGTTGCTTTATCGGCGCCAGCTCGACGCGGCTTCCGGCCCGGTGCTGAACTTCGCCGGCCTGCCGCTGCAACTCGACTCGGCCGACGCCTGGGTCGGCGCCGTGCTGCTGCTGGCCACCGCGGCGGCCTTGTTCGAACTCGCGCGGCGGCGTTTCGCGCCGCAGTGGGCGCAGGAGGCAGCGCGTTGACGCCGGCGCTGGAACTGCGCGCCGTGCGCCGGCGTTTCGGCCGGACCGAGGTCGTGCGCGGCGCCAGCCTGGCGGTGCAGCCGGGCGAACGTGTCGCGCTGATCGGCCCCAACGGCGCCGGCAAGAGCACGCTGTTCAACCTGATCAGCGGCCAGCTCGCGCCCGACGCCGGCGAGATCCGGCTGAACGGCCAGGCGATCCACGGCCTGCCACCCTACGAGATCGTGCGCCGCGGTCTTGCGCGCAGCTTTCAGACCAGCCAGCTGTTCCCGCGCCTGTCGACGGTCGAGAACCTGCGCTGCGCGCTGCTGCACAGCGAGGGCGCCGGTTATGCCTTCTGGCGCCCGGCGCGTCGCCGCAGCCTGGACGAACGCGCCGAGGCGCTGCTGGCGATGCTGCGGCTGGAGCCGCGCCGCGACGTGCCGGCGGCGCAGCTCGCCTACGCCGAGCAGCGTGCGCTGGAGATCGGCCTGACGATCGCCGGCGACGCCGGCGTCGTGCTGCTGGATGAACCCACCGCCGGCATGAGCCGCGAGGAGACGGCCTGGTTCGTCGCGCTGATCCGCCGCGCGACCGAAGGGCGCACGCTGCTCGTCGTCGAACACGACATGGGCGTGGTCTTCGACCTGGCCGACCGCATCGCGGTGCTGGTCGACGGCGAGGTCGTCGCTTTCGACACGCCGGAAGTGGTGCGCGCCGATCCGCGTGTGCAGCAGGCTTATCTGGGCGCGCTGCCGCCGGCCGGGGAGGGCGGGTGCTGACGGTGCGTGGCCTGGAGGCCGGCTACGGCGTGCGCCCGGTGCTGCACGGCGTCGACCTGGACGTGGGTGCCGGCGAGATCGTCGCGCTGCTGGGCCGCAACGGCTCGGGCCGCTCGACGACGGCCAAGGCGCTGATGGGTCTGCTGCCGGCGCGCGGTTCGGTGCGCTGGCAGGGCGCCGAGCTGCTGGGGCGTCCAGCGCACGAGATCGCACGCGCCGGCCTGGGCTACGTGCCCGAGAGCCGCGACGTCTTCCCGACGCTCAGCGTCAACGAGAACCTGCGCCTGGGCGAACGCCCGCGCCGCGGCACGCGCCGCTGGACCACGGCCGAGCTGCTGGCGCGTTTCCCCCGCCTGGCCGAACGCGCGCAGGCCCCGGCCGGCGTGCTCTCGGGCGGCGAGCAGCAGATGCTGACGCTGGCGCGCACGCTGGTCGGCGACCCGGATCTGCTGATCGTCGACGAACCCACCGAAGGCCTGGCGCCGCAGGTCGTCGCCCAGGTGGCCGAACTGCTGGCCGAAGCGCGCCGGCGCGGCGTCGGCGTATTGCTGGTCGAGCAGAAGCTGGCGATCGCGCTGCAGCTCGCCGACCGCTGCCTGGTGATGGGCCACGGCCGCATCGTCTTCGCCGGCACGCCCGCGGCGCTGGCGGCCGACGCCGGCGTGCGGCGCGAGTGGCTGGAGGTCTGAGGCCTTCCGGCGTCCTACGTCCGGCCTCAGTGATAGTCGCTTTCGCGCTGGTGCCGGACGGCGCCGACATGCACGCGCCGCTCGGCCCGGATCTCGAAATAGACGACGAAGCCGCTGGCACCGAAGGGCACGATCAGCTCGCGCGCGAACGGACTGCTGGCCGCCTTGCGGCAGCTGAAAGGGCTGACGGCGAGGAAGCGACAGGCCTGGCGGATCGCTTCGATCGCCCGGCCGGGGATGTCGAGATCACCCGAGGGGCTGTTCAGTTCACGCGCGAAGGCGTGCTCGAACAGCCTCAGCAGATCCTCTTCGGCCTCGCGGCTGAAGACGACCTGGTAGTTCATGCGGCGGGTTTGCTCTGGCGCTCGCGCGCAGCGGCCAGTCGGGCTTCGAGCTTCTCGAGAACCGTGTCGGCCGGCACCCAGTCGCCGTCGGCCTCGGAGCGTGCGACCGCGGCCAGGCCGCGCCGCACGAACTCGGCCTGGTCACGGCGGCGGGCCACCTCGGTGCGTACCGCCTGCTCGACCAACGAAGCGAGGCTCTCGCCTTCTTCGAGCGCCTGCTCGATCTCGTCGCGGAACTGCGGCTCGATGCGAACCGGCGGGATGGTCGTGGACTTCATGCGGGCACTGTATCGCGTTTGCGATACTTTTGGCGTTCAGGCCGAAGCCGCCCGCCTCACGCCCCCGGTGAGCTGGCGCGCGATCAGCGTGCGCAGCGGCGACGCCACGCTCGCCGCCTTCAGCACCGCGCCACGAACCAGCCTGGCCGGCGGCGTGTCGTCGGTGAACAGGCGCACGATGGCGTTGGTGCCGAGGTAGACCGGCAGCGTGCGCAGCCGGTGTTCGCGTTCGTAGGCGGCCAGCACCGCAGCGTCGCCCAGGTCGCGACGACTGCGTGCGGCACGCTCCAGTTCGCGCGCCAGCACCTCGACGCCGTAGAGGCCGAAGTTGTAGCCGTGCGCGGTGACCGGGTGCATGCCGACCGCGGCGTCGCCGACGAGCGCGAAACGCGGGCCGACGAAACGGGTCGCGTAGGCCGCCACCAGCGGGTAGGCGTGGCGCGGCGCGGCGACGTCCATGCGGCCCAGGCGGCGGTCGAAGTGCTGCTCGACCCGCAGCGCGAAGGCTTCGTCCGACAGCGCCATCCACTCCGGTGCCTGGTCGCTCTTCAGCGTCACGACGGCCGAACTCTGGCGCCCGGCCATCGGCAGGATGGCCAGCGTGTTGCCGTAGCGGAAGCACTCGTGCGCGGTGTTCTCGTGGTCCTCCTCGTGGCGCATGCGCACGACGATGCAGGTGCGGCCGAAGTCCAGCAGGTGCGCGCCGATGCCGCCCAGGCGCCGCGTCGTCGAGAAGCGGCTGTCGGCGGCGACGACCAGCGGCGCGCGCCAGGCGCGGCCATCGGCCAGGCGCACGGTGGCGCCTTGTTCGTCGCGTTCCAGCGCGGTGACGCGCGCGTCGCCGACGATCTCGATGCCCGGCGCCGCGGCGGCCGCGGCGTAGGCGGCTTCGCGCAGGCGGTGATTCGGCACCAGGTAACCCAGGGCCTCGTGGCCGTCGGCCTGGCCGTCGAAAGGCAGCACCAGCGGCGAGGCGCCGTTGCGCACCAGCGCGCGCTTCAAGGGCGCGATCTCGTCGGCGGGCAGCCGGTCCCAGTGGCCCAGGCGTTCGAGGATGGCGCGCGCGCGATGCGTCAGCGCGATGTCGCGCCCGTCCTCCGGCGGCGCGACCAGCGACTCGGCGCTGTTCTGTTCGAGCACGGTGCAACGCAGGCCGGCCTGCGCGAGCGCCGCCGCCAGCGCCAGGCCCGCGGGGCCGGCGCCGACGATGGCGATGTCGGTGGTGTGGAGGTCGTTCACAGTCGGTTGAGGGGCATCAAGGCCCCGAGTGGCCGGCGCACGATATCGGCGCGTTGGCGGCATGGGCTTGACTGATGTCATGTGCCGACCTTTGTCGCCGCAGGGACAGCGCGCCCCCAAACCCGACTCCTAGAATGAAACGACCGTTCGAAACCGAGCCGAACCGGGGGCTTCGCCCCTCGGAAACAGGCCCCCAGAAGGAGACATCATGGCCGTCCGTTACGACCTCCACGGCGAGGTCGCCGTGCTCACGCTGGACAACCCGCCGGTCAACGGCATGGGCCTGGCGACGCGGCGTGAACTGAGCGCCGGCCTGGAGCGGGCGCTGGCCGATGCCGAGGTGCTGGCGATCGTCATCACCGGCGCCGGCAAGCTGTTCTCGGGCGGGGCCGACATCAAGGAGTTCGGCAGCGACAAGGCGATCGCCGAGCCCAACCTGCATTCGCTGATCCGCCAGGTCGAGGCGGCGACCAAGCCGGTGGTCGCGGCCATCCACGGCAGCTGCATGGGCGGCGGGCTGGAGCTGTCGCTGGCCTGCCATTACCGCGTCGCCGCGCCCGGCACCCAGGTCGCGCTGCCGGAGGTCAAGCTCGGCCTGCTGCCCGGCGCCGGCGGCACGCAGCGCCTGCCGCGGGTGCTCTACGTCGAGACCGCGCTGAACATGATCGTCTCCGGCGAGGCGGTGAAGAGCGAGCTGCTGGCCTCGCTGCCGGGGCAGAAGCTGTTCGACCAGATCGTCGACGGCGAGCTGGTGGCCGGTGCCGCGGCCTTCGCCGCCGCCAAGGGTCGCGAACACGCCGCCGGCGCGGCGCTGCCGCGGGTGCGCGACCTGAAGGCGCGCCACGCCAACCCCGACGCCTACTTCCAGTTCGTGCGCAACACCGTGAAGGCGATGGCCAAACACTTCCCGGCGCCGGCCAGGTGTGTCGACGCCGTCGAGGCCGCGGTCAAACGCGACATCGAGGCCGGCCTGGCCTACGAGCGTGAACTCTTCATGGCGCTGATGTTCACGCCCGAGAGCCAGGCGCTGCGCCACGCCTTCTTCGCCGAACGTGCCGCCAGCCGGATCGCCGACGTGCCCGAGGACACGCCGGTGCGCAGCGTCACCCGGGTCGGCGTCGTCGGCGCCGGCACGATGGGCGGCGGCATCACGATGAACTTCCTGAACGCCGGCATCCCGGTGACCCTGCTCGAGAGCAAGCCCGAGGCGCTGGAGCGCGGCGTCGCGACGATCCGCCGCAACTACGAAGCCCAGGTCAGGAAAGGCAAGCTCAAGGAAGATCAGTACCAGCAGCGTCTGGCGCTGCTGAAGACCACGCTCGCCTACGAGGACCTGCGCGACGCCGACCTGATCATCGAAGCGGTGTTCGAGGACATGGGCGTCAAGGAGCAGGTGTTCCGCGCGCTGGACGAAGTGGCGAAACCGGGCGCGATCCTGGCGTCCAATACCTCGACGCTGGACCTGGACCGCATCGCCGCCTTCACGAAGCGGCCTGAGGACGTCGTCGGCCTGCATTTCTTCAGCCCGGCCAACGTGATGAAGCTGCTGGAGGTGGTGCGCGGCGCCCAGACCGCGAAGGACGTGCTCGCCACCGTGATGCAGCTCGCCAAGAAGATCCGCAAGACCGCGGTGGTCTCGGGCGTCTGCGACGGCTTCATCGGCAACCGCATGATCGAGCAGTACGCGCGCCAGGCGGGGTTCCTGCTGGACGAGGGCTGCACGCCGCAGCAGGTCGACCGCGCGATCGAGGCCTTCGGCTTCGCGATGGGCCCGTTCCGCATGGGCGACCTGGCCGGCAACGACATCGGCTGGGCGATCCGCAAGCGCCGCGCCGTCGAGCAGCCGCAGCTGCGCTACAGCAAGACCGCCGACCTGCTGTGCGAGCGGGGCCGCTTCGGCCAGAAGACCGGCGCCGGCTGGTACGACTACGCGCCGGGCCGGCGCGATGCGATCGCCTCGCCGCTGGTCGAGGAGATGGTCGCCCGGCACCGGGCCGAACTCGGCATCGCGCCGCGTGCCATCGCCGACGACGAGATCGTGCACCGCCTCGTCTACGCGCTCGTCAACGAAGGCGCCAGGCTGCTGGAAGAGGGCATCGCCGGCAAGGCCAGCGATATCGACATGGTCTACCTCACCGGCTACGGCTTCCCGCTGTGGCGCGGCGGGCCGATGTGTTACGCCGACGGCCAGGGCCTGTTCAACGTCGTGCAGGCGATGAAGGCCTTCGCGCGCAACCCGCTGGACGACGCCGGCTTCTGGACGCCGGCGCCCTTGCTCGCCCGCCTGGCCGCCGAGGGCCGCCGCTTCACCGCCTGAGGACCGACCATGAGCCAAGCCGTCATCGTCTCGACCGCCCGCACGCCCCTGGCCAAGAGCTGGAAGGGCGCTTTCAACATGACCCACGGCGCGACGCTGGGCAGCTTCGCGGTCGCCGCGGCGCTGCAGCGCGCCGGCCTCGAGCCCGGCGCCGTCGAGGACGTGCTGATGGGCTGCGCCAACCCCGAGGGCGCGACCGGCGCCAACATCGCGCGCCAGATCGCGCTGCGTGCCGGGCTGCCGGTGAGCACGCCGGGCATGACCGTCAACCGCTTCTGCTCCAGCGGCCTGCAGACCATTTCGCTGGCGGCGCAGCGCATCGCCGCCGGCGAGGGCGAGGTCTACATCGCCGGCGGTGTCGAGAGCATCTCCTGCGTGCAGCAGGAGATGAACCAGCACATGCTGTTCGACCCGGCGCTGAAGAAGAGCAAGCCCGAGATCTACTGGACGATGCTGCAGACCGCCGAGACCGTGGCCCAACGCTACGGCGTCTCGCGCGAACGCCAGGACCATTACGGCGCGCAGAGCCAGCAGCGCGCTTGCGCGGCGCAGGAGCAGGGCCTGTTCGCCGCCGAGATCGTGCCGGTGACGACGGTGGCCGGCGTCGCCGACAAGGTGCTGGGGCTGCGCAGCCGCGAAGTCACGATCAGCGTCGACGAAGGGCTGCGTCCGGGCACCACCTACGAGGGCATCAAGGACTTGCGCAGCGCGCTGCCCGGCGGCGTGATCAGCGCCGGCAACGCCAGCCAGTTCAGCGACGGTGCCGGAGCCTGCGTCCTGGTGCACGAGCGCTACGCCGAGCAGAAGGGGCTGAAGCCGCTGGGCCGTTTCCTCGGTTTCGCGGTCGCCGGCTGCGAGCCCGACGAGATGGGCATAGGCCCGGTGTTCGCGGTGCCCAAGGTCTTGCAGCGCCTGGGGCTGACGGTCGACGACATCGACCTCTGGGAACTCAACGAAGCCTTCGCGGTGCAGGTGCTGTACCGCGCCGATCGGCTGGGCATCCCCATGGAGCGCCTGAACGTCAACGGCGGCGCGATTGCGATCGGCCACCCCTACGGCGTCAGCGGCCAGCGCCTGACCGGCCACGCGCTGATCGAAGGGCGGCGCCGCGGCGCCAAACGTGTCTGCGTGACGATGTGCATCGGCGGCGGCATGGGCGCGGCCGGCGTGTTCGAGGTGCTGTGAGGCTCGCGGCTGACAAACCGGCGCGAGAGCCGGCCGCCGGGGCGCGCCCTTGCGCTCATGTCCCCCGTCCCGGCTCCGCCGGGACTCCTCCTTTACTTCGCTCCAGGGCGCGCCCCGCCGGCCGGCTCGGAGACGCCGCATGAGCGCTCAGGACTTGTCCGGGGCTCATTCCCGCTTGGCGGGACCGGCCGCAGGCCGAAGGGAGCCAAAGTGAGTTCGCTGCGCGAGACGCTGGATTTCCTGCTGCACGACTGGCTGGACGTCGGCGCACTGTTCGAGCGCGAACGCCACGCCGAGCACTCGCGCGAGACCGTCGGCGCGGTGCTCGACCTGGCCGAGCGCATCGCCGCCGACCGTTTTGCGCCGGCCAACCGCCGCGCCGACGTCGAGGAGCCGCGTTTCGACGGCGAACGTGTGCATCTGCCCGAGAGCACACGCGCCGCGGTCGCGGCCTACGTCGAGTCGGGGTTGTTGGCGGCCTCGCAGGACGCCGAGTTCGGCGGCCTGCAGCTGCCTTATGTCGCCGAGATGGCGGCCAACGCCTTCTTCAGCAAGGCCAGCGTCGCGATTGCCGGCTACGCGATGCTGACCACCGGCAACGCCAACCTGATCGCCGCGCACGGCACGCCGGCGCAGCGCGAGACCTTCGCGCGCCGGCTCTTCGCCGGCGAGTGGTTCGGCACGATGTGCCTCAGCGAACCGCAGGCGGGCTCGTCGTTGTCGGACATCGCGACACGCGCCGAGCCCGACGGCCCCGGCCACGAGGCCGATCCGCTGGGCCCGCGCTTTCGGCTGCGCGGCCACAAGATGTGGATATCCGGCGGCGAACACGAACTGGCGGCCAACATCGTGCACCTGGTGCTGGCCAAGATCCCCGACGAAAACGGCCGCCTGCCGCCGGGCGTCAAAGGCCTGTCGCTGTTCATCTGCCCGAAGTTCCTGCCGGGGCCCGACGGCCGGCCGGGGCGGCGTAACGACGTCGTGCTCGCCGGGCTGAACCACAAGCTGGGTTATCGCGGCACGACGAATACGCTGTTGAACTTCGGCGAGTCCGAGGGCGCGATCGCCTGGCTCGTCGGCCGGCCCGGCGACGGCCTGCGCTCCATGTTCCACATGATGAACGAGGCGCGCATCGCCGTCGGCCTGGGCGCAGTGATGCTCGGCTGGGCGGGTTACGAAGCCAGCCTGGAGTACGCGCGCCAGCGTCCGCAGGGCCGGCCGCTGGGCGCCAAGGACGCGGCGCAGCCGCAAGTGCCCATCCTGCGCCACGCCGACGTGCGCCGCATGCTGCTGGCGCAGAAGACTTATGTCGAAGGCGGGCTGGCGCTGTCGCTCTACTGCGCCCGGCTGGTCGACGAGGCGCGCACCGGCACGCCCGAGGCCGCGGCCGACGCGCGCCGGCTGCTCGAGCTGCTGACGCCGATCGCCAAGAGCTGGCCCAGCGAGTGCTGCCTGGAAGCCAACTCGCTGGCGATCCAGGTGCTGGGTGGCTGCGGCTACACACGCGACTTCCCGGTCGAGCAGTACTGGCGCGACAACCGCCTGAACATGATCCACGAGGGCACGCACGGCATCCAGGCGCTGGACCTGCTGGGCCGCAAGGTGCTGGCCGACGGCGGCGCGGCGCTGAAGCTGCTGGCGACCCGGATCGACGCCACGGCGCAGCGTGCCGGTCAGGTCGCCGGCCTGGCCGAAGCCGGCGTCGCGCTGGCCGGTGCCTTGCAGCGGCTGGGCGCGGCCACGCGTTCGGCCTGGGCCACCGGCGACGCCGAGGCGGCGACGGCCAATGCCACGCCTTATCTGCAGGCCTTCGGCCACGTCGTCGTCGCCTGGCTGTGGCTGGATCTGGCGCTGGCGACGGGCGCGTCGCGGCCGGGCACACTGGCGGCCACGCGCTACTTCTACGCCTACGAGCTGCCCAAGATCGACGCCTGGCTGGCGCCGGTGGCGCGGCGCGAGGCGCTGGTGCGTGAACTGGACGACTCCTGTTTCTGACCGAGGAACTAACGATGGCTGTACGACACCTGGTGATGTGGACCCTGAAGGACAAGGCCGACGCGCCGCGCTTCAAGGCCGAACTCGATTCCTGCGCGGCGCTGGTGCCGGGCATCCTGCATTTCCGCGCCGCGCTCGCCGAGCCCGGCTGCGAGGCCAACGTCGACGTGCTGCTCGACTCGACCTTCGCCGACGCCGCCGCGCTGGACGCCTACCAGAACCACCCGCATCACCAGGCGGTGTCCAAGTTCCTGGGCACGCTGCGCCAGACGCGCCACGTGCTGGACTACACGACGGAGGGCTGATGAGCACGCCGGTGATGGACCTCTTCCGCCTCGACGGGCGTGTCGCGCTCGTCACCGGCGGCTCGCGCGGCCTGGGGCTGCAGATCGCCGAGGCGCTGGGTGAAGCCGGCGCCAAAGTCATGCTCACCTCGCGCAAGGCAGCCGACCTGGAGGAGGCCGTCGCCCATCTGGCCGAGCGGGGAATCGACGCACGCTGGGTCGCCGGCGACGCCAGCCGGCCCGAAGACGTGCAGCGCATCGTCGACGAGACGCTGCAGCGCCTGGGCCCGATCGACATCCTCGTCAACAACGCCGGCGCCACCTGGGGCGCGCCGGCCGAGGAACACCCGCTCGACGCCTGGGACAAGGTCATGGACCTGAACGTGCGCAGCCTGTTCCTGTTCTCGCAGGCGGTGGCGCGCGCCAGCATGATCCCGCGCCGGTCGGGGCGCATCGTCAACGTCGCGTCGATCGCAGGTCTGGCCGGCAGCCTGAACATGCAGTTCATCGCCTACGGCACCAGCAAGGGCGCGGTCGTCAACTTCACGCGCACGCTGGCCGGCGAATGGGGCCGCCACGGCATCAACGTCAACGCGCTGGCGCCGGGTTTTTTCCCGAGCCGGATGACGCGTGGCACGCTGGAGACGGTGGGCGAACAGCGCCTGGCCGCTGCCGCGCCGCTGGGCCGCATCGGCGACGACGACGACCTGAAAGGCGCCGCGCTGCTGCTGTGCAGCCCCGCAGGCAAACACATCACCGGCCAGGTGCTGGCGGTGGACGGTGGCGTCAGCGCCGTGCACGCTGGCTGAGTCGGGACGTGCGAGGCCGGAAGGCATCGAACGCCAGACTCAGGCCCGAGCGCGATTTCACGCGAGAGGGCTAAGGCCCAAGGAGATAGAGATGAACAACCAGCAGATCGTGCTCGCCTCGCGCCCGCAGGGCGAGGCAACCGCCGCCAACTTCCGCCTCGTCGAGGCGCCGCTGCCGGCGCTGGCCGAGGGCCAGGTGCTCGTGCGCCACCATTACCTGAGCCTGGACCCGTACATGCGCGGCCGCATGAACGACTCCAAGAGCTACGCCGCGCCGCAGCCGCTGGACGAGGTGATGATCGGCGGCACGGTGGGCGAGGTCGTCGACTCGCGCCACCCGGGCTACGCCGCCGGCGACGCCGTCGTCGGCATGGGCGGATGGCAGCTCTATTCGGTGGTCGACGGCGCCGCCGCCGGGATGCTGCGCAAAGTCGACACGCGGCTGCCGCTGTCGGCCTACCTGGGGGCGGTCGGCATGCCGGGCGTCACCGCCTGGTACGGGCTGGTGCGCATCATCGCGCCCCAGGCCGGGAAGACGGTGGTCGTCAGCGCCGCCAGCGGCGCGGTCGGCAGCGTCGTCGGCCAGCTCGCCAAGGCTCGCGGCTGCCGCGTCGTCGGTTATGCCGGCGGAGCGGCCAAGTGCGCCTATGTCGTCGACGAGCTGGGTTTCGACGCCTGCATCGACTACCGCGAACACGCCGACGCACGATCGCTCGCGCGCGCGCTGCGCGACGCCGCACCCGACGGTGTCGACGGCTGCTTCGAGAACGTCGGCGGCGCGGTGATGGACGCGACCATGCTGCGCATGAACGCCTTCGGCCGCATCGCGCTGTGCGGGATGATCGCCGGCTACGACGGCCAGCCCATCCCGATGAGCTGGCCGCAGACCATCCTGCAGTCGCGGCTGACGCTGCAGGGCTTCATCGTCAGCGAACACATGGGCGACTGGCCCGAGGCGCTGCGCGAGCTGGCGGCGGGTGTCGCCGGCGGCACGATCAGGTACCGCGAGAGCGTCGCCGAAGGCCTGGCCGCTGCGCCCGAGGCCTTCCTCGGCATGCTGAAGGGCCGCAACTTCGGCAAACAACTGGTCAAGCTGATCTGATGCACTGGCACTGGCTGCGCTGGGACGACCTGCGCCTGGACGATCTCTACGACGCGCTGGCGCTGCGCTGCCGCGTCTTCATCCTCGAGCAGGGGCCTTTCCAGGACCCGGACGGCGTCGACCGCCACTGCTGGCATCTGCTCGGGCGCGACGACGCCGGCGTGCTGCAGGCCTATCTGCGTGTCGTCGACCCGGGGCTGCAGTACGAGGAGCCCTCGATCGGCCGCGTCATCAGTTCGCCCGAGCGCCGCGGCAGCGGCCTGGGCCGGCTGCTGGTGGGCGAGGGCGTCGCCCGCTGCGAAACAGCCTGGCCCGGGCGCGGCATCCGCATCAGCGCGCAGGCGCGCCTGCAGCGTTTTTATGCCGATTTCGGCTTCGAGGCCGTCGGCGAGCCCTATCTGGAAGACGGCATCCCGCATCTGGAAATGCTGCGCCGCCCCGGTGGCGACTGAGGAGCAGACGATGAACGAATGGCAGGGTCGCGTCGCGGTCATCACCGGTGCCGCCAGCGGTTTCGGCCTGGAAACGAGCCGCATCGCCGCCGCCCGCGGCATGAAGCTGGTGATGGCCGACCTGCAGGCCGAGGCGCTGGAGGCGGCCGCTGCCGAGCTGACGGCGCGCGGCGCCGAGGTGCTGCCGTTCCGGCTGGACGTTAGCAAGGCGGCCGAGGTCGAGGCGCTGGCCGCGGCCACCTTCGCGCGTTTCGGCACGCCGCACTTCGTCTTCAACAACGCCGGCGTCGGCGCCGGCGGGCTGATCTGGGAGCAGTCGGCCAAGGACTGGGAGTGGGTGCTGGGCGTCAACCTGATGGGCGTGGCCCACGGCGTGCGTGTCTTCGTGCCGGCGATGCTGGCAGCGGCCCAGGCCGATCCCGGCTACCGCGGCCACGTCGTCAACACCGCGAGCATGGCGGGCCTGGTCAACATGCCCAACATGGGCGTCTACAACGTCAGCAAACACGCCGTCGTCGCGCTCAGCGAGACGCTCTACCAGGACTTGTCGCTGGTCGCCGAACGTGTGCAGGCCCATGTGCTGTGCCCCTTCTTCGTGCCCACCGGCATCCACCAGAGCGGCCGCCACCGCCCGGCCGAACTGGCTGCTGACGGCCGCCCGACACGCAGCCAGCTGGTCGCGCAGGCGCTGATGGAAAAGGCTGTGACCGGCGGCAAGGTGACGGCGGCCGACGTCGCCGCCGCGGTCTTCGACGCGATGGACAGCGGGCGCTTCTACATCTTCAGCCACCCGCAGACCCTGGGTTCGGTGCGCCAGCGCCTGGACGACCTCGCCAGCGGCCGCAACCCCAGCGACGCCTTCGCCGACCGGCCCCAGGTCGGCGAGCAGCTGCGCGCCGCGCTGCGCGGGCGCGGCTGAAGGGCGGTTACAGTCGGCTGTGCCGGCGGTTGCCGGCACACGTCTTCAGGGCGGGGTGGAACTCCCCACCGGCGGTATGCGGCCTCGGCCGCGAGCCCGCGAGCGCCCGGCGCAAGCCGGGGTCAGCAGACCTGGTGCGACGCCAGGGCCGACGGTCACAGTCCGGATGAAAGAAGACGTGCCGCTTTGCCGTGCCCGGCTCCGGCTGGTCGCGGCGTGGCGGCGCGCACGCGTCCCTGGAACGTCTCCGTCCCACTCATCGAGGAGCGTTTCCACATGATCGAAACCACCGAACTGCCGGCCATCGCCGGCGCACCCACGACCCGGGCCAGCCGGCTCGCCGCCGCTGCCGCCGCGATGCGCGCCGGACGCCCGGTGCTGCTGGTCGACGACGACGACCGCGAAAACGAGGCCGACCTGATCGTCGCCGCCGAATGCCTGAGCGAGGCGACGATGGCGATGCTGATCCGCGAGGGCAGCGGCATCGTCTGCCTGTGCCTGCCGCCGCCGGCCGTCGAACGCCTGGGGCTCAGGCCCATGGTGGCCGACAACGCCAGCCGTTTCCGCACCGCCTTCACCGTCTCGATCGAGGCGCGCGAAGGTGTCGGCACCGGCGTCAGCGCCGCCGACCGGCTGCGCACCGTGCAGGCCGCCACCGCGCCCGACGCCCGTGCCGAGGATCTGGTGAGCCCCGGCCACGTGTTCCCGCTGCGCGCCGAAGCCGGCGGCGTGCTGCAGCGCCGCGGCCACACCGAAGGGTCCATCGATCTCTGCGACCTGGCCGGGCTGGCGCGTGCCGCGGTGCTGTGCGAACTGATGAACCCCGACGGCAGCATGGCGCGCGGCAAGCAGATCGAAGCTTTTGCACGCGCGCATGATCTGCCGATCCTGTCGATCGAAGACCTCGTGCGATGGCGGCTTGGGAGGGCCGCGCCAGATGCCTGACAACTTTGCCGCCGTCATCGGCGCCGGCCCCGCCGGGCTGATGGCCGCCGAACGGCTGGCCGCCGCCGGGCAGCGTGTCGAGGTCTTCGACGCGATGCCCTCGGTCGGGCGCAAGTTCCTGCTCGCCGGCAAGGGCGGGCTGAACCTGACGCATGCGGAGCCTTTCGAACGTTTCGTCGCGCGCTACGGCGTGCGCGCGGATTGGTTCGAGCCGCGGCTGCGCGCCTTCGGTGCCGACGAGTTGCGCGCCTGGGCACAGGGTCTGGGTGTTGCCACCTTCGTCGGCAGCTCGGGCCGTGTGTTCCCGGCCGAGATGAAGGCGGCGCCGCTGCTGCGCGCCTGGCTGCACCGGCTGCGGGCAGCCGGCGCCGTGTTCCACATGCGCCACCGCTGGAGCGGCTGGCGCGAAGACGGTGCGCTGCTCTTCGAGACGCCGGCCGGCACCCGGGCGCTGCAACCCGCGGCCACCGTGCTGGCGCTGGGCGGCGCGAGCTGGCCGCGCCTGGGCAGCGACGGCGCCTGGTGGCCCTGGCTGGCCGCACGCGGCGTCGAGCTGGCACCGCTGCAGCCGGCCAACTGCGGTTTCGACGTCGTCTGGAGCGAGTTCCTGCGCAGCCGTCACGCCGGCGAGCCGCTGAAGTCGGTCGCGATCAGCTTCGGCGGCGAACGCCGCCCCGGCGAGTTCGTGCTGACCGAAACCGGTGTCGAAGGCAGCCTGGTCTACGCCTTCGCGGCCGCGCTGCGCGACACCATCGCACGCGAGGGCCGCGCGGTCTTCGAACTCGACCTGCTGCCGGCGCGGCCGCTGGACTGGGTGCAGCGTGAACTGGCGCACCCACGCGGCAGCCGCTCGCTGGCCACGCACCTGAAGACGCGGCTGAACCTGGGCGGCGTCAAGACCGCGCTGCTGTGGGAGCTGGTGCCCAAGGACGACCAGCACGACGCGAGCAAACTCGCGGCCGCGATCAAGGCGCTGCCGGTGACGCTGACGGCGGCGCGGCCGATCGCCGAAGCGATCAGCAGCGCCGGCGGCGTGCGCCTGGAGGCGCTGGACGAGGCGCTGATGCTCAGGGCGCTGCCCGGCGTCTTCGTCGCCGGCGAGATGCTGGACTGGGAGGCGCCGACCGGCGGTTATCTGCTGACCGGCTGCTTCACGACCGGCCGCGTGGCGGGCGAGGGCGCGGCGCGCTGGTTGGGCCGCAACTGAGCACAAGTCCCGCCCTGCGGGGCGGGATGGGTCGGGGCCGGCCCCACCCGGCCCTTAAACTCCGCGCCTTTCGGTTTTCCGGACATTGCTCTTGGACAAGATCGTTCTGCAGATCGCCGCCGAACTGAAGGTTCGGCCGGCACAGGTGAACACCGCCGTCGAACTGTTGGACGGCGGCGCCACGGTGCCGTTCATCGCCCGCTATCGCAAGGAAGCGACCGACGGCCTGGACGACATCCAGCTGCGTGAGCTCGAGTCGCGCCTGGGCTACCTGCGCGAACTCGAGGACCGCCGCGCCGCGGTGCTGAAGAGCATCGACGAGCAGGGCAAGCTGACGCCCGAACTGCGCAGCGCGATCGAGGCCGCGCCGACCAAGCAGGAACTGGAAGACCTGTACCTGCCGTACAAGCCCCGGCGCCGCACCAAGGGCATGATCGCGCGCGAAGCCGGGCTCGAGCCGCTGGCCGACAAGCTCTTCGCCGACCCGACGCTGGAGCCGCTGGCCGAGGCCGCCGCCTTCATCAACGCCGACGGCGGTTTTGCCGACGCCCACGCGGTGCTGGACGGCGTGCGCGACCTGCTCGCCGAACGCTGGGCCGAAGACGCGCTGCTGGTCCGCCAGCTGCGCGAATGGCTCTGGGCCGAAGGCCTGTTCCAGAGCAAGCTGGTCGACGGCAAGGACGGCACGCACGCCGACGCCGCCAAGTTCCGCGACTACTTCGACTACGCCGAGCCCATCCGCACCGTGCCCAGCCACCGCGCGCTGGCGGTGTTCCGCGGCCGTACGCTGGAGTGGCTGGACGCCAAGCTGGTGCTGGACGAAGAAGTCGTGCCCGGACGGCCGACACTGGCCGAAGGCCGCATCGCGCGCCACCTCGGCTGGAGCCACGCCAAACGCGCGGGCGACGAGCTGATCCGCAAGACCGTGGCCTGGACCTGGAAGGTCAAGCTCTCGCTGTCGCTGGAGCGCGACCTGTTCGCGCGCCTGCGCGAAGAAGCCGAGGCCGTCGCGATCAAGGTCTTCGCCGACAACCTGCGCGACCTGCTGCTGGCCGCGCCGGCCGGCAAACGTGTCGTGATGGGGCTGGACCCGGGCATCCGCACCGGCGTCAAGGTGGCCGTGGTCAGCGACACCGGCAAGGTGCTGGACACGAACACCGTCTACCCGCACGAGCCGCGCAACGACTGGGAAGGCTCGCTGCACGTGCTCGGCCGGCTGGTGGCCACGCACGGCGTCAACCTGATCGCGATCGGCAACGGCACCGCCAGCCGCGAGACCGACAAACTCGCCGCCGACCTGATCAAGCGTGTCGCCCAGATCGCGCCCGACGTGAAGCTGGACAAGGTCGTCGTCAGCGAAGCCGGCGCCTCGGTCTATTCGGCCAGCGAGTTCGCGAGCAAGGAACTGCCCGAGCTGGACGTCAGCTTGCGCGGCGCCGTCAGCATCGCGCGCCGGCTGCAGGACCCGCTGGCCGAGCTGGTGAAGATCGACCCGAAGAGCATCGGCGTCGGCCAGTACCAGCACGACGTCAACCAGAGCGGGCTGGCGAAGTCGCTGGACGCGGTCGTCGAGGACTGCGTCAACGGCGTCGGCGTCGACCTCAACACCGCGTCGGCGCCGCTGCTGGCGCGCGTCTCGGGGCTGTCGCCGGCGGTGGCCGCGAGCATCGTGCGCTGGCGCGATGCCCACGGCGCCTTCCGCAACCGCCAGCAGCTGCTGGACGTCTCGGGCCTGGGCCCGCGCACCTTCGAGCAGGCCGCCGGTTTCCTGCGCATCCGCGACGGCGACAACCCGCTGGACCTGACCGGGGTGCACCCCGAGACCTATCCGCTGGTGCAGAAGATGCTGGCCGCCACCGGCCGCCCGGTGCAGGAACTGATGGGGCGTGCCGAGGTGCTGCGCACGCTCAAGCCTGAGGTCTTCGCCGACGAGAAGTTCGGCGCGATCACGGTCAAGGACATCCTCGTCGAGCTGGAAAAGCCCGGGCGCGACCCGCGGCCCGACTTCGTCGTCGCCCGTTTCAACGAGGGCATCGAGGACATCAAGGACCTGCAGCCGGGCATGGTGCTCGAAGGCACGGTCAGCAACGTCGCCCAGTTCGGCGCTTTCGTCGACCTGGGCGTGCACCAGGACGGGCTGGTGCACGTCAGCCAGCTCGCGAACAAGTTCGTCAGCGACGCGCGCGAGGTCGTGAAGACCGGCCAGACGGTGAAGGTGCGTGTGCTCGAGGTCGACCTCGCGCGCAAGCGCATCTCGCTGACGATGAAGCTGGATGCGGCGCCGCGCCCGGCGGGCGACCGCGGCGGCAACGCCTACAAGCCGGCCGGCCGCGACGAACGCGCGCGCGGCGGCGGCCCCGCGCAGCCTCAGTCTCAGTCTCAGGGCGCGATGGCCGCGGCCTTCGCCAAGCTGTTGACCAAGCGCTCGTAGTTCTCCTGGCCCTGGGCGCGCTGGACCGATTCCAGCGCGCGCTGGCGAATGTCGTCATCGATGCGCGCCGCCGGACGGTAGTTCGCGTCCAGACGCACGCGCACCGAACGCGGCTCCAGCGTCACGTCCGGCACGCTCAGCGGCATCGAACGCATCAGCGCGAAGATCTCGCGCTCGGCCTGCATCGCCGGCGACAGCTGCGGCGTCACGCCGGGCTGCGGCAGCACCACCAGCACGGCCAGCGCCGCGGCACCCAGCGCCATCACGGCACGCGGCCGGGCGAAGGCCGCGGCGGCACCGCGCGAGGCGCCGCCGACGATCTGCGGCAGCGGCATCAGGTCGGCGAACGAGCGGTTGTCGGCGGCACGCGCCACCGGGCGCGGCGGGTCGCGGTCTTCCGGCGTCAGCAGCAGGCCGACACGTCGCACCGCACGGCCCAGCGCTTCGCTGCCGGTGAGCACGGTGAACGGCACCGCCAGCACCAGCGGCAGCAGCAGCGGCGCCAGGTGCCAGAAGGCGATGTCGCCGCTGCGTTGGCCGAGAACCGCCAGCGCCAGGGCCGGCAGCGTCAGCAGGCCGATGCTGAGCGCGGCGTCGCGCCAGGCGACGGCGGTGGCCTGCCGCGGCGGCGACTTCCAGTCCAGCTTCAGGCCGGTGAGCGCGCCGATGACGAAGCTCGTATGCGCCAGCATGCGCAGTGGCGCCTGCACCGCCGAAGCCAGCAGTTCCAGCACCGCGCTCGCCAGCAGCGCCAGGCTGCCGCCGAAGCGATGCTGGTCACGCGCCAGGAACACCGCGGCGACGCCGAGCGCACGCGGCATCAGCAGCAGCACCGCGGTCATGATCCACAGCACCATGGCGCCGTCCTGCGTCAGCTGCGGCGGGTCGAACAAGGCGCCGAGCACGACGAAGACCAGCCACAGCGGCGCGATCGCGTACGACAGCGCGCCGGTGACGAACATCGCCCGGTGCGCCGGGCGCCAGCCCGGTTCGGCCACCAGGCGCGCGTTCTGCAGGTTGCCTTGGCACCAGCGGCGGTCACGCTGCAGCTCGGCCAGCAGGTTGGGCGGGTACTGCTCCCAGGAGCCGTCGAGCTGCGGCGCAAGCCAGACCTCGTAGCCGGCGCGGCGCATCAAAGCGGCTTCGACGAAGTCGTGCGACAGGATGTCGCCGGCCAGGCCGCCGCGGCCCGGAATCGGCGCCAGCGCGCAATGCTTCATGAAGGCTTCGACGCGGATGATCGCGTTGTGGCCCCAGTAGTGCGACTCGCCCAGCTGCCAGAACGCCATGCCCAGCGAGAACAGGCGGCCGGTGACACGGGTGGCGAACTGCTGCAGCTGCGAGTGCAGCGTGTCTTGCGCGCGTGCCGTCGGCAGCGACTGCACGATGCCGGCGCGTGGGTTCTCTTCCATCAGCCGCACCATCGAGACCAGGGTCTCGCCGCTCATCGTGCTGTCGGCGTCGAGCACGACCATGTAGCGGTACTGCGAGCCCCAGCGGCGGCAGAAGTCGGCGACGTTGCCGGCCTTGCGCTTGGTGCGGCGGCGGCGCCAGCGGTAGAAGACGCGCGCGCCGCCGTCGACCTCACCGTCGCCCAGCATCGTGCGCATGCGCTCCCAGGCGGCGACTTCGGCTTCGCGCAGCTTGGGGTCGGCGGTGTCCGAGAGCACGTAGATGTCGAACAGCGACAGCGCCCCGGTGGCCGCCAGCGACTCGCAGGTCGCGCGCAGGCCGCCGTAGACGGTGGCGATGTCCTCGTTGCAGATCGGCATGATCACCGCGGTGCGGGCGCCGCGGTCGATCGGCGCGTGCGGCTGCTTCAGGCGCAGCGCGTGCGGGTCGCCGCGCAGCATCACCCAGCCGCCCATCAGCGCGGTGACGAAACCGATCGCCACCCAGGCGAAGAGCAGGGTCTGCAGCAGCGTCTGCGCCCAGGGCGTGCCCTCGGGCGTCAGCGCGAAGGCGGCGGCGGCGAAGGCCGCGACCAGCGCCAGCAGCACACGGCGGCGCGCCTTCGCGGCCTGCAGCCAGGCGACGGCGCGTGGCGGCGAACCGAAACGCATGCCGGGCATCACGGCGAAGAGCAGGCCACGCAGGAAACCGAACCAGGGATGCGGGCGCATGGCCGAACGCATGACCCGGGGGGCGGTACGCAGATTGGTTTTCATTTGGGTGCGAGGGCGTAGGACCAGGTTTCGGACAGCGTGCGATCGCCCAGGCGCAAGAACGCACGCAGTTCAAGAGCGCGGCCGGCATCGGCGCGCTCGACATCGATCGAGACGCGCCAGCCGCCGCGCGCGGGATTCGGATAAGCCACGGCACGCAGCTCGCGCGCATTGTCGTTGCCGCTGACGACCGCCTCGACCGCGGCACCAGCCGGCAGCGCGTCCAGCGCCGGGCCGGCGAAGTCGAGGTGGAACTGCAGCCGCTCGTCGGCGATCGCGGCTTCGCGGTAGCCGTGGCCGGCTCGGGTCTGCACGACCCGGGCGCCGGGTGGCTGTTTCGCGTCGTCGCCTGCCCAGGACATGCGCCAGCCGATGGCAAGCGGCTTGCCCGCTGGCGGGAGCTCTTGCGGCACCCAGTAGGCGGCGATGTTGTCGTGGGTCTCGTTGGGCGTGTGGAACTGCAGCAGTTCGACCCGGCCGGCGCCCCAGTCGCCCAGCGGCTCGATCCAGACGCTGGGCCGGCGTTCGTAGGCGGCTTCGAGGTCTTCGTAGCTGCCGAAGGCGCGGTCGCGCTGTTGCAGGCCGAACCCACGCGGCGACTTGAGCGCGAACGAGGTCACGAAGGCATGTTTCGGGTTGACCAGCGGGCGCCAGATCCATTCGCCCTCGCCAGTTTCGATCTGCAGGCCGTCGGAGTCGTGCACCTCGGGGCGGTAGTCGTCGGCCACCGGCTGGTTCTCGCCGTGCAGGAACATGCTGGACAGCGGCGCGATGCCCAGCGTCGCCACCGGCGAGCGCAGCCACAGCCGCGTCTGCACCTCGACGACGGTGGTCGTGCCGGGGCGGATGTCGAACTGGTAGGCACCGGCCACGCGCGGGCCGTCGAGCAGGGCGTACAGGCGCAGCGTCTGCGCACCTGGTGCCGGGCGTTCGAGCCAGAACGCGGTGAAGGCCGGGAACTCCTCGCCGTTGCCGCCGGCGGTGTCGACCGCCAGGCCACGCGCCGACAGGCCGTAGCGCTGGCCGGCACCGAGCGCGCGGAAGTAGCTGGCGCCGAGGAAGACGATCAGTTCGTCCATCACCTGCGGCGTGTTCAGCGCGTGGTGCACGCGCAGGCCGGCGATGCCGGAGACGACTTCGGAGGCCGGCAGCACGCCTTCGTCGCTGAACGAGGCGCGCGGGACCTCGAGTGGCCGCGGCTGGCCGCCGACGATCTCCATCAGCCGCAGCGCCCGCGTGAAGCCGCGGCCGACGTGGAAGAACTGCAGCTCGAACGGCAGCTTCTCCGGCCGCCACAGGCCACGATCCGGAAGGAAGCGGACCTTGCGGTAGTCGTCGTAGCTCAGTTCGGCCAGCGCGCGCGGCAACGCGGCAGGCTCCTGATAGGCCCGGCGGGACAGTGTTTCGGCTTCCCGCGCCACGTCGTCGAGGCCGAAGGCGCTGGCGCTGCCGGCTGCCGACGCGACCAGCAGGGCCGCGATCGCGCGCAGCCAGGGGCCGCGGCGTGTCATGAACGTCGCATCAATTCGCATTGCCTGTGAACATAGGGCCGAAGCGCCGGGCGTCGTGAGCCGCGGGCGTATCGGGCGGTGAAGGATGGCAACAAGCTGACCTAGCATCGCGCCCATGCGTGCTCTGCAACTCTTCGCCGGCCCCCGCGCACGATGCGTACTTCAGGAGCGTGGGTTGCGCGCAGCGGACGTCCGGGTGCTGCCGGGCGCGGCGGGCGGACCGAAAGGTCTGGTACTCAATCCGCTCGACCGCTTCATTTTCGGACATTGGTTGCGCGATACCGGTGTAACCGTGCACCTCCTGGGCGCATCGATAGGCGCCTGGAGGCTGGCTTCGGCCTGTCTGCCCGACGCCGACGCGGCGTTGGCCACGCTGGCCGAGGACTACATCACGCAACACTATGAGCACGAACCGGGCCGACCTCCGACAAAACGACAAGTCAGCGAAACCTTCAGTCAGACGGTCAACGCGCGACTGGGGGTTTACGCTGACCGCGTGCTCTCGAATCCACGCTTTCGGCTGCATGTTTTCACGAGTCGCGGCCGCCATCTGCTCGGCCGGGAAGGGCGCTGGCGCACGCCGATCGGCTATGCCGGCGCCTTCGTCGTCAACGCCGCGAGCCGGCGCGCGCTGGGCGGCTGGATCGAACGCGTCGTATTCAGCGACCCGCGCGACGCACTGCCGTTCGCGCTGTCGGACTACCCGAGCCGGGTCGCGCCGCTGAGCGCGGCCAACCTGGCGAGCGCCGTACTCGCGAGCTGCTCGATCCCGTTCTGGCTCGACGCCGTGCACGACGTGCCCGGCGGTCCGCGTGGCGCCTACTGGGACGGCGGCATCACCGATTACCACCTGCACCTGGGCTACGCGACGATGACCGAGGGCCTGGTGCTGTATCCGCATTTTCAGCCGCAGATCGTGCCCGGCTGGCTGGACAAGGCCTGGACACGCCGCCACCGGGCGACGCCGCTGCTGGACAACGTCGTCGTGCTCGCGCCGACGCCCGAGTGGGTGCGGTCGCTGCCCAACGGCAAGCTGCCGGACCGGCAGGATTTCAAGGCCTATGGCGACGACCTGGCCGGCCGCGTGCGCGTCTGGCGGCGTGCGCTCGACGAGAGCCGGCGGCTGGCCGACGACTTCGCCGAACTCGTGAGTTCGGGGCGGCCGCTGGATCCGCTGCCGCTGCGCTGAGCCGGTGCGCGGCCGGCGCGCTAAAATGCCCGCATCGAACAACCTCACAAGAGCGAGAAAGGCATGACGGTTATGACACCGCGGACTACCCCGAACACCTCCGAGGTCTGAGGGCCGCGCGTTCCGTCTTTTCTTTTCTTGCGGACACGAGCGCGGCATGACACCGCGCTTTGTCTTTTCAGAGGTTGAACATGATCCAGATCACCCTGCCGGACGGTTCCCGGCGTGAGTTCGCGGCGCCCGTGACGGTTGCCGAAGTTGCCGCGTCCATCGGTGCCGGCCTGGCCAAGGCGGCGCTTGCCGGGCGTGTCGATGGCCGTCTCGTCGACACCAGCCACCGCATCGAGCAGGACGCCACGCTGGCGATCGTCACCGACAAGGACGCCGACGGCCTGGAGATCATCCGCCACTCGACGGCCCACCTGCTGGCTTACGCGGTGAAGGAACTCTTCCCCGAGGCCCAGGTGACGATAGGCCCGGTGGTCGAGAACGGCTTTTATTACGACTTCGCCTACAAGCGCCCGTTCACGCCCGAAGACCTGGCGGCGATCGAGAAGCGCATGGGCGAACTCGCGGCCAAGAATGAACCCGTCGTGCGCCGCGTGCTGCCGCGCGACGAGGCCGTGGCCTATTTCAAGAGCCTGGGCGAGAGCTACAAGGCCGAGATCATCGCCAGCATCCCGGCCGACCAGGACGTCTCGCTGTACCGCGAAGGCGGCTTCGAGGACTTGTGCCGCGGCCCGCACGTGCCGAGCACGGGCCGGCTCAAGCACTTCAAGCTGATGAAGGTGGCCGGCGCCTACTGGCGCGGCGACCAGAACAACGAGCAGCTGCAGCGCGTCTACGGCACCGCCTGGGCGAGCAAGGACGAGCTGCAGGCCTATCTGCACATGCTCGAGGAAGCCGAGAAGCGCGACCACCGCAGGCTCGGCCGCGAACTCGACCTGTTCCACCTCGACGAACACTCGCCCGGCACGGTCTTCTGGCATGCCAAGGGCTGGACGGTGTGGCAGGAAGTCGAGCAGTACATGCGCCGCGTCTACCGCGACAACGGCTACCAGGAGGTCAAGGGCCCGCAGATCCTGGACAAGGCGCTGTGGGAGAAGACCGGCCACTGGGACAAGTACCGCGAGAACATGTTCACGACGGAGTCGGAGAAGCGCGAATACGCGCTGAAACCGATGAACTGCCCGGGCCACATCCTGATCTTCAAGCAGGGCATCAAGAGCTACCGCGACCTGCCGCTGCGCTACGGCGAGTTCGGCGCCTGCCACCGCAACGAGCCCACCGGCGGCCTGCACGGCATCATGCGCGTGCGCGCCTTCACGCAGGACGACGGCCACATCTTCTGCACCGAGGACATGATCCTCGACGAGTGCGTCGCCTACACGGCGCTGCTGCAGAAGGTCTACGCCGACTTCGGTTTCACCGACATCCTCTACAAGGTCGCGACGCGTCCGGAAAAACGCATCGGCAGCGACGAGATCTGGGACAAGGCCGAGCAGGCGCTGATCGAGAGCCTGCGGCGCTCGGGCTGCGAGTTCGTGATCTCGCCCGGGGACGGCGCCTTCTACGGCCCGAAGATCGAGTACACGCTGAAGGACGCGATCGGCCGCCAGTGGCAGTGCGGCACGATGCAGGTCGACTTCTCGATGGCCGAGCGCCTGGACGCCGAGTACGTTGCCGAGGACGGCTCGCGCCGGCATCCGGTGATGCTGCACCGCGCGATCGTCGGCAGCCTGGAGCGCTACATCGGCATCCTGATCGAGCAGCACGCCGGCGCCTTGCCGGTGTGGCTGTCGCCGGTGCAGGTGGCGGTGGCGTCGATCACCGATTCGCAGGCGGAATACGCGTCCGAAGTGGCGAAAGCGCTGCAGAAACAGGGCCTGCGGGTGCAGCTGGACCTGCGCAACGAAAAAATTAATCGTAAAATCCGCGAGCACTCAGTGCAGAAGGCCCCGTTCATCCTGGTCGTCGGCGACAAGGAGAAGGCAAACGGGGCTGTTGCTGTGCGCGCTCGGGGTAATCTCGATCTCGGTGTGATGCCGCTCGCAGACTTCCAACAGAAGATCGCCAGCGACATCGCCGCCAAGGTATGAGCCTTGCCAGCGCCACTCGCACCCCTGATTTGATTGACGGCCCGTCGCCTTCGGGCCGCTCGAGGAGTTGACACATCGCTACGTTCATGGATCGCCGCACTCCCAACGCGGAGCGCAAGCACAGGCTGAATCGGGAAATCATGGCGCTGCAGGTGCGCCTGAACGGGGTCAACAACGAACCCCTAGGCATCGTCCCGACGATGGAGGCCCTGCGCATGGCTGGCGAGCTGGACGTCGATCTCGTCGAGATCGCGGCCACTGCGGATCCGCCGGTGTGTCGGCTGATGGACTACGGCAAGTTCAAGTACCAGGAGCAGAAGAAGGCCGCCGAAGCCAAGTCCAAACAGAAGGTCATCGAGGTCAAGGAAGTCAAGTTCCGCCCCGGTACCGACGAAGGCGACTACGCGATCAAGATGCGCAACCTGCGCCGCTTCATCGGCGAGGACGGCGACAAGGGCAAGGTCACGCTGCGTTTCCGCGGCCGCGAAATCACCCACCAGGACATCGGCATGCGGCTGCTCGAGCGCATCCGTGACGAACTGGCGGACGTGGCGGTCGTCGAGCACATGCCCAAGCTCGAAGGCCGTCAGATGATCATGGTGCTGGCGCCGAAGCGGAAGTAAGGCCAGGTCCAGGCAAGAGATTTCCGCTGCCGTGGTCGGTCACCGCGGTGGTGGAACAAAAGCCGCTGCAGGCAGACAAGTTCGCCGGAGTCCTCCGGTGACGCCTGCAGGGGTAACTTAGAAGGAGCAGTCATGCCCAAGATGAAGACCAAGAGCGGCGCCAAGAAGCGGTTCCGCGTGCGTCCGGGTGGTACCGTCAAGCGCGGTCAGGCGTTCAAGCGCCACATCCTGACGAAGAAGACGACGACGCGTAAGCGCCACCTGCGTGGTGCGACCAACGTGCACGAGACCGACATGGGCCACATCGCTTCGATGCTGCCCTTCGCCGGCCTGTAATCTTCTTCCGCACGCACAAGGAGCCACACAATGCCTCGCGTCAAACGCGGTGTAACCGCCCACGCCCGCCACAAGAAGATCCTGGCCCTGGCCAAGGGTTTCCGCGGCCGTCGCAAGAACGTCTTCCGCATCGCCAAGCAGGCGGTGATGAAGGCGGGCCAGTACGCCTACCGTGACCGTCGTACCCGCAAGCGGGTGTTCCGTCAGCTCTGGATCGCGCGTATCAACGCCGCGAGCCGTGAACTCGGCATCACCTACAGCAAGTTCATGGCCGGCCTGAAGAAGGCCCAGATCGACATCGACCGCAAGGTCCTGGCCGATCTCGCGGTCAAGGACCCGGCTGCCTTCGGCGCCATCGTGGCGAAGGTGAAGGCCCAGCTCGCTTGACCAGCAAGTCCCGGCTTGACCGGGGCATGAGCTTTCCAAAGGCCGTCACCTTCCAGGCGGCCTTTTTTCTTTTTTCGAGCCGACGCTGCGGCGGCGGCTCATGTTGACCGACGCCGACATGAACGACCTCGAATCGCTGGTGCAGGCTGCTGTCGCCGATTTCGGCGCGGCGCCCAGCCCGGCCGAACTGGAGAACGCCAAGGCGCGCTACCTCGGCAAGAGCGGCCGCGTGACCGAACTGTTGAAGGGCATGGCCGCTTTGCCGCCCGAGCAGAAGAAGACGCGTGGCGCCGAGATCAACCAGGCCAAGGTCCGCATCGAAACCGAGCTGACGGCCGCGCGCGAACGCCTGGCCGAAGCCGAACTCGCCGCGCAGCTGCGGGCCGAGGCGCTGGACGTCACGCTGCCCGGCCGCGGCCGTTCGGTCGGCGGGCTGCACCCGGTGAGCCGCGTCATCGAACGCATCGAACAGATCTTCGGTTCGATGGGCTTCGACGTCGCCGAAGGCCCCGAGATCGAGACCGACTGGATGAGCTTCACCGCGCTGAACAACCCGGAGAACCATCCGGCGCGTTCGATGCAGGACACCTTCTACGTCGATCTGAAGGACAGCGAAGGCCGCTGGCTGAACCTGCGCCCGCACACCAGCCCGATGCAGGTGCGCTACGCCCGTGCCCACGCCGCGAAGTACGCGGCCGAGCTCGCCGCTGGCCAGACCATCCCCGAGATCCGCGTCGTCGCCCCCGGCCGCACCTACCGCGTCGACAGCGACGCGACGCACTCGCCGATGTTCCACCAGTGCGAAGGCCTGTGGATCGGCGAGAACGTCAGCTTCAAGGACCTGAAGTTCGTCTTCTCGGAGTTCATCCGCCAGTTCTTCGAGACCGACGATTTCGACGTGCGTTTCCGGCCGTCGTTCTTCCCGTTCACCGAACCCTCGGCCGAGATCGACATCGCCTTCCGCAGCGGCCCGCTGGCCGGGCGCTGGCTCGAAGTCGCCGGTTCCGGCCAGGTGCACCCGAACGTCGTGCGCAACTTCGGCCTGGACCCTGAGCGCCACATCGGCTTCGCCTTCGGCATGGGCCCGGACCGGCTGGCGATGCTGCGCTACGGCGTGCCCGACCTGCGCCTGTTTTTCGACAACGACCTGCGTTTCCTTTCCCAGTTCCGCTGACACGAGAGCCGCATGCAGTTTCCAGAATCCTGGTTGCGCGAGTTCTGCAACCCCCCGCTCGGCACGCAGCAGCTCGCTGACCTGCTGACCATGTCCGGCCTCGAGGTCGAGAGCCTGGAGCCGGTGGCGCCGCCGTTCACCGGCATCGTCGTCGCCCAGATCCTCGAAGCCGAGCCGCACCCGCAGGCCGACCGGCTGCGCGTGTGCAAGGTGTCGATCGGCGCCGCCGAGCCGCTGCAGATCGTCTGCGGCGCGCCCAACGCACGCGCCGGCCTGAAGGCGCCGCTGGCCACCGTCGGCGCGGTGCTGCCGCCCGGCGATGACGGCAAGCCGTTCAAGATCGGCGTCGGCAAGCTGCGCGGCGTGCAGAGCTTCGGCATGCTGTGCTCGGCACGCGAGCTGAAGATCGCCGACGAACACGGCGGCCTGCTCGAGCTGCCGGCGGATGCGCCGGTGGGCACGAACATCCGCGAATACCTGAATCTCGACGACACCGTCTTCACGCTCAAGCTCACGCCCAACCTGGCGCATGCGCTCAGCGTCTACGGCATCGCACGCGAGGTCTCGGCGCTGACCGGCACGCCGCTGGTGACGCCGGCGATCGCCCCCGTCGTGCCGGCACACGACCAGCGCCTGCCGGTCGAGGTGCAGGCGGCCGACCTGTGCGGCCGCTTCTCGGGCCGTGTCGTGCGTGGCGTGAACACCCAGGCCAAGACGCCGCAGTGGATCGTCGACCGCCTGGCGCGCTGCGGCCAGCGCAGCGTCAGCGCACTGGTCGACATCTCGAACTACGTGATGTTCGAGTTCGGCCGGCCGTCGCACATCTTCGATCTCGACAAGATCCACGAGAAGCTGGTCGTGCGCTGGGGTGGCGAGGGCGAGACGCTGAAGCTGCTCAACGGCAACACGATCACCGTGGACGCCCAGGTCGGCGTCATCGCCGACGCGAAGGAAGTCGAGTCGCTCGCCGGCATCATGGGCGGCGACGCCACCGCGGTGTCCGACGACACGAAGAACGTCTACGTCGAGGCCGCGTTCTGGTGGCCCGAGGCGGTGCAGGGCCGTTCGCGGCGCTACAACTTCAGTACCGACGCCGGCCACCGCTTCGAGCGCGGCGTCGACCCGGCGCTGACGGTCGAGCACATCGAACGCATCACGCGGCTGATCATCGAGATCTGCGGCGGCGAAGCCGGCCCGATGGACGACCAGGTGCTGGCGCTGCCGAAGGCGCAAGCCGTGACGCTGCGCGTCGAACGCGCTGCCAAGGTGACGGGCCTGCCGCTGACGCAGCCGCAGTGCGCCGAGGTCTTCCGCCGCCTGGGCCTGCAGTTCAGCGAGGAACCCGGCTGCCTGACCGTGACGCCGCCGAGCTGGCGTTTCGATCTGAAGATCGAGGAAGACCTGATCGAGGAGGTCGTTCGTGTCGTCGGCTACGACAAGCTGCCGGCGACGCCGCCGCAGGCGCCGGTGACGGCGCGCGTGCGGCCCGAGGCGCGGCGCAGCGCGTCGGCGCTGCAACGCGCGGTCGCGGCGCTCGACTACCAGGAGACGATCAGCTTCAGTTTCGTCGAGGAACGCTGGGAGCGTGAGCTCGCCGGCAACCCCGACCCGATCAAGGTGCTGAACCCGATCGCCGCGCCGCTGGCGGTGATGCGCTCCAGCCTGATCGGCAGCCTGGTCGCGGTGCTGCGTGGCAACCTGGCGCGCAAGGCGCTGCGCGTGCGTGTGTTCGAAATCGGCCGCGTCTTCCGCCGCGACCCGGCGGCCGTCGATGGCCCGCTTGCGGTGGCCGGTGTCGACCAGCCGCTGCGCATCGCCGGCCTGGCTTATGGCAACGCACTGCCGCTGCAGTGGGGGCAGAAGGAGCGGGCGGTCGACTTCTTCGACGTCAAGGGCGACGTCGAGGCGCTGTTCGCGCCGCGCCGTGTCGTCTTCGTCGCCGACACCCACCCGGCGCTGCATCCGGGGCGCTGCGCGCGTGTCGAGGTCGACGGCCGTGCTGTCGGCCACGTCGGCGAACTGCACCCGAAGTGGCGCCAGGCCTACGAGTTGCCGCAGCCGCCGGTGGTTTTCGAACTGGAGGCCGCGGTGCTGCTGCAGCGCCCGCTGCCGGTGTTCGAGCCGCTGTCGCGTCAGCAGTCGGTCTGGCGTGATCTGGCGCTGGTCGTCGGCGAGCAGGTGCGCCACGATGCGCTGGTCGCCGCGCTGCGCGACGACCCGCTGGTGCGCCAGGCGACGCTTTTCGACATCTACAAGCCCGCACAGCCTGGCGGCGGCCTGCAGGCCGGCGAACGCAGCCTGGCCGTGCGCCTGGAACTGCTGGACCCGGCCGCGACGCTGACGGACGAACGCATCGAAGCCGCGACCGCTGCGGCGGTGGACCGCGTCGCCCGTGCCTGTGGGGCACGGCTGCGCGGCTGAGGCACTGGGAGCGAGGAACCACATGACCGACAACACCGCCAGGGAACGTGTCATCCTGCCGTCGCTGGAGACGCCGACGCTGACCAAGGCCGAACTCGCCGACCTGCTGTTCGACCGCCTGGGCCTGAACAAGCGCGAGTCCAAGGACATGGTCGAGGCCTTCTTCGAGATCGTGCACGGCACGCTGGTCGCGGGCGACGACGTCAAGCTCTCGGGCTTCGGCAACTTCAACATCCGGCGCAAGGCTCCGCGTCCGGGGCGCAACCCGCGGACCGGCGAGCTCATCCCGATCAAGGCGCGCAACGTCGTCACCTTCCACGCGAGTCACAAGTTGAAGGCGATCGTGCAAGGCGACACGCCCGCCGAGGGGGACTTCGAGTAAAGTCTCGATCCCGCGTCGATCCTGTTGTTTTCAGTGGAGAAAACGCTTCCCGCCATCCCCGCCAAACGCTACTTCACGATCGGTGAGGTGAGCGAGCTCTGCGGTGTCAAACCGTATGTGCTGCGGTACTGGGAGCAGGAGTTCACGCAGCTCAAGCCCATGAAGCGCCGTGGCAACCGGCGCTACTACCAGCACCACGAGGTGCTGCTGATCCGGCGCATTCGCGAACTGCTCTACGAGCAGGGCTTCACGATCAGCGGAGCCCGCAACCGACTGTCCGAGAATCACCCCGGTGCGCGTTCCGCCGCAGTCGATCCGGCCGACGCGACCGCGCTGCCGGCCTTGGATGGCGAAGACACACCCGACGTGGAGCGCGGTGTCGGCGACCTGATCGGCCTCGGCGACCGCGGCGTGCTCGCTTCGTCGGACGATCTGGACGGGCTGCGCGCCGAACTGCTGTCGATTCGCGAATTGTTGACGCCTTGACTCGATTGGCGTTCTTCTAGGGTATACTGCGAGGCTTCGTCGGGGTGTAGCGCAGCCTGGTAGCGCACTTGCATGGGGTTCTTGGAAACCTCGTTTTGGTGCAAAATCTATACCCTGTCGTAGTGGTTCAGTACATTGCAAGGCCGATCCGGGTATCGTTCTGATACCCCTGTGAACGTCCGGTGCATCACTTGCCCGTGAGGCAAGTGCGTCACCGGGAAGCACGCCCGGTAACGCACTTGCATTCCTCGCCCGTTTGGGAGAGGCAGTCGGGATGTAGCGCAGCCTGGTAGCGCATCGGTCTGGGGGACCGAGGGTCGCAGGTTCAAATCCTGTCATCCCGACCATTTTCTATGCTGGGTTACGGCGTGCATCACATAATTTTTGGATGTGTTGTCTCGCGTAATTCGGACTTATGCAGTTCGCCTAGCGTGCTTTTATTAGTACGCCGTCTATTATCGTGCCACGGCGCACATGATTAGACGCGTGCGCTCTATTGCGTTCAAACGTTGGAGTGCATGTTAACCATCTTCGGCGACTGCCCAAGACGCAAACCGCACCACCTCTAAGTGCGCGGCGCCCGGGTCAAACCGGGCGCGGACGGCCTGCATCTCGGCCACACCGGCTCGACTGCGCTCTTTGGCCTCCGAACGAAGGGCCAGAACTTGCTTAGGATGGATGTCGACCGAGTCGCAGGCGACCTTGGCTCAGCGTCTGTAGCCATAGGTCAACGCCGGACTCCGTGTTTACAGTAGCCGCGAGGCAGCAGGAGCGCCCGGATAAAATGCCCGGAAATCTCTGGGTCGCGAGCTAAGCGGTTGATTCTTAAGGGTTTTTATGGCGGATCACTTGCATGGGGTGCAAGGGGTCGCGAGTTCGAATCCCGCCACCCCGACCATTTATTCGTTTTCGTCTTGCCTTCTTCCGGATCACTCCGGATACCAGGAACCGCAAGCGGAGACACAGTTCGGCGAGAGCCCGCCCGGGAAACCGGGCGGGCTTTTTCGCTTCTGCGCAGGCTGCGCATCGTGCACGACGCGTGGTTTCGACTCCGAACTGAGGCCCCGGGGCGGGTGCAGCCGCAATACGTCCTCGGGCGTCCTGCCACTTGCTTCGTCGATGCCTTGCGTCTGCTTGCCCGATGCCGCGGCCGCGGCCGCTTCTTCGGGTGCGCATGATGCGTTTGCAGACTCGCCGCTGGCGCAGAATCGCGTGTTGACCACGCCGCACCGCGGCCAGAAGCAAGACGACATGCCGATCTACGAATACGCCTGCCAGGACTGCGGACAACGTTTCGAGACGCTGGTGCGTTCCGACACCGTCCCCGCCTGCCCCCAATGCCAATCGACTTCGCTCGAGAAGCAGTTGTCGGTATTTGCCGCGGGCAAAGCCGCACCTGAAGCGGCCCCTGCCGCGCCGAGCCCTTGCGCCGGTTGCGGGCGCGCCGGCGGGCCCGGCTCCTGTGCCTTCGGCTGAGCCCGGTCCGAGCGGCAGGCGATAACGAATCGTCTGCCGGTTGTCTGTGATCGTCTGGCGCTGACGGCGCCGCTGCTGCCGCCGTCCGTGCTGCCGGTGCCCGCGCCCACCTGAAGGCGCCGCGCCGCCTCCCCGAGCCCGCCTCTGCCGGGCCAGCCGGCGCCGCGCCTGCGCACCGGCTCTTCGTACTCGACACCCGCCGGCCCCTGGTCCCGCCAGGGCGCCGCCGCCGAGTGTCCCGGCCATGGCCGCGCCCTGTCGCGTCTGCCAATCGGCCGGCAGCGCCGCCCTGCGGCGGTCACCGCATCAGAACCTGCAAAGGTTTGCAGGTCCCAAATGCGGCCTCTCCTGATGGAATTCACCACATCGAATTCAACGCCATTCGGCGGCATTTGGAGAACTGAAATGTGGGATCTTCTGGCGGAACTCTTCGGCTTTCCTCGTACCGGCGGGCTTTGATGCCTGCTGCGATCTCCGAATTATGACGATTGCATGACCGGCCTGATTGCATAAGGCCGGTGGTCGATCCTTTCGGAGATCGCATTCCGTTTTCTGCGCCCGGTAAGTGCTGGTGATCACGACCCGGGCATTCGATGCGGGAGCGTTCGTCCCTCCAGCGCGCTCGCGTCAGGCGTCGCCCTCCATGGGCGACGCCTCTTTTTTCACCATCGGCACGGTGCGCCGAAGGCGCATCGTCAGAGCAGGCCCAGTTCCATGGCCTTCAGCACCGCGCTGTGTTTGCTGGAGACCTCGAGCTTACTCATTGCGTTGCGAAGGTGAAAAACCACCGTGTGCTCGCTCATCGACAGGATCTGGCCGATCGCCCAGGCCGACTTGCCGTCGCGTGTCCATTGCAGCACCTCCCGCTCCCGGGGCGTGAGCCTCGGGCGGGCCGGGCTGCGTTCGGCAGACGGCAGCATCACGCGGGCAGCTGTTTCCTGCGCGTAGACGGCCAGCAGCTGCAGGTCGGCCATCAGCCGCGTCAGATCGCGGTCGTCCGCGGGCAACGGCTGGTCACGGTCGACGCCGAACAGGAACTGGCGTCCACCCGGCATGTGCAGCGCCATCGAGATCCCGGTGCGAAAGCCGTAGTGCGCCTGCGTCTCCCACAGATCCCCCGCGCCGGCGTCGACATAGGTCGCCTGGTCGTAGACGAAGGGCAGGCTGGCCGTCAGCAGCCGCTGCAGGACCGGGTCGCGCCGCGAGTCGGTTTCGTCGAGCGAGGCCTCCTGGAAGCTGCGCGGCAGATTGCCCAGGCGCGCGACCAGGGCCGGCTGTGCCGGCCGCTTGACCATCAGCACGGCCTGCACGATCGGGAAATCGAGATCCTGGGCGAAACGCACGAGACGCGATTCGAACGTCGCGCGGTCGGTGGCGGTGCCGATGTCCAGGTAATCCTGGTATTTCATCGCGGTAACCATCATGCCGGTTCACAGGCGCCAAAACGCCGCTGTTCCGACAAACTCCTTCGCAGACGGTAATGTAATGGGCTCTGTTTGCGTCGAACCCTGGATGATCCGGTCGTGGCCGGTGCGCGAATGGTACATGCCGGAGGACCCGGCCGAATGGCCATCGTGGTGGCATCTGGGCACACGCGTGAACGAAAAACGCGACGGCGCCGGTCGCTGGAGCGGCGACACCGTCTGGGCCGCGACGCTCGAGGGTGTCGAAGTGGCCGCCAGTTGGGGCTGGACCGAACTGCGCCCGGGTGTCGTCGTGCTCAGCGATCCGAACGCCATCGCGTCCAACCTGCGCTGTCTCGTGCCGACCCCGGCTTCGGACGAGCGCCTGTCGGCGATCGTCGCGCTGAACCGTCTCACGCACGAGCTTCCCTGGCGCGACACGGTCTGCACCATCCTGCGTGTGCTGCGGCGGCATGGCCGCACGGCTGCGGCTGCGCGGGACGTCAAGCGCCAGCCGCAAAGATCGAAGCCACCTTCAGTCTCCTGCTGACCGGCGCGCCCGCCACGGCGCCATCTCCTGGCCGCACTCGACGAGGATCGAAAGCCATGAATGCGAGCGAAGACGAGGAGTTTCCCGAGGACATCACCGATTCGGAGCTCGAGCGCGAAGTCGCGGCGCTCGCCGATCGGCTGGACTGGGAGCTGTTGCGTACCGTGATCTACGCCACCGGCGCGCTCGTGCTGCTGGCCGTCGTGGGCAGCATGATCACCTGAAGCGGGTGGGTGCGACGCTGTTGCGTCTCATGCGGTGCGGGCGCTGCGGCGCTGCCCTTGGCGGCGCGACCAGGCCAGCATCAGCGACTGTACCCAGGCCGCCGACCGGCTGATCGGCTCCCGCGGTGCCGGCGGTTCGTAACGCAGGCCGATCGCCACCCGCCCGGTCCACCAGATCTCGCGGTTCGTGCCCGGCAACATCACCGGCCCGACGTGCCCGGCGGGCAAGGCGACCGGAGGGGCGCTCGTGTTGTGACGAATCGGATTCGGGGTCTCGTCCATGATGGCCTCGGTCCAGGTGGAAGTGCTTTGCGGCCATGTCGCGCCGGCCGTCCGGCGCGACGCCAATGTGGCCGGTTTCGCATGGCCCTGCCGGCATGCGGCAATAGCCAGATGTCGCCGCTCGAAACTTGGCAAATGGCGTGCGCGCCGGCGCTCGCGTCACGCGTTCGCGGGGGCGGCGTCGCACGGTTCGGCGCGTGCGAGCAGACGTTTCCTGACCATGTGCACATGGCCGCGCAACTCGTAGAGCTCGCCGGTGTAGGCCAGCGGCAGCCCGATGCGGGCGATCTGCGCGTCGATGCGGTCGAGTTCGGCCTGCAGCCGGCCGAGGTCGGCGTCCGGTTTCTCCAGTGCCTGTTCCAGTTCACGCAGGTTGGCGTACCAGCGATAGACCCGCGAGCGAAAACGCATCGCCACCAGCGGCGGCACCAGCCGCGACAGCGGCACCATCGCGGCCAGCAGCGGCAGCAGCACGATCCACATGCGATCGACGAAGTTGGCGAGCCAGAACGGCAGGTGCCGCTGCAGCCAGGGCGGCCCGCTGCGCGCCAGGCGCTCGGCCTCCGGCGCCAGCGGCCATTCGGCGCTCGTCGCCTGCGGAAAGTCGCCGGCCGCATGAAGCCAGCCGGCGGCGCCGTGTGCCTGCTTCGCCGCCTGCACCAGCAGCTGAACCAGGGCAGGGTGGAGATCGGAGCGCGCCACCAGCGACGCGTTCGTCGCGATCAGCTGCAGGTCGCGAGCGGGTTCGTCACGGGCGAGGTCGACAACACCACGCGGCAGCACCAGCGCCTGGAGGAAGGCGAAACGCCGGGCATAGGCATCCGCCTGTTCGAAGCCCAGCAGGCGCACGCCCGGCGCGCGCAGCAGGTACTGGACGAGCGGCGCGTCGGCGGCAGACACCATCACCAGCGCGTCGGCGCGGCCCTGGATCAGCTCGACGACGCCGAACACCGTCGGCCTGCGCCCGAGCCGCAGCTCCTCGAGTTCGAGGCCGTTGGCCTGCAGGATCTGCTGCAGCAGCGGCCCCGTGCCGCTTCCGGTGGTGCCGGCCTCGACACGCCAGCCGCGCAACTGGGCGACGCGGGTGAGCCCGCCTGGCCCGAGACGGCGGGCACGGTCCTCGCGGTAGAAGATCCACAGCGGCTCGTGCGCCACGGTGCCGAGCGATACCAGGGCGTCATTGCCGGCGTCGGCGCGCGGATCGACACCGCCTTGCACGAATGCCACCTGCACACCCGAGGAAGGGTCGCGCAGCAGCCGCAGGTTCTCCGCCGAGCCCTGCGTCTGGCGCAGCTCGAGCTCGACGCCGTAGGCGCGCAAGAGCGGCACGTACCGGCGCGCAAACTCCTCGTACGCACCTTGCTCCGGGCCGCTGGCCATCACGATCCGGCGCTCGGGCGTCGGGTCCAGCCAGCGGTAGGCCAGCCAGGCGGCTGCCAGCGCGGCCACCGCCAGCGTCAGCGAGGCCCAGGCGCCGAGTTGCAGCACGGCCTCACGCCATCGCTGCGCACGTGCGCCTTTGATGCTCGAACGGATCATCGGCCCACGATAACGGATGGCCCGCTCGCGCATCGTTCCTGGCGTTTTCATATCGCTTGGCGGGATGCGTTCTCGTTGCTTGGAAACGCCCCGGTCCGCCCATCAGGGAAAGTGCGCACTGTTTGCTGCAACACCATGCGCTGTCGCCATTCGTGATTAGGATTGGGCCATGACGGAACGCAGCACCGGACCTGCGCCCGCTTTGGATCCGCCCCCGACAAGCCAAGCCTCCAGGCTGGTTTCGTTGCTGTGGAGTGGAGCCAATCGCGCGGCTCTCTGGCTCGAACGCCCAGCCGACCGCCTTGTGCGCCTTTGGCGCGGCGTGCTCGGTGCGGCGGTGAAGCGCCGCACCGTGCCCATGGCGCTGCCCATGGGTGTTTCCGCCTTCGCCGGGGCCAACCTGGTGTTGCGGCCGAGCGCGACGCCGGCCTCGTCTGCGCAGGTGCCGCCGGCGCCCCTGCACGGCATCTGCCGTTCGCATCCGGACGTGATGCGGCTGATCGAATCGGTTTTGCTGCCGGGGCTGGTGGCCTGGCACCAGTCCTTGCCCGCCTGCGTCGACGAACGCCGCAGCATCGAACTGGCGCGCCGCCTGATCGGGCCGACCGGGGCCGGCGCGCGCGAACTGCTCTGCGAGCACTACGCCGGACACGGCTCGCTGCATCGCCTGTTCACGGGGCTGGTCGAGCCCGCGGCGCGGCGCATGGGCGACCTGTGGGCGGTGGACGACTGCACCGAGGCCGAGGTCACGATCGGCCTGTGCCGGCTGCTCTCCGAACTGCGCCAGCTCGACGGTTGCTGCGCACGCGTCGCCGGGCACGCCGGGCGCTCGGCGCTGGTGGTTCCGCAGCCGGGCGAGTCGCACATGCTCGGCGCCGCACTGGACGCCGAGTCCTTGTGGCAGGCGGGCTGGCTGCCGCAGTCCGAGTACCCCGACAGCGACGAAGCCCTTCAGACGTTGGTCGCGGCGCGTCACTACGACGTGCTCTGCGTTTCGCTCAGCCCGTCGTTCCGGCGCTCGCATCGTCTCGAGCGCCTGGCGCGCACGATCGCCGGTGCACGTTCGGTGTCGAAGAACCCGGATCTGGTCGTCGTCGTCAGCGGCCGCGCCTTCCACGAGGAGCGCGCCGCCGCACGCCGCGTCGGCGCCGACGGCAGCAGCCGCTGGGCCTCCCGCTTCGAGTTGCTGCACTGAGGCCGGGCGCAGGGCAGCGCGCCCCGGCAGGCGCCAGCCGCCGCCTTCAGTCGCAGGCCTGCACGCGCGCGTCAGGCAGTTCCGACAGCGGCTTCCAGCCCAGGTTTCGCGCGCCATCGAGCGCGCTGGCCGGCAGGTCGACGACGACGATGCGCCCGTCGGCCAGACCGCACATCGCCGCCCGCATGCGGCCGTCGTGTCCGCAGCGCGGTGAGCGTGGCTCCAGTCCGGCCGCGACCAGTCGTGCAACCGCCGCGGCCTGGGGCTCGGGCGGAGGCGCTTCGCACTGGCGGCTGCCGGCGGCCGTGTAGACGGTGACGCTCGCGGCCGCCGCACCGGCACAGCCGCCAAGCGGCAGCAAGGCCGGCAACACGAGCAGCAGCAGGCGCGGCGAAGTCAGGGAGGCGACGGTCATCGGACGGGCCGGTAGCAGCGACCGGCCATGCTCGCGCCGACCGGGGACGCGGTCAATGGCGCGAGAACAGATCGCGCAGCTTGCAGAGCACGAGGCTCAGGTCGGGCCGGGTATCGGGCAGCGCCTCGCCGGCGATCAGGCGTTCGAGCGCCTGCCGCGGATCGCGCTCGCCGGTGCGCACCACCTGCGCACCCCAGCCGGCCATGTGGCGCACGAAGCCGTCGCCAGCGCTGCCGACGACCAGGATCTCGCAGCCCTTCAGCGGGTGCGGGTCCTCGTCCTTCAGATGATGCGGCAGCTGCTCGCGCGTCAGCTCGACCGGCACCGGCTGCGGCAAGCCCTCGCCGGCACGGCAGTCGTAGAGCTGCCAGTTGCGGCATTGGCCGGCATGGCCCGAGATCTCGCGGCCGCTGGGATCGACGGCGATGGCGATGCGCATGCTGGGACCCAGCTCCTCAGCGCGCCTTGGGCGTGGCCGCGGCCTGGACCACCTTGTCCGCCGCCGGCGCATGGCCGACGGTGCCGCCGGCCGGATGGCGCGGGATGAAGGTCGACGGGTCGATGCCGCTGGCCGTCGGGCGCGACTTGGACAGCGCCGGGTGGTAGCCGAGATCGGACGCCTGGGCGGCGGAGAAGCTGAGCAGCATGGCGGCGAGGACGAGCGAGGAGCGGATCATGGTGGTGTCGGCGGCGGGCCGCGGTTCAGGGTTTACCCTTTATAGCAGAGGATGCTGCAATGCAGCATCGACCCTTCGCGCCTGAGCCCGTGCCGCTGCCGCCCGCCGGCCGGGGCTGTGCAATCGTGCCACCCCGCGGGCGCGGGGCTAGCCCGTGCACCGATGGGGCTGACCGGGCGGCACCGGCCTTGCTGGACCATACTTGGCCCCCGGTCAGCCGCCGGCCAGCGGCACCGCAGGAGAACCCGATGCATCCACCTGCCTGTCGCCCCGCCGCCTGGTCCGCCGTCGGGCGCCGCGCCGGCCACGGCGTCTGAGGCGGACGACGGCCCGTGCGCATTCGCTCGCAGCTCGTCGCGCTCGTCATCGCGCTCGTCGTCCCGATCACCTTGCTGGCCGGCGCCACGCTGGTGCAACTGCAGTCGGTGCAGCGCCATGAGCAGGAAGAACGGCTGCGCGAGCGCGTGACGGCTTTGCGGCTGGCGCTGGACACGCAGATCGAGTCGGGCCTGCGCGCGCTGACCGGCCTCGCCAGCTCGTCTTCGGCCCGCAACGAACTCGTCGCCAGCAGCGACGCGGCGGCGCTGTTCGCGAGCCATCCGCTGTGGCGTGCGATCACGCTGCAGCCGCTTGCAGAAGGCGGCACGGCCTGGCATCTGGCGCGGGAAGGCGCGAGCACGGATGCGCCGCCGGCGGCCGTGCTCGAGCAGGCCAGCCAGGCTGCCGGCGGGGTGCTGTCGGACGTCGTCGAGGGGAATCGCAGCTACCTGGCGGTGCCGGTGCAGCGCCAGGGGCGCACCGTCGGCGTGCTGCTCGCGACCATAGGCGACGCCGAATGGCTGGCCTTCCTGCGCCGTTACGACATCGCCGGGCCGGGCACGATCACGCTGAGCGACCGCAGCGGCCGCATCGCCGCGCGCACGCTCGAGCACGAACAGTGGGTCGGCCGCGACGCCGACCCGCAGTTCCTGCAGGCGACCCGCGACCAGGACGAGGGCGTGCTCACCGCCCGCAACCTGGACGGCACGCCTTACTTCAGCGCCTTCAGCCGGATGCGGTCGGCGGGCTGGGTGCTGTCCAGCGGCGTGCCGGTGGCGATCCTCGACGGCACGGTGCGCAAGACGACGCTGGTGACGGTGGTGTCGCTGACGGCGGCCACGATCGCGGCGCTGCTGCTGGCTGCCGTGATCAGCAACCGCATCGCCAGCGCGATGACCGGCGTGCTCGAGATGGCCGCCGGCCTCGCCGACGACGAGCCCGGCGAGGCGCGTGTGCTCGGGCAGATCGACGCCGATACCGTGCGCCAGAAGGCGCAGGAAGCGGCCGATGCACGCCGTGCGCGCGACGAGGCCCAGGCGCGTGCGCTGGCCAGCGAGACCCGGGCCCGAGCCATCGCCGAGGCCGCCAGCCGCTCCAAGGACCAGTACATCGCGATGCTGGGCCATGAACTGCGCAACCCGCTGAGCGCCATCGCGTCGGCGAGCGCGGTGCTGGCCGAGCCGGCGGCGCTGGCGCGCGACCGCAGCCGGGCGCTCGAGGTCGTGCAGCGTCAGGTGCGCCATCTGCGCAAGATGGTCGACGACCTGCTCGACGCCACGCGCCTGGCTTCCGGCAAGCTCGAGCTGCAGCGCCGGCCGGTGGACCTGGCGGCGATCGCACGCCACGTGGTCGGGCATTTCGATGCCGCCGGCCGCTGCTCCGGGCTGCGCATCGAGCTCGTCGCCGAGCCGGTCTGGGTCGAAGGCGACGAAGTGCGGCTCGAGCAGATCGTCTCCAACCTGCTGGACAACGCCTGCAAGTACACGCCGGCCGGCGGCCACGTACGCCTGAGCGTGGCCGCCGACGGCGACGAGGCGGTGCTGACGGTGGCCGACGACGGCCCCGGCCTCGAGCCCGAGCTGCTGCCGCGGGTCTTCGAGTCGTTCTCGCAAGGGCCGCGCCTGATCGACCGCTCGCCCGGAGGTGTCGGCCTGGGCCTGTCGATCGTGCAACAGCTCGTCGTGCTGCACGGCGGCAAGGTCTCGGCGTCCAACGGCGGCGATCTCGGAGGCTCGCTGTTCAACGTGCGCCTGGCGCGCTGCGCGCCGCCGGCTGCGGGGCACGGCGACGCGGCGGCATCGGCGCCCGCCGGCGCGCTGCGTGTGCTGCTGGTCGAAGACAACGCCGACAGCCGCGAGATGCTGGCGGCGCTGCTGGAACTGCAGGGCCACGCCGTCAGCACCGCGGCCGACGGGCAGGCGGGGCTGGAAGCCATCAGGCGCGAACGGCCCGAGCTGGCGCTCGTCGATCTCGGGCTGCCCGGTCTCGACGGCCACTCCCTGGCGGCGGCGGTGCGCGCCGAGGGCAGCACGACCCGGCTGTTCGCGCTGACCGGCTACAACACCGAAGCCGACCGGGAGGCCGCCGCGCGAGCCGGCTTCGACGGTTATCTCGTCAAGCCGCTGGACCTGCAAGCCTTCCAGGCGCTGCTGGTCGAGCACGGCCTGGCAGGCCGGCGGCGGGCCGCAGGCGGCAGCTGAGGGCGGTGCGCACGTCGATTGCCTTGTCCTGTTCCCACCCGAGAACGAGGACACCCGAATGATCGATACCCGCATGCAACGCGCCGCCCTGGCTGCCGTCCTGATCTCGTTTGCCGCCGCCGCCGGCGCCCAGAGCACGGCGCAGCAGCCCGCAGCCGGCGCTTCGGCCGGCGCTGCCAAGGCAACCGCCACCGGCCGCGACGTCGCCCGCGGCGACCGCCAGTTCCTGGAGCATGCCGCTGCCGGCGGCATGGCCGAGGTGGCGCTGGGCAACATGGCCAAGGAACGTGCTTCCAATCCGCAGGTGCGCCAGTTCGGCGAGCGCATGGTCCAGGACCACACCGGCGCCAACCAGGAGGTCACTCGCCTGGCCGTCGCTCGCGGCGTCGGCACGCCGGCCGAATCCGACCGGCGTCAACGGCGCTCGCTGGACAAGCTGTCCCAGCTCAAAGGCGCCGAGTTCGACCGCGAGTTCATGAAGGCGATGGTCGACGACCATGAGCGCACCGTCGAGCTGTTCGAGAAGCAAAGCCGCAGCGGCGACGACGCCGAGCTGAAGGCGTTCGCGACCAAGACGCTGCCGACGCTGCGGGACCATCTGCAGGCCGCGCGTGCGCTGCACGACACCGTCGCGAAGGCACGCTGACGCTTGGCCGCCGCCCGTCCGCCGTCAGGCGATGCGGGCGGCACCCACCGGGCCGGCAGCGCCTTCGGTGATGCTCCCGTCGCGCCGCTCGTAACAGCCGACCAGGCAGCCGCTGGCCAGGCCGCGCGCCAGCACTGCCTGGCGCAGCGCGTCGCGGCCCGGCGTCGAACCCAGGCCTTCGCCGGCCTCGAGCGCGAAGACCTGGAACAGGTAGTGATGCAGGCCGTGGCCGGGCGGAGGGTCGGGCGCGAGCCAGGCCGATTGCAGCAGCGAGTTCAGGCCTGTGGCGACCGCCGGTGCGCTGTTGCCACCGCCGAGCGCGCCTTCGGCCAGTGCGCCGGCCGCGTCGGCCGGCAGCGCGTGCGCGATCGCGTGCACCAGCGGCTGCGGGCTGGGCGAGTCGGCGTCCTCGACGATCAGCACCAGTTCGACCGCCGCCGCCGGCACGCCGCTCCAGTGCAGCGGCGGCGAGATCCCGGTGCCGTCGGCGGTATAGAGCGCCGGGATCGGTGCGTGGTCGCCGAAGGCGAGGCTTTCGAGCCGGATCGCGCCCATGCCGGCGCGCAGGTCGATGGCGTGGAACAGCGTCTTGTCACGACCGGCGCGCATGCCGTGCAGCGCGTGACCCAGCGTGTCGGGCAGTTTTTCGAGCATCGCCGTCAGGCGCGCCCGGCGCCGCCAGGCTTGCGTTTGACCATCGTGTGCACGTCGACTCCTTGAAGTCCGGCGCCCACGGGCAAGCCGGCTACCCGGCGTGTCCTGGCCGTTGGGCGCTGCCGCGGCGGGCACGTCTGTTGCCGCCCGGCCGGCACTGCAGCCGAGGGCGGCTGCCATAGGAGACCACGATGGAAATGAGCAACAGCTGGGGCGCCCTGATTCCGCTCTGGATCATCTGCGCGCCGCTGGTCGGGGCGCTGCTCGAACTGGGACGCACGCCCAAGCCGCAGGTGCGTTACGACAGCACGCCGAGCCCGGCGCCGCTGTCGTCGACCGCCGCCTACGGCCGACCGGCCTGAAGAAGACCCCGTGTGGCGCCCGCCGTGGCGGGCGTCTTTCGCCGCCCGCGGGCGGCATTTCACCGAGAAACCCCCGATGACCCACCCGACCCTGCGCCGGACTCCGGCACTGATCGTCCTGGCCGCAGCCGCGGCCTTCACGCTGGCGGCTTGCGACCGTCGCGGCAACGAGCCCCCCCAACCGACGACCGAGACCGCGCCTGCAGCACCGGCGCCGACGATGCCGTCCACCACCACCGGCACCGGCAGCACCGGCACGATGGGCGCCACCGGCTCCGACAGCACCGCCGGCAGCGCGATGGACCCGGCCTCGGCCGCCAGCCGCTGAAGCCGGCGCCCGGTCGATGCCGGGCTCTTCTTCTCAGTTGCCGCGTACCGGCGCGTCCTTGGGCGGTGCCGGTTGCGGCGCCACCGGCACGTCGGGCACCGGCGGGCCGCCGACGCCGTCGTCGACGGCCGCGCCAGGATCTTCTTCGCCGGCGACCGAGCTGTCGTCGGGCGGCGGGGGCAGCGGGCGCGGCGTCATGGCCGGCCCTGCGCCAGCAGCCGGCGCGCAGTGACAAGGGCCTGGGCGACGACCTGGTCCATGTTGTAGTAGCGGTAGCTCGCCAGGCGACCCACGAAGACGACGTCGCACAGTTGCTCGGCGTCGCTTTCATAGCGCCGGAACAGCGTGTGGTTCTCGGCGCGTGGCACCGGATAGTAGGGATCGCCGTCGGCGCGCGGGTGCTCGTAGATGATCGAGGTCTGGCGATGCTGCTGGCCCGTGAGGTGCTTGAACTCGGTCACGCGCGTGTAGGCGTAGTCGTTCGGGAAGTTCACCGTGCCGACGGCCTGGAAGCGCTCCTGGTCCAGGGTCTGATGCTCGAAGTCCAGGCTGCGATAGGGCAGCTTGCCGTGGCGGTGGTCGAAGAAGGCGTCGATGGGCCCGGTGTAGACCAGGCGCTTCCAGGGCACCAGGCGCAGCACGTCGCGGTAGTCGGTGTTCAGCATCACGCTGATGCGTGGGTGGCGCAGCATGTTCTCGAACAGGCGCGTGTAGCCGTGCAGCGGCATCGCCTGGAAGGTGTCGGTGAAATAGCGGTCGTCGCGGTTGCTGCGTGTCGGCACGCGCGCCGTGACGCTGGCGTCCAGCTCCGACGGATCCAGCCCCCACTGCTTGCGCGTGTAGCCGCGGAAGAACTTCTCGTAGAGCTCGCGCCCGACCCGGGTGACGACCACGTCCTCGGACGTGCGCACCGGGTCCACACGCTCGGCGACCGAGGCGAGGAAGGCCTCCATCTCGAGCGCGCTCAGCTTCAGCCCGTAGAGCGTGTTGACGGTGTCGAGGTTGATCGGTATCGGCAGCAGGCGGCCGTCGACGCTGGCCAGCACGCGGTGCTGGTACGGCCGCCAGCGTGTGAAGCGCGAGAGGTGTTCGAAGACATCGGCCGAGTTGGTGTGGAAGATGTGCGGCCCGTAGGGGTGCACCAGCAGGCCGGCGTCGTCGTAGCGGTCGTAGGCGTTGCCGCCGACATGGGGGCGGCGTTCGACGACGAGCACACGCTCGCCGCCATCGCCGGCCAGGCGTTCGGCGATGACGCTGCCGGCAAACCCGGCGCCGACGATCAGGGTGTCGAAGCCGTCGCCGTCGCGCGCCGACGGCGCCCCGATCTGCTCGTGGTAGCTCGGCGCGGACAGGGGTGGCATCGGGGGCTTTCGGGACGGGGCAGGAGGCCGCCGGGTGCAAACCGGGTGCAAACGGTGTTCCCGCTGCAGGCCGGGCTGCGGGAACGGGTGTTGCCACATCCGGTCATCGCCCCAGGGAGCACCCGATGTGGATTTCCGAGACACCAACCGTCGCGCCGCTGGCGCTGCATGTCCCGCAACCGCTGCCCGAGACGGTGCCGCCGCCTCCTTCTCCGGCGCCGCCGCCCGGGCCCGACGAGATCCCGCCCGAGATCATCGAGCCGCCGACGCCGACCGAGGTGCCGCCGATCATCGAGCCCGGCACGCCGCCGCCGATGCCGGCCCGGCACTGAGCGTGTGAGGCGCGGCGTGCCGGCGCCGTGCCCGCGGCGTCGATGACGCCGGCCGCGGACGAGGCCGCGCTCGCCGGCTTCTGGGGCGGCGGCTTCGAAGGTGCCGACCACGTCAACGCACGCGGCGACCGCCTCGACCTCGCCGCCTGGCAGGGCCATGTCGACTGCCTCGAAGGCGACCATCTGCGGGCGCGCGCCGCCGGCCTCACCTGGGTCCGCGAGAGCATAGGCTGGCGCCTGGCCGAAACCGCGCCCGGCCGCTGGGACCTGACGCGTGCCGGGCGCATCGCGCGCAGCGCCGACAGCGCCGGGCTGCAGGTCGCGTGGACGCTGTGGCACTACGGCATCCCGCCCGACCTGTGCCTGCACGACGACCGGCTCATCCCGCGTTTCGCGGCCTTCGCCGCCGAGGTCGCGCGAACGGTCGGACGCGCCAGCTTGCAGCCGCCGCTGTTCACGCCGGTCAACGAGATCGGCTTCCTGGCCTGGGCGGCGTCGCAGCGCGGGCTGCTTCATGCGCCCGACGATGGGCCGGACACGGCCGACGAGGGTTCGCGCATCAGCGGCTACGCCGTCAAGCGCCGCCTGGTGCGCGCCGCGCTGGCGGCGATGGCGGCGATGCGCGAGGCCGAGCCGCGCTGCCGCTTCCTGCACGTCGAGCCCATCGTGCACGTGGTCGCGCCGAGTGGCCAGCCGGAGCTGGCGCCGCTGGCCGAACAGATCCGCAGCTGGCAGTGGCAGACCTGCGACCTGCTCAGCGGCCGCGCCGAGCCCGAACTCGGCGGCCATGAGGGTGCGCTCGACCTGATCGGCCTGAACCACTACCACGCCAGCCAGTGGGAGGCGCTGACCGAGCAGCGCCTGGCCTGGCACCTGCACGACGCGCGCCGCATGCCGCTGTCGCGCCTGCTCGCCGAGGCCTGGCAGCGCTACCGGCGGCCGCTGGTGCTGGCCGAGACCGGCCACGTCGGCGCCGGCCGCGCCGCGTGGCTGGACGAGGTCGCCGACGAAGTGCGGCGCGCCCGTGCCGCGGGGGTGCCGGTGCAGGGCCTGTGCCTGTATCCGTTGCTGGACCGTCCCGACTGGCACGAGCCCGCCGTCTGGCACCGCAGCGGTCTGTGGCACGTGCCGCCCGGCCGGCCGCGGCGGCGGGTGCTCGAGCCCGTCTACGCCGCCGCACTGGCCGCCTGGCAGCAGGCGCTGCCCGAGCCGCCGGCGCCGGCCGCGCCGCTGCTGCTGGTGTTCGCGCCCGAACCCTGGGAACCCCTGCCGCAGCGCACGCGCGAGATCGCCACGCGCCTGGCCGGGCGCTGGCGCGTGGTGGTCGTCGAACCGACGCAGCCCGGCGACGAACCGCGGCTGGACCGCATCAGCCGCGGACCGGCGCTGCTGTCGCTGGTGCCGCAGCTGCCGCCCGGCCTCGGCGCGGCGCAGGAGCAGCAGGCGCTCGAGGCATTGCTGCAGCAGGCCTGGCAGCACGAGGGCTGGCCGCAGCCGCTGGCCTGGCTCGCCCGGCCCGGCGTGCTGGCGCTGGCGCGTGCGCTGGAACCGGCTGCAATCGTCGTCGACGCCGGCTGCGCCGGGGCCGATGCCGACGCGCTGGCCGCCGCCGATTGGGTCGTGCGCGACCGGCCGGGGCCTGCCGCGACCGACTTCGTGCTGCCCGACGGTGTCGACCCGGCCGCTGGGGCTCGCGTCAGCGACGGCGGCTGGGACGGCTACGAAGCCGGGCATCTGCTGGCCGGGATCCCCGCGCCGCGCGTGCTGTGCGGCGCGATACCCGATGCCGCGGCGCTCGCGCTCGTGTGCGAACTCGCGGCGCGGCGGCCGAACTGGAGCTTCGTGCTCGCTGCCGGCGCGGGGCCGGGCGCGATGCCGCCAGCGCCCAACTTGCACCCGATCGGCTTCGCGCCGGCCCGGCTGCTGCCGGAGCTGGCCGCGCGTTCGGCCTGCTTGCTGCTGCCGACGCCGGTGGACGCGCGAGCGCCCGGCGTCGAGGCCTGGAGTGCACTCGCGACCGGGCTGGCCGTCGTCGCGCTCGGCGACCCGGCACCGGGCGTGCTACCCGGCCTGCTGCTCGCAGCCGATGTCGCCGGGCTCGCGTGCGCTGGCGACGCCGCGCTGGCCGAGCCGCTTGCGGCGCGTCTGGAGCGGCAGGCGCGGCTGCAACCGCTGCTGGAACAGCGGTCGTGGGCACCGGCGCTCGACCGGCTGCAACAGCACCTGCGCGCACTGCTGCGCTGAGCGATCACGTTTTCGCTTGTCGCATCACCCTCTGAAACAAAGCGCCTATCGTCGGCCCGGCTGTGCTTGCGCCGCCGCGGCCGTGGGCGTTGAATCGGGGTCCGCGATGGCATCGGGCGCGGCGGGCGCCACCCCGAGCAGGACACAGATCGATACAAGACCGTCGTACCCGCTCCCGGAAGCGGGGGCGGCGTCGCCGATGATCGTTCGACCGCAAACTCGCCATGGCGCTCACGAGGCGCCCGACACACCATGCCGATGCACCATGCCCTGATCGTGGACGACGACGTCGACTCGGCCACCACCTTGCGTGAGCTCGTGGCCGGCGACCGTTTCACGGTCGCGGTGGCCCACACGCTGCGCGACGCGCGGCGCCAGATCGCGCTGCAGCAGCCCGACCTCGTCCTGCTCGACCTGCGCCTGCCCGACGGCAGTGGCATGGACCTGTTCGCCGACCCGCAGCTCGTCGCCAACTCCGAGATCGTGCTGATCACCGGGCACGCCAGCCTGGACACCTCGATCGAGGCCTTGCGCCTGGGGGCCGCCGACTACCTCGTCAAGCCGATCGTGATGCGCCAGCTCGAAGGCGTGCTGGCGCGCTTCATGAAGCCCTCGGCGCTGAAAGCCGAGGTCGAGACGCTGAACGCCGGCCTGGCCAAGAGCGGCCAGTTCGGCCACCTCTGGGGCCAGTCGCAGCCGATGCTGCGGGTCTACGAGCAGATCTCGCGCGTCGCCGGCACCGCGGTGACGGTGTTCATCACCGGCGAGAGCGGCACCGGCAAGGAGGTCGTCGCGCAGTCGGTGCACGACCTGTCGCGCCGGCGCCAGCGGCCCTTCCTGGCGGTGAACTGCGGCGCGATCTCGCCCAACCTGATCGAAAGCGAGATCTTCGGCCACGAGAAGGGCAGCTTCACCGGCGCCGACCGCCAGCACCTGGGCTTCTTCGAACGCGCCAGCGGCGGCACGCTCTTCCTCGACGAGATCACCGAGATGCCGCTGGAGCTGCAGGTCAAGCTGCTGCGTGTGCTCGAGACCGGGCGCTTCATGCGTGTCGGCTCCACCGTCAGCCAGGAAGCCGACGTGCGCATCATCGCCGCGACCAACCGCCCGCCGCACCAGGCGGTGGCCGCCGGCCGGCTGCGCGAAGACCTGCTGTACCGGCTCAACGTCTTCCCGATCGAGCTGCCGCCGCTGCGCGACCGGCTGTCCGACGTCGGCCTGCTGGCGCAGCACTTCCTCGACGGCATCAACGCCCAGGAAGGGCGCAAGCGCAGCCTCAGCCCGGCGGCGCTCGAGCAGCTCGCGCAGTATCCCTGGCCGGGCAACGTGCGCGAACTGCGCAACGCGGTGCAGCGTGCCTACGTGATGGCCGAGGGCGACGTCATCGACGACCAGTGGCTGCCGCGTGCGGCGCCGGGCGCGGCACTCGTGCCGCCGGCGCCGGCGGCGGTCGTCGCGTCCGAACCCGCGCCCTCGGTGCCGCGCATGGACGTCGTCACGCTGCCCATCGGCACCTCGATGGCGCAGGCCGAACGTGCGCTGATCGAGGCCACGCTGCGCCACTACAAGCACCAGAAGGAGCGTACCGCCGCGGTGCTCGGGATCAGCCTGAAGACGCTCTACAACCGGCTCAAGGAGTACGCCGCCGACGGCGAGACCATGCCTTGAGCCTGAAGCTGCGCCGGCGCCGCGAGCGCGGCGAAGTAGCCGATGGTGCGCGCCAGCCCGTCGTCCAGCGCGATGCGCGGCGCCCAGCCCAGCGCGGCCTGGGCCGCGGCGATGTCGGGCTTGCGCCGCACCGGGTCGTCGGCCGGCAGCGGGTGGAACTCCAGCGCTGAGCGGCTGGACGTCAGGCGCAGCACGCGCCGGGCCAGCTCCAGCATCGTGTGCTCCTCGGGGTTGCCGAGGTTGATCGGGCCGACGGTCTCGCCGTCCATCAGCGCCAGCAGCCCGGCGACGGTGTCGTCGACGTAGCAGAAGCTGCGCGTCTGGCGGCCGTCGCCGTAGACCGTCAGCGGCCGTCCGGCGAGCGCCTGCACGACGAAGTTGCTGACGACGCGGCCGTCGCCCGGGCGCAGCCGCGGGCCGTAGCAGTTGAACAGCCGCGCCAGGCGCACGACGACGCCGCGCTCGCGCGCGTAGGCCATGCACATCGCCTCGGCGCAGCGTTTGCCTTCGTCGTAGCACGAGCGTTCGCCGATCGGGTTCACGTGGCCCCAGTAGTGCTCGGGCTGCGGGTGCACCTGCGGGTCGCCGTAGACCTCGCTCGTCGAGACGTGCAGCAGGCGGGCGCCGTTCAGCTGCGCCAGCTCCAGCAGCCGCCAGGCGCCGACCGCGCTCGACAGCACGGTGGCCACCGGGTGGCGCCGGTAATAGGCCGGGCTGGCCGGGCAGGCGAGGTTGAAGATGCGCTCGACCGCGTGCGCCTCGGCGGGCAGCGGCTCGGTGATGTCGTGGTGCAGGAAGCGGAACGCCGGATGGCGCTGCAACGGCTCCAGGTGACGGGCGTCGCCTGAGGACAGGTTGTCGAGCGCGAGCACGCGGCAGCCGCGTTCGAGCAGGCGCTCGCACAGGTGGCTGCCGACGAAACCGGCGGCGCCGGTGACGAGGACCGCGTGGGCGGTGGAGGGCGGCGGGTTTTTCATGCCGCCGCCCGGGCAGGCGGCGTGCCGGTGCGGCGCGCCAGTGCCGCGGCCTCGGCCATCTTCAGCGGTTCGCGCTGTCGCAGCGCGCGTTCCAGCAGCGTCGACCAGCAGCGGCTCACCGAGGCCTGGTCGCAGTCGCTCGGATGCAACTCGAAACGCTGCAGCGGGGCGCGGTACTGCACCAGGCCCAGCGTGCGGTTCCACAGCAGCGAGGCCTGGCGGCGCCAGGCGGCACGCGTGCTGAAGACGAAGCTGCGCGCGTGCAGCGCCTCGCCGCCCGGCAGCGCGTGCACGCCGGCCAGCGTGCAGGTGTAGTCGAAGGGGGCGGCGCGCACGGCGGCCCAGGCGCCGGGGCTCATCAGCCAGGCCGGGGCGACGAAGCCGGCGATCGGCAGCCCGTGGCGCTCGGCCCAGGCCAGGCCGGCGCTCAGGCGTTCGGCGGCGGCTTCGTGTGCGAGCGCGGCGAACTCGCCTTCGTTGTCGGTGTACCAGCGTCGCAGCAGGTGTTCGGCCAGGCTGTTCGGCCGCGGCCCGTCGTCGTGGTGGCTGTAGCCGTGCAGCGCCAGTTCGTGGCCGAGCTGAACCTGGCGCCGCAGCCAGCGCAGGAATTCCGGCGATGCCGCCTCGCCGTGCATCTCGGGCACGACCAGCAGCGTCAGCGGCAGCGCGACGCCGGCATGGCGCGCCACCTGCTGGCACTGGGCGATGACGCGGGTGCAGCCGGCCCAGCGCGACGGTGCGACGTCGTGCAGCACCACCGCGACGTGGCGCCTGGGCGCGGCGGCGGCAGTCACGAGGGTTGCGGCGGTGCGAACAGGACGCCGTGGCCGCGTGCGCGCTGGTGCTCGCGGATCGCGAGCCGGTAGCGCGCCGTCAGCTGTTCCAGCACCAGGCTCCAGTCGTGCGCCCGAGCGCGCGCCATGCCGGCCCAGGCCAGCGGCGAGGCGCCGTGGTCCAGCGCCGCACGCAAGGCCTCGGCCCAGACCTCGACACGCAGCGAGGGCACCGTCAGCCCGACGCCGGTGGCCAGTTCACCGAGTCCGCCGGCGGCGTGCACGACGACCGGCGTGCCGCAGGCCATGGCCTCCAGCGCCGACAGGCCGAAGGTCTCCTGGTCGCCGGCGTGCACGAAGGCATCGGCACTGGCCAGCAGCCGGGCGATGCGGCGCGTGTCGCTGCTCGCCGGCAGCAGGCGCACATGAGCGCCTTGCGGCGGGCGCGGCCCGGAGCCCATCGCGACCAGCGCGTGGCCGGGGCCGAGCCTGCGCACGGCGTCGGCCAGCAGGTCGAGGTTCTTCTCCGGCGCAAAACGCCCGGTGTAGACCAGCAGCCGCGTCGCCGGCGCCAGCCCGAGCCCGGCCGCGAGCCGCTCGCGCCAGCGCGGCGAGTTGGCCGCGGGCGTGAAGGCCGCGCAGTCGACGCCCAGCGGCTGGTGCTGGGCGTGGCTGATGCCGAGCGCGTGCAATCGCTGCGTCATCGCGCGGCTGGGCGCGAGCACGAGGTCGAAACGGCTGTAGAGCCGGCAGAGGTAATGGGCCGCATGGCTTTCGGCCCAGCGCCCACGTGCCGTCGCCGCCGGGCCGCCGACCAGACGCGCCATCAGCGTCGGCAGGTCGCTGTGGCAGAACGCCACCGAGGGCACGTTCAGCCGCGCGGTGGCGTCGAGCACGGCCCAGCCGAGCACATACGGGTCGGCGGCTTCGACGATGTCGGGTTCGGCGGCCTCGATCAGGCGAGCCGCGTGCCGGCGGCGCAGCACGAAGCGGTAGCCGCCGGAGGCGGGGATCGGCACGCCGCCGCAGTCGATCTCGTCCGCGCCGGTGGCGCCGGGCGCGAGCACGCTGTGGCGCCAGCCGCGTTCCAGCAGGCCTTCGCGTTTGGCGCCGAGCACCCGGTGCACGCCGCCGCCGCCCTCGGCGGTGCGGAACATCGACGCATCCAGCAGATGCGGGCGGCCACGCCGGTCGGTCGATGCGAGTGTCTGCATGGCGGCGCTGTCGGCAAATGGCGTTCCCGCCGTCGAATTGCCTCCAGCTGGCACCGAACACCATCCCTAGCTGCGCAGGACGCCGCGCGCCGGAGTCTCCCTAGAGTCGGCCGGCCGGAACGACCCGGCCTACATCAGGAGGAGCCCCATGAATCGAACCGGGATGCTGACGCTGGCGGGCGCGCTGACACTGGCTGCGGCCCAGGCCGGCGCCGCCGACTGGCAGCGCATCGACGCACCGCCGCCCGTCACCGGGCTGGACGGCCGCAGCCACGCCGCGACCTGTTCGGGCTATCCCGGCACCGACGCCACCTTCCGCTTCTGGACCCGTGCCGGCCGCAGCGACAAACTTGTCGTCTTCTTCGAGGGCGGCGGCGCCTGCTGGGACGACCTCACCTGCACCTACCCGGCCGCCGACGGCCTGCCCGAAGGCGTGCCACAGTTCTTCGTGCCCCAGGCACCGGCCGAGCCCGGCCCGAAAGACCTGGGCGGCCTGTTCCGGGCCGACGACCCGTCCAATCCGGTGCACGACTGGACCCAGGTCTACATCCCGTACTGCACCGGCGACATCCACACCGGCTCGGCGACGCGCAGCTACGCCAATGCCGGCCATCCGGTGTATCCGCTGCCGTCGACCTTCCCGATCGAGCACCGCGGCTTCGACAACTTCATGGTCGTGCTCGAGTGGGCACGCCAGCATGTGCCGGCGCCGAGCCAGGTGCTGGTCGCCGGCTCCAGCGCCGGCGGCTACGGCGCCACCGCCAACTCGCCCTGGGTCGCAAAGGCCTACCCGGAGGCGCGGCTGGCCGTGCTCGCCGACTCCAGCCAGGGCGTGACGACACCCGGTTTCGACTTCGGCAACCCGGGCCGCGCCGGCTGGAACCCGCAGCTCGCGCCCTGGATCTTCGGCGCGCCCGAGACCATGCCCGGCTCGCAGATGATGCATCGTGCCGCCGCCGGCCTGCCGCAGGCCCGGCTGGCGCAGTTCACGACCGTGCTCGACCAGGTGCAGGTCGGCTTCTACGGCCTGATGGAGCAGTACTACGGCCCCGGCGGCGAATGCCCCAACGTCGCGCTCGACTGGAACGGGCAGATGACGGCACAGCTCGCGTCCGACCGCACGCTGCCGAACTACCGCCATTTCATCGCCGCCGGCAGCTATCACACGCTGCTGCGCGACGACGGTTTCTACAGCGCACGTGCCGGCGGCCAGGCCTTCACCGGCTGGCTGCAGGCGCAGCTCGCGCCGCGTGCCGAGAGCCCGCGCTGGCAGAACCGCGCCTGCCGCGACTGCCTGCAGCCCTTGCCCTGCCGCTGATCAGGCGGTCGCTTCGGCCAGCAGCCGCAGCCAGTCGGCTACGAAGCGGGCGATGCCGAAACGCTCGCGCGCGTCGCGCTGGCCGGCCGCGCCCCATTCGGCCGCCAGGCCGCGGTCGGCGCGCAGCGCCTGCATCGCCTGCTCCAGGCGCTCGGGCCGGGTGTCGATGAAGCCGTTGCGGCCGCTGTCGATCACGGTCACGAGTTCGGTCGTCGCCAGGCCGACCACCGGCAGGCCGGCCATCATCGCCTCGATCGCCGCCAGGCCCAGGCTGGTGTGGCGGATCGGGTGGAAGAAGAATCGGTGCGCCGCCAGCGCCGCCGGCAGCTCCAGCTGCGAGAGCTCGCCGTCGCCGCCGACCGACGCGCTGTCCATGCCGACCAGGCGCAGCGGCACGCGTTCAGCCATCGTCTGGTAGACGTCCAGGCCGAGGCGGCGCCCGCGCAGCCGCAGGTTGTTGACGACGACCAGGCCGCGCAGGTCGGCGCCGGTCCAGGGCGGTTCGGCCAGCGGCTTGACGCCGTGTTCGATGACGCGCACCGGCACCGCGCCGTTGTCCCACATCAGCGCGTTGTACGGCGTCACGTGGACCAGCAGCGCGCCGGGGTCGGTGCACCAGTGCGGCGTGTCGGTGGGGCTCAGCTGCGGCGGGTCGTGCTCGAGCACGATGCGCGGCAGCGCGCGCTGCGCCGCGCTTAGCACCTGGTGCTGCTCCTGCTCCCAGGCCTGGCGCGACTGGAACAGCAGCACGTCGAAGTCCATCTCGCGCAGGCGCTCGACCGGCGCCTCGTGCACGTTGTCGCCCCAGGGCAGCACGCCGCAGCGCCCGCCGTGATGGGGGCTGCGCTGCTCGTCGGTGACGAGCCAGAAGTCGTGCGGCACCTGGGTCAGGTTGTAGAGGTAGTTGCCGTGCACGTGCCAGGTGAGGATGCGCAGGCGGCGCCGGGGGCGGAACTCAGGCATGGTCGGTCTCCAGCGCCGCCAGCGCCGCGGCGCGCACCGCGGCAGCCTCGACGCCGGCGGCGCATTCGTGTTCGGTCGGGCAGACGGGGTGGGCGCAGGGCCGGCAGGGCACCGGATGCCAGAGCACGCGGTGGCGGCTGGCGTCGCGCGGCGCCCAGCGCGCGACGTCGCTGCCGCTGGCGACGACGACGCTGGGCGTGCCCAGCGCCGCCGCGATGTGCGAGATGCCGGTGTCGTTGCAGACCACCAGCGCGGCACGTTCGACGATCGCGCCCAGCGTCCACAGCTCGGTGCGGCCGGCGAGGTCCAGCGCCGGTTGCCGCATCTTCTGCCGCAGCGCCGCGACCAGCGGCGCCTCGGCTGCGCTGCCGGTCAACACGACCTGCAGGCCGCTGTCGGCCAGCGCGTCGGCGACGGCGGCAAAACGTTCCGGCGGCCAGCGCCGCGACGGCAGCTGCGAGCCGGCGTGCACCAGGGCCCAGCGGCCTTCGCCGAGCAGCGCTGCGGCGCGGCGGCGGTCCTCGTCGAAGAGCGGGAAGTCCAGCTGCGTGCCGCGACGCGGCAGGCCGAGCGCGTCGGTCAGCACCAGCAGGCGCTCGAGCTCGCTGCCGTGCTCCGGCCAGGCGACGAAGCGGCGCCGGTCGGCCGCCGGCCGCGGCGTGCCCGGCGCCGCGAAACCGGCGTTCAGGCGCGCGCCGAACGAAGCCAGCAGCGGGTTGACGACGGCGCCGCTGCCATGCAGCTGCAGCGCCAGGTCCCAGCGGCGCTGGCGCATCGTGGCGACGAAACCGAGCGCCTGGGCCAGCGGTGCCGTCTCGGTTTCGGGCAGGCCGGGCCAGCCGGGCAGCTCGATGAACTCGTCCAGGCTCTCCAGGCGCTGCACCAGTTCGCGCGCCCAGGGCAGGCCGACGAGCGCGATGCGTGCGCCCGGCAGCCCGGCCCGCAGCGCACGCAGCGCCGGCGTCGCGCACAGCAGGTCGCCGAGCATCAGCGCGCGCAGCACGACGACACGGCGCAGGCCCGCCGGCAGCGGGTTCACACGAAGGCGACGCGGAAGTGCCAGGCGCCGCGCAGCCGCCAGTAGACCGCGAGGAAGGGGATCAGCGCCGAGGTCGCCAGCATCTCCAGCACATGCGCCGGCCGGCGCGTGGTGGTGCGCAGCCGGCGCCAGGCGAAGGCGGCGATCAGCGCCAGCGCGATCAGCAGCGCCGCACCGGCCGTCACCGGCGCGCCGGCCAGCAGCAGCAGCGGCGCCGTCAGCACCAGCGCGACGACGGCGAAGTAGTCCCAGGGCGGCACCGGGTGCACACGTTCGCGGTAGGCGCGCGGGTGCTTGCGGTAGAGCAGGGCGTCGTAGAAGACGTTCTTCTGCTGGCGCAGCGACACGCCCCAGCGCTCCGGCCGCACCGGGTGCAGCACGATTGCCGCGTCGCAGCGCCCGACCACACCCACGGCCTCGAGCCGGAACTGCAGGTCCGAGTCTTCGCGCCAGGCGCGGCGGAAGCGCTCGTCGAAGCCCTGCAGCAGCTGCAGCGCCGCGCGCCGCACGAAGGCGTTGGCGGTGACGAACTCGGCCGTCTCCAGGCCGCGTGTCATCAGCTCGTGGTCGGTGGGGCGCTCGTCGGCATCGTCGGGCCGCGGCACGAGGACACGGCCGCCGACCGCCACCCAGCGCCCTTGCGCCATCGCGAACAGCCCGGCGTCGAGCCAGCCCGGGTCGGCGATGGTGTCGTCGTCGGTGAAGGCGACGACATCGGCCGCGGCAGCGCGCCAGCCGGTGTTGCGTGCCACCGCCGGCCCGTGGCCGCTGTCGGCGCGCAGGTAACGCAGCAAGCCGGGCTGCAGGCCGATGGCGAAGGCCTCGACCGCGGCGTGCGTGACGTCGCTGCGTTCGTCGTCCACGACGAGGATCTCGTAGTCGGCCGGCGCCAGCGTCTGCGCCGTCAGCGCCTGCAGGCAGCGCAGCAGCAGCGCCGGGCGGCCGTGCGTCGGCACGACGACCGAGACCCGCGGCCGGCGCGCCTGCGGGTCGCGCTGCGGAGCGTCGGCCGGCAGCGCGCTCACGCGGCCTGCACCTCGCGCGCGCGGCGCTTGACGATGACGCAGCGGCCGATCGCGAGCGCGTCCAGCGGCGTCGCGAAGAAGGCCTCGAGCGCGTCGTGCGGGCTGCAGACGATGGGCTGGCCGCGCACGTTGAACGAGGTGTTGACCAGCACCGGCACGCCGGTCAGCACGCCGAAGCGCCGCAGCAGCGCATGCAGCCGCGGGTTGCTGTCGGCCTGCACCGTCTGCACGCGTGCGCTGCCGTCGCTGTGGCAGGCCGAGGGGATGCGCGCCAGCCGGTCGGCGCGGGTCTGGAAGGTGAACAGCATGAACGGCGCTTCACCGCCGTTGGCCGTGGCCGGTTCGAACCAGTCGCCGAAGTCCTCCAGCGGCAGCACCGGCGCCACCGGGCGGAAGTCCTCCCGGTCCTTCAACTCGTTCAGGCGCTGCTGCATCGCCGGCGAGATCGGCGACGCCAGGATCGAGCGCGCGCCGAGCGCACGCGGGCCCCATTCCATGCGCCCCTGGTACCAGCCGACGATGCAGTCGGCCGCCAGCAGCTGCGCCGTGCGGTCGACGAGCGCGGCGTCGTCGGCGCAGACCTCGTAGTCCAGGCCGGCCCAGGCCAGCGCCTTCTCGACCGCCTCGTCGCTCCAGGCGGGGCCTAGGTAGGCGTGGGTCTGGGTCCATTCGCGTGCCGCCAGCGGCAGTGCGCCCTGCGCGTCGGCGGCGCCGTCGCCGCCGGCCGCAGCCAGGCGTTCGCGGCCGTCGACCCACAGCGCCGCACCGAGTGCGGTGCCGGCGTCGCCGGCCGCCGGCTGCACCCAGACGCGCTCGAACGGGCCTTCGTCGCGCAGCCGCGCGTTCATCAGGCAGTTCAGTGCCACGCCGCCGGCCATCGCCAGCTGGCGCTCGCCGCTGGCCTCGCGCAGCCAGCGTGCGATCTCCAGCGCCTTGGCCTCCAGCACCGCCTGCAGCGAAGCCGCCAGGTCCAGGTGGCGCTGTTCGAGCGCGGCACCGTGCCGGCGCGCCGGGCCGGCGAGCGCGGCGAAGTCCATCGCGCCGACTTCGAACCGGCCGTCGCCGTGTACCGTCACCGCGGCGCCGATCTCGCGCGCCCAGCGCGGCTTGCCCATCGCTGCCAGCGCCATCACCTTGTACTCGTCGCTGGCGTGCAGGAAGCCGAGGTAGGAGGTGGCGCGTTCGTACAGCAGCCCGAGCGAATGCGGCATGCGCACCTCGCCCAGCGGCCGGTAGCGGCCGTCGCGCCAGACGCCGTAGCAGCTGGTCGCACGTTCGCCGCGGCCGTCCAGCGTCATCACCGCGCAGCTGTCGAACGGTGCGGCGAGGAAGGCGCTGGCCTGGTGGCACAGGTGGTGCGGCAGGTGGTGGAAGCGCCAGTGCATGGCCTCGGGGCGCGAGCCGTACAGGCGCGCGCGCAGGTGGTGCGGCGCGCCGTCGCGCAGCTGGCGCGGTGCGTTGACGACGTAGGACAGGAACAGCGGGTCCCAGGGGCTGTCCCAGGGTGCCAGGCGCGCATCGGCGGTCGGTCGCAGCGGCAGCAGGATGCGGTCGTCGGCGCGCAGGTCCTCGCGGCCTTCGGCGAACAGCGCCGGGTCCAGGCTGTAGCCGACGTGGTCGACCGCCTCCAGCGTCAGGCCGGCGTGCTCCAGGCACCAGGCGATGGCCTGGAACGGCAGTTCCCAGGCGGTGAAGGGCAGCGGCCGCTTCGCGTGTTTGATGCGCGAGAAACGCTCCTCCTCGGCGGCGGCGACCGGAACGCCGTCGACGACCAGCACCGCGGCGCTGTCGTGGAAGGCGGCGTTGAGTCCAAGCGTGATCATGCGTCCTGCTCCATCTTCATCGTGCGTTGCGCCGAGGCGAGGGCGAGCGCGGCCTCGGCCGCTTCGTCGACGCCGACGCCCAGCAGGCAGCCGTGGTGCACCTGCGGGCAGCGGCTTTTCAGGCACCAGCGGCACGCGACCGCGTGGCTCAGCACACGCGCCGGGACGCGCCAGGGCGTGTGCTGCGGATTGGTCTGGGCGTAAAGCACGAGCACCGGCGTGCCGACGGCGGCCGCCAGGTGCACCGGGCCGCTGTTGTTGCCGACCAGGAGCTCGGCACCGGCGATCAACGCCGCCAGTTCACCCAGCGTCGTCGGCCCGATCGTCCGGCCCGCGCCGCGCATGCCCGCCAGCACCGCGGCGCACAGCGGTTCGTCGGCGCCGTCGCCGGCCACCAGCACCGCCAGCCCGGCCGCGGCCAGTGCCCGGCCGACGCCGGCAAACCGTTCGGCCGGCCAGCGCCGCGATGCGGCCGATGCGCCCGGGTGCAGCAGCGCGTAGCGCCGGCGTCGCGCCGCGCCGGCGCGACGCCGGCGGCGGCCAGGGCTGCGGCCACGCGCGCCCGGTCGGCCTGGCGCAGCTCGAAGCGCAGCCGCTCGTCGTCGGTGCGCCAGCCGACGGCGGCCACCAGGTCGAGCTGGCGGCGCACCTCGTGGCGCATGGTGTCGGCCACGTGGTCGGGTTCGGCTATCCAGTCGCTCAGCAAGGCATAGGGATTCTCGCGGTTGTGCGCGAGCACCAGCGGAATGCCGGCCATGCGGCACAGCAGCGCGCCCGGCAATGCGCTCTGGGTGCAGACGGTGAAGATCACCGCGGCGTCGTAGGCGCCGTCGGCCAGCCGCAGCAGCAGCGCGGTCTCGGCCAGGCCGATCGCCGTCTTCGGCGTGCCGCCGCCGACCCAGGGCGCGTCGAAAACCAGCAGCTCGTCGACGAAGGGCAGGTGGGCAGCCGCGGCGGCGCCTGCGGGCGAGGTGAGCAGCGTCAACCGTGCTTCCGGCGGCAGGCTCTCGCGGATCGCGGCCAGCGCTGGCGTCGTCATCAGCAGGTCGCCCAGGTTGTCCAGCCGCAGCGCGAGCACGCGCCGCGCCTGCGACCAGGCGCGCCGGGTGCCGGACAGCAGCGGCAGGCCCGGCGTCACCGGCCGGGCTCCGGGCGTTCGGTGCGGGCGTCGGCGAGCACCCGGTGCACGACCTCGTCCCAGTCCTGCACCCGCGCCTGCGGCGCGCGCAGCGGGCCGTTGCGCCACAGCGTCTCGCCGCCGCTGTCGTAGAGGATGCTGCGGCAGCCGGCGCGGCGCCCGGCTTCGACGTCGTCGAGCGTGTCGCCGACCATCCACGACGCCGCCAGGTCCAGCTGGTGGCGCTCGGCGGCGGCCAGCAGCATGCCGGGTTCGGGCTTGCGGCAGGCGCAGGCCGGGGCGCCGCTGGCCAGCGGCGCGTGCGGGCAGAAGAGGAAGTCGGTCAGCTCGACACCGGCCTCGGCCAGCAGCCGTTCCTGCAAGGCCTGCCGCAAGACCTCGAACTGCGCCGCGCTGAAGCGGCCCAGCGCCAGCCCCTGCTGGTTGCTGACGACGACGATCGCGAAACCCGCCTGCGCCAGCGCCGCCAGCGCCTGCGGCGCCGCCGGCTGCCAGGCCAGCAGCGCCGGGTCGACGTTGTAGGGCCGGTCGACGACCAGCGTGCCGTCCTTGTCGACGAAGACCGCCGGGCGGGTGTTCATCGCCGCCCCGCGGCGCCGGGCGCCGGCATCAGGAAGCCAGGCGCGCGGCGGTGCGCGCCTGCGGAGCGAGCTGCGGCGCCCGCCGGCGCTGCGTCAGCAGGCCGGCATAGAGCCTGGCCAGCTCGGCGGCGACGAAGTCCCAGGTGAAGCCGGCGCGCACGCGGCGCACCCCGGCCGCACCGAGCGTGCGCGCCAGCGCCGGGTCGGCGTGCAGCGCGACGATGCGGGCTGCGAGCGCGTCGGGATCGTGCGGCGGCACCAGGAAGCCGGTGCGGCCGTCGAGCACCGTGTGGCGGATGCCGCCGACCGCGCTGCCGATCACCGGCGTGCCGCAGGCCATCGCCTCCAGCGGCGTGATGCCGAAGGGCTCGTACCAGGGCGTGGTCGCGAAGACGTCGGCGGCGACGTACCAGTCGCGCAGCTCGTGGCGCTCGCGCCGGCCGACGAACTGCACCCGGCCGCCGACGCCGCCGAGTGCGGCCAGCATGCGCAGCCGGGCGATCTCCGGCGTGCGCGCCGCATCGGGCGTGCGCGTGTCGCCGCCCACCACCACCAGCCGCGCCGGCAGCGCCGGCGGCAGCCGCGCCATCGCCTCGACGACGGTGGCGATGCCTTTGCGCGGCACCAGGCGGCCGAGCTGCAGCACGATGAACTCGTCCGGGTCCAGCCCCAGCCGCCGGCGCGCGGCGGCACGGTCGCCGGGGCGGAAGGCCGCGGTGTCGACACCGCAGGGCACGCAGGCGATGCGCTCGCCCTCGGCGTCGTACAGGCGCTCCAGGTCGTCGCGGTCCTGCGGGCATTCGGCGACCAGGCGTTCGCTGCGCCGCACCAGCGTGCGTTCGATCGCGATGCGGGCCGGCGGGAAGGTGTCGGCGCTGCCCTGGTGTTCACGCCGCACCAGGCCGAGCGCGTGGAAGGTCGTCACCAGCGGCACGCGCAGGCGCCGCTGCAGCGCCAGGCCGACCCAGCCCGACATGAAGAAGTTGGCGTGCACGACATCGGCTGCCTGCACCGCCTGCAGCTGGCCGGCGGCGCGGGCGAAGGCCGGCATGTGCGGCAGCAGCGCCTCCTTCGGCACGAAGGCCGCCGGGCCGGCGTCGATGTGGTGCAGGCGCAGCCGGGGCGCCATCTCCAGCTGCCGCGGCAGCTCGCGGGTGTCGCGCCGCGTCAGCACGTCGACGCGGTGCCCGGCCGCGGCCAGCCGGCGCGCGACGTGTTCGACGTAGACGTTCTGGCCGCCGGCGTCCACGCCCCCGGCACCGGCCAGCGGCGAGGCGTGTTCGCTGATGAGCACGACGTTCATCGGGGATGGCGGCATGGCGGTGCAGGCGAGGGTGGTGTTGGCGCGGCGTTCGGCAAACCGCATGCCCCGGCGCGTCAGCGTCTGGGCGGCCGCGTGCGGCCTTTCAGCGCCCGCCGCCGAGCCCCCGCGCGCCCTTGGCCATCGGTTCAGGCCGCGCAGGTCTCGCCGGCCGGCAGCACGCTGAGTTCGTGGATCGCCGTCTCGCCCGGCTGCAGCAGCACGAAACGCACGACACGCGCGACGTGCAGCGGGTCCTGCAGACGGTCCGGGTCGAGCTCGGGGAATCGCTCGAGCATGAAGGGCGTGCGCAGGCCGCCGGCGACGATCGCGCAGACCTTGACGCCTTGCGGCTCGAGTTCGGCCTGCAGCGCCTGCGACAAGCCCAGCAGCCCCCATTTGGTCGCGTGGCAGACACTGGCGTGCGGGCCGACGCTGCGCGAGGCGTGCGGCGCGATGTTGACGATGTGGCCGCCGCCGGTCTGGGCGGCCATCAGCGGCGCGCAGAGCTTGGCCATCACGAACGGGCCGGCCAGCTGCGACGTGATCGCGCCGTGGATCTGCTCGACCGACAGCTCGGCCAGCGGCGCGGCGATCTCGAACGCGGCGTTGTTGACGAGCGCGTCCAGGCGCCCGAAACGCCTGTGCACGGCCGCGACCGTGCGTTCGCAGGCCTGCACGTCGCGCAGGTCCAGCCGCAGCGCCATCACGTCGATGTCGCGTTCGGCCAGCACCGCGGCCCAGTCCTCGGCGCGCTCCAGCGCCGGATCGGCGAGCACGACGCGGGCGCCGGATTCACCGAGCACCTGCGCGATCGCAGCGCCCAGACCCTGGGCACCGCCAGTGATCAGCACGACACGTCCACGCAGGGACGCGGTTTCGGGCGCCTGGGCGCGGAGCAGGGCGGGCAAGGTCATCGGTCTTCCTGGGGCGGTTTCGGTTCGGGATGGACGCCGTGCGGGCATGACGGCTTCGTGGCAGGGGCGCTCACGGCGCTGTCACGCGGCACCGGCTCAATGCAGCCCGGAAAGCCGCTGGCAGCGGCACGCATCCGGGGGCAGATGGCAATCGCCATGCCGCGCCGGGAACGGCCCTTGCCGTCGGACCTCACCGAGAGCCAGACCGTGCAGATCGCCTACGTCACCGAAACCTACCCGCCCGAGATCAACGGCGTCGCGCTCACCGCCGCCCGCGCGGTGGCCCATCTGCGCGCTGCCGGCCACCGCGTGCTCGTGGTCCGGCCGCGCCAGGCGGGCGAAGCGCTCTGCGACGACGAAAACGAGTGGCGCAGCCACGGCGGCCCGATCCCGATGTATCCCGAGCTGCGCTACGGCCTGGCCCGGCGCGGCGCCTTGCGCCGGCGCTGGCGCGAGCTCAAGCCGGCGCTGGTGCATGCCGCCACGCCCGGGCCGCTGGCGCTGGCCGCGCTGTCGGCGGCACGTGCCGAAGGCATCGCCACCAGCGCCGACTTCCGCACCAACTTCCACGCCTACAGCCGCCACTACCGGCTGGGCTGGCTCGAGCCGGTGGTGCTGGCCTGGCTGCGCCGGCTGCATGCGCTCGCCGACTGCAGCTTCGTGCCGACCGCCGCGCTCGCCCGCGACCTGCAGGCCGCGGGTTTCGTGCGCCTGGCGGTCAGCGGCCGCGGTGTCGACGCGACCCGTTTCGACCCGGCGCGGCGCGACGAGGCGCTGCGTGCCAGCTGGGGCGCGGCGCCGGCCGACCCGGTGCTGCTGCACGTCGGGCGCCTGGCCGCCGAGAAGAACGTGGCGCTGGCGCTGCGCTGCTGGGAACGGCTGCGGCAGGAACGGCCGGCGCTGCGCCTGGTGGTCGTCGGCGACGGGCCGCAGCGCGCGCAGCTCGAGCAGCGCCATCCGCAGGCACGTTTCGTCGGCCTGCGCACCGGCGACGAGCTCGCCCACCACTACGCCAGCGCCGACGCCTTCGCCTTCCCCAGCCTCACCGACACCTTCGGCAACGTCACGCTGGAGGCGTTGGCCAGCGGCCTGGCCTATGCCGGTTTCGACGCCGCCGCGGCCGCGGTGCACGTGATCGACGGCGACAACGGCCGGCTCGCGCCTCCGGGCGACGAAGCCGGTTTCGAGCAGGCGCTGCAGGCCGCGCTGGACGAAGCCGCCCCCGACTCGCGGCTGCGCCGGCGCGCCCGGGAGAGCGCGCTCGCCGCCGACTGGAGCGCGGTGCTGCAGCGTTTCGAGCAGCGGCTGTGCGCGGTCGCCGAGCGGCGTGCGTTCGACCGGGTGGGTGATGCCGCGCTGGCTTGATGCCTCGCGCCTGCAAGGCGTGGCGCTGGACCGCCGCTGGGCGCTGGCGCTGCATCGCGGGGCGACGCGCCCGCTGCTGGTCAAGCTGCTGGTGCTCTGCTGCAGACTGGGCGACGCCGGACCCTGGATCACGCTGTGCGTCGCGCTCGCGGTCTTCGGCGGGCCGACCGGGCGCCATTGTTCGCTGCTGTTCGCCGAACTCGGCCTCGTCAACCTGATGCTGTATTCGGTGCTCAAGCGCGGCACGCGGCGTTCGCGGCCTTTCGACCAGTGCCCCGGCATCCGCGCCTGCTGCCCGGTACCCGACCGTTTCAGCTTCCCGAGCGGGCATACGCTGCACGCGGTCGCCTTCGGGCTGCTGCTGGCCGGTTTCTATCCGGCCTGGGCGCCGCTGCTGGCGCTCTTTGCGCTGCTGGTGGCGCTGGCCCGCATCGTGCTGGGGGTCCATTACCCGAGCGACGTCGCCGCCGGTGCCGCGCTCGGCGCGCTGACCGGCACCCTGGTGCTGATGACGCTCTGAAGCAGCAGGAGGACACATGGCCGCCATTCCCGAGCCGATCACGCCGCGCAAGTTCGAATGCCGCTGCAGCCGGCCCGTCTTCTTCCGCAACAGCGAGTGCATCGCCTGCCACACGCCGCTGGGTTACGACCCCGAGCGCCGGCGCCTGCTGCCGCTGGAGCCGGTGCCCGGCATCGACCTGTGGAAGGAGGCACGCCCGCGCCGGCCGCGGCGCTACCGGCGCTGCGCCAACCTGGACAGCGCCTCGGGCTGCAACTGGCTCATCGACCCCGCCGACGAAGGCGCGCTGTCGCCGCAGCAGTGCCGCTGCTGCCGGCTGACACGCACGCTGCCCGACCTGTCGATCATGGCCAACGCCGAACGCTGGGCGCGCCTGGCGACCGCACAGCGGCGCCTGGTGTCGCAGCTGATCGGGCTGGGCCTGCCGGTCAAGAGCCGGGTGGCCGAAGACACCCAGCGCGGCCTGGCCTTCGACCTGCTGCAGACGCCACCCGGCGGGCCGGCGGTCGTCACCGGGCATGCCGACGGCATCATCACGATCGACGTCGAGGAAGCCGACGACCCGACGCGCGAGCAGCGCCGGCATGCGCTAGGCGAGCCCTACCGCACGCTGCTCGGCCACCTGCGGCACGAAGTCGGCCACTACTACTGGCAGCGCCTGGTCGACAACAGCGGCTGGCACGAGCCCTTCCGGCGCCTGTTCGGCGACGAACGCGCCGACTACGGCGCCGCGCTCGCGCGCCACTACGAGCAGGGTGCTCCGCCCGACTGGGGTGCGCGCCACGTCAGCGCCTACGCCAGCAGCCACCCGTGGGAGGACTGGGCCGAGACCTGGGCCCATTACCTGCACATGATCGATACGCTGGACACCGCACGCAGTTTCGGCCTGGACGGCGAGACGGTGGAGCTGAACTACGAACGTTTCGGCAACTCGGCGCTGGCCGACAGCGGCGACCGCAATCCCGGGCCCTTCCTGGCGATCGTCAACGGCTGGATGGAGCTGACCGGGGTGCTCAACGAGCTGTCGCGCAGCATGGGCGTGGCCGATTTCTATCCCTTCGTGCTGTCGCCGCCGGCGCTGCGCAAGCTGCATTTCGTGCACCGCGTGGTCGGCGTGCGTACGCCGGCGCCGGCCGCCGAACGTGTGCAGCCGAACGGGGCGCAGCCTTTGTGGTCGGGGGCGCAGACGGCATGAGCCCTCAGGACTTGTCCGGGGCTCATTCCCGCCTGGCGGGACCGGCCGCCAGGACTAAGGGTGCCCCAGTGAGATGCACCGGCCTGGTCACGCTGCTGATGGCGCTGGCGGCCGGTGCCGAGGGCGCGAGCGCGCCGTTGTCCGACGACGCGCGTGCGCTGGTGGCCGCGGTCGTCGCCGCGCGCGACCACGGCGCGCGCCCCTTCGCCGTCATCGACAAGCGCCTGGCGCGGCTGTGGGTGCTGGACGCGCGTGCGCGTGTCGTCGGCAGTGCGCCGGTGCTGCTGGGGCTGGCCGCCGGCGACGACTCGGTGCCCGGCATCGGCGAGCGGCCGCTGGCGCAGATCCGCCCCGAGGAGCGCACGACACCGGCCGGGCGCTTCGAGCTCGAACCCGGGCGCAACACCCGCGGCGACCACATCCTCTGGGTCGACTACGAGGCCGCGGTGTCGATGCACCGCGTGCGCCCGACGGTGGCGGCCGAGCGCCGTCTGCAGCGTCTGGCTTCGGCGACGCCGGCCGACAACCGCATCTCGTTTGGCTGCATCAACGTGCCGGCCTCGTTCTACGACCAGGTCGTGTGGCCGACCTTCTCGCGCCGCCCCGGTGTCGTCTACGTGCTGCCCGAGTGGCGCAAGCCGGCCCAGGTGTTCCCGCAGCTGTTGCCGTCGGCCGAATGAAAAACGGAGCGCCGAGGCGCTCCGTTGTGCCGGGGGGCCAGGCTTAGTTGCGGTCGCTGCGCGGCTGGCGCATCGTGTCCGTGCTGCTGCCGTCGGTGCTGCTGCCGGTACCCGTCGTCGAGTTGGTGCCGGTGCCGCCCAGGGTGCCGGACGTGCCGGTGGTGCCCGTGCCCGTGCCGGTGCCGGTCACGGTGCCGTTGCGCGGGTCGCCGACGCCGCTGTTCGGGCCGCCGGCCGGCGTGCCGGTCTGCGAGCCGGTGTTCGCCGGATAGGCATCGGTGCCGCCGCCCTGGCCCTGGGTGCCGCTCTGGCCCTGGCCCGTGCCGGTGCCGGTGCCCTGGGCGAAGGCGGCGCCCGAAGCGAGCATCGCGCCGACTGCCAGCGCCGTGAGAGTCTTGTTCAGCTTGGTCATGTCCTGATCTCCGATCTGTTGAGTGGAAGGACCGCCGCGTCGTGCGGCGCACGTCGCGGTCGTCCGCCCCCTGGACTTGGCAACGTCCGTTCCCACGGCCTGTCGGAGAGCAGGCGGCTTGTCAGTCGGATGTGTCCGGCGGCAACCACTCGTCGAGCCGGCGCAGCACGTGCACCAGGTCCATCGGCTTGTGCCAGACCTCGGCGAAGCTCGACGAGCCGACGCCGAAGCCGTGTTCGGCGGTGACCGCCACCGCGCGCACCTCGCGCCAGCCGAAACGCAGGCGCAGCAGCGGCAGCAGTTCGCTGCCCAGGCAGTCGGGCAGGCGCAGGTCGACGAGCAGCAGCTGCGGGCTGATCGTCGGCGCGATTGCAGCCGCCGTCGCACCGTCGGCGGCGACGATCAGTTCCAGATGCGGCCGGCGGTCGAACAGCGCGCGCATCAGCTCGGCGTTCAGCGGTTCGTCCTCGATGTAGAGGACCTGTGGCCGGGCGCGGCCGGGGACCGTGCCCGCGGCCGCTGCGGCACTGCTGGAGCGCGTCTCCAGCGACTCCGGGGCGCTCATCTGCCGTCGCCCCGGGTTCCCGGAAAGCGCTTCGGCAAGCTTTGCCGCGGCGCAGGTCTGCAAGAGCTCATCGGGAACCTCCTTTGCCGACATCGGCCATCGACGCCCCAAGGAAGCAAGACATGGACCGAGAAGAACGCAGCTTCGGCGTGTTCAAGCCCGAGGGGCACGTCGTGATCTCGTTTCCCTCTGCCGTGCAGGCCGCGGCGGCCGAGCAGGCGCTGGCCCCGCTGGCACTGCCGCCGGGCGACCTGCGCCGCTTCAGCGACCGCGAGATGTTCGAGCGCCTGGACGAGGACCTGGCCCACGCCAGCCCTCTGGCCGCGCTCGGGCAGGAGCTCAACCTGGCGAAGGCGCAGCGTGAACTTGCCGCACGCGGCTACCACTGGCTGGTCGTGCGCGCCGGTGACGACGAACTCGCCCAGCGCATCGCGGACGCGGTGCGCCCGCACGGTGCCGAACGCGCCCAGCTCTACGGCCGCTTCGTCATCGAGGAACTGATAGACCACCCGGGCGACCTGCCGCAGGTCGCCGAGTCGCCCGACCGCGGCCTGGATGCCCAGACGCGGTCGGGCGAAGAGGGCGAACGCGCCGACCTGCGGCCGGCGCCCGAGGACACGCCGCGCTGAGCCGGCATCACAGGAGCACCGATGGCGACCGACGACAGCACGCTGCAGACGCAGCGCGACATCCAGCAGCAGCAGGACGGCCGCGACGCCGCCCGGACCGAGGCGCCCGAGGCGGCGGCGGTGCAGGCCGGCGCGCGTGAACAGCCGGTCCGACTGCCGGCCCAGCACCTGGACAAACCCGGGCAGGAGGCCGACCTCGAACTGAAGCCCCATTTCCTCGCGCCCGACTACCGCGGCAGCGCCAAGCTGCAGGACTTCGTGGCGCTGATCACCGGCGCCGATTCCGGCATCGGCCGGGCGGTGGCGGTGCTGTTCGCACGCGAAGGTGCCGACGTCGCCGTCGCCTACCACTCGTCGGACGATGACGCGCAGGAAACCCGGCGCCACGTCGAAGCCGAAGGCCGGCGCTGCCTGCTGCTCAAGGGCGACGTCAAGGACGACGCCTGGTGCCGCCAGGCCGTCGAGCAGACGGTCGACGCCTTCGGCCGGCTCGACGTGCTCGTCAACAACGCCGCCTTCCAGGAGCACGCGCAAGGCCTGGAGGAGATCGACGACCTGCGCCTGATGGAAACGCTGGACACCAACATCGGCGGTTATTTCCGCATGGCGCGCGCCGCGCTGCCGTATCTGCGCCGGGGCGGCTCGATCATCAACACCGGCTCGGTCGTGGGCCTGCGCGGCAGTGCGCGGCTGCTGGACTATTCGGCGACCAAGGGCGCGATCCACGCCTTCACCAAGTCGCTGGCGAGCAACCTGATCGGCCGCGGCATCCGCGTCAACGCGGTCGCGCCCGGCCCGGTGTGGACGCCGCTGAACCCGGCCGACAGCCCGGCCGAAGACGTGGCCGAGTTCGGCCAGCAGACCGACTTCAAGCGCGCCGCCCAGCCCGAGGAGCTGTCGCCGGCCTACGTCTTCCTGGCCTCGCCGGTCTGCGCGGGCTACATCACCGGCATCGTGCTGCCGGTGACCGGCAGCGTCGGCGCGATCTGAACCCTGCGCGCGGCACGGCCGGCATCGCGCGCCAGAATCGGCGCATGAAGATCCCCGGTGCGGCGCTGCCGCTGATCCAGGCACCGATGGCCGGCGTGCAGGACACGCGCCTGGCGCTGGCCGCGGGCGCCGCCGGCGCCCTCGGTTCGCTGCCGGCGGCGATGCTGTCGCCGGTGAAGCTGGAGGCCGAACTGCAGGCGCTGCAGGCTGCGGGCCGGCCCTGCAACGTCAACTTCTTCGCCCACGTGACGCTGGCGGCCGACGCCGCGCGGGCGCAGCGCTGGGCCGAGGCTCTGGCGCCGTACTACGCCGAGCTCGGGCTGCCGCCGGCGCCGCCGGTGGCGGGTGCCAGCCGCCAGCCCTTCGGTGCCCAGGCGGCCGAGGTGCTGGAGGCCTTCCGGCCGGCTGTCGTCAGCTTTCACTTCGGGCTGCCGGCGCCGGCGCTGCTGGCGCGGGTCAAGGCCCGTGGCGCTTTCGTGATCGCGTCGGCGACGACGCTGGCCGAGGCGCTGTGGCTGCAGGCGAGCGGTGCCGACGCCGTGATCGCGCAGGGACTGGAGGCCGGTGGCCACCGCGGTCACTTCCTCGACACCGACCCGGCGCAGCAGCTCGACACGGCGACGCTGGTGTCGGCGCTGGTCGCGCGTCTGGCGGTGCCGGTGGTCGCCGCCGGCGGCATTGCCGACGCCGAGGGCGTGCGCGCGATGATGGCGCGCGGCGCGAGCGCGGTGCAGCTCGGCACCGTGTTCCTGCTCTGCGACGAGGCGCTGACCGGGCCGCTGCACCGGGCCCGGCTGCGCGAGCACTCGGCGCCGACGGTGCTGACCAATGTCTTCTCGGGCGGCCTGGCGCGTGGGCTGGTGAACCGCGTGCTGCGCGAGCTCGGCCCGGTCAGTGCCCTGGCGCCGCCGTTTCCGCTCGCGTCGGCCGCACTCGCACCGCTGCGCGAACGTGCCGAGGCGCTCGGTCGCGACGACTTCACGCCCTTGTGGTCGGGCACACGCCGCGACGGCTGCCGGGAGCTGCCGGCGGCCGAGATCGTGCGCACGCTCGCGGCGGGCTTCGACTGAAGCGCGACCGGCCGCGCTCAGGCGTGGTGCTTCTGCCGGCCGCGCCGCATGCCGCCCACCAGCAGCGCGCCGGCGGCCAGCGTGCCGGCAACGACCAGCGCCGCCTTGCCCGGCGACGCACGCGCCATGTCGGCGGCGATCTGGCCGGCCTGCGGCTTGGCGAGTTCGAGGCGGCGCTCGGTCATGCGCGCGCCGAGTTCGCCCAGGCGCTCGCCCAGGCGCTGCTCGGCCGTTGGCAGCAGCGTCGTTTCCTCTTCGGCGACGTGGTGCATCACCGCGCGCATCAGCTCGCACAAGGCCTGCTGCTGCGCTTCGGGCTGCTCGTCCAGGCCCCGCACGCGAGCGATCAGCTCCCGCATCTCGTCGTGCTCGGGCACGCTGCGCTCGAGCTGCGGCGAGTCGATGCCGGCTTCGCGCAGCGCCGGGTAGAAGACTTCCTCCTCAAGCTGGGCGTGGATCTCGAGCGCGCTGCACAGCTGGCGCACGGTGGCCTGGCGCACGCTGGCCGAAAGCCCGGGCTCGAGCTTGTGGAACTGGGTCATCGCATGGCTGTGGTCCATGCGGATCAGGCGTGTGGCCGTCGGCGATATCTTGCTGAGCAGCGTGTTCATCGTGGACTCCTTGGAAGTGCCGTCGCTGCGGCAAGCCCGGCTCCCGACCGGGGCGCGGCCGCCGCCGCCTGCCAGCTGCGGCACGTCGATTGCCGTGACGGCTGCAGAAAGGAGTTCACTCATGAACCTCATCATCTGGCTCGTCGTCGGCGGTCTCATCGGCTGGGTCGCAAGCAAGATCATGCATACCGATGCCCAGCAGGGCGTGATCCTCAACGTCGTCGTCGGCATCATCGGCGCGGCGCTCGGGGGCTGGCTGGTGTCGCCGCTGATCGGCGTCGGCACCATCAACCAGGGCGTGTTCAGCCTCGGTGCGTTGCTCGTGTCGCTCGTCGGCGCGGTGATCCTGCTGGCCATCGTCAACCTCGTACGTCGCGGCTCGCCGCGCTGAACCCAGGAGATCCCGCGATGGCTTCCACTCCAGAAGACAGCTTCGGTGCCGCCGACCCGGGTCCGGGCACCGGCACGCCCGGTGCCGCACCACTCGGCAACGGCGCCGGTTCGGACGAACTGCTGCAGCGTGTGGTGCAGGGCGCTCACGAGACGATCGACCGTCTCGCCGAGCGCGCGGCGCCGCACGTGCACCGGCTGCAGGGCGGCGTGCACGACGCCAGCGAAAAGCTGCACGCCAAGGCCGACGCCCTGCGCGAAACCGGCCACGAATGGACCGACGACCTGCGCGACACGGTGCGCGAGCACCCGATCGCCGCGATCGCCACGGCCCTGGCCGTCGGCATGCTGGTCGCGCGTCTGGCGCGCTGACGCGCGATGGACGACAGCACGGTGCCGCCCGGGACGGGCGGTGCCGCGCCGGAGCGCCCGGCGCGGCAAGGCTGGCTCGACGCGCTGCAGTCGGTTCTGCGCGAGCTGCCGGGTCTGGTCGGCGACCGGGTCGAGTTGTTCGTGCTCGAAGTCAACCGCGCCGGGCGCGCGCTGGCACAGATCGTCGCGCTGCTCGTCGCTGCGGCGGTGCTCGGCGTGACCGGCTGGCTGGCGCTGTGGGCCGGCATCACCGGCGCGTTGATCGAAGCCGGGCTCTACTGGGGCTGGGCGCTGATCGCCGTACTCGGCGCCAACCTGCTGGCGGCCTGGCTGGCGGTGCTGCGCATCCGCTCGCTGCTGCCGCTGCTGCACCTGCCGGCGACGCGGCGCCATCTGACGACGCTGACGACGCTGACGACGCTGTCGCCGCTCGCGCCGGCGCCGTCCAAACAAACTGCCGATGAACCCGCACGTGCCGCCGCCTGACGCAGACCTGGACCAACGCATCGCTGCCGCCGAGCAGGCGCTGGTCGCCCGCCAGCGCCGCCTCGTCGACGCCGTCGACGACCTGGGCCGGCGCGTGCGCCATGCCGTCAGCCCCTGGCGCCTGGCCGCCACCGGCGCTGGCGTGCTGCTGGCGGGCACGACGCTGTGGTGGTCGCTGCGCCGTGGCGGCACGGCCGCGCGCACCGACACCGAGCCGCCGTCGCTTGCTGCCGGCGCCGCCCATGCCGTTCCCTGGGTCGGGTTGCTGGGGTTGGTCTGGCCGCTGCTGCCGGCCCGCTGGCGCGCCCGCACCAGCCCCGGCACCGTGGCGGCCGTGATGAGCATCGGCCTGCCGCTGGTGACCAAGCTGCTGCAGCGCCGCCAAGGGCCGCCGCTGGCCACCGTCGAACACGTCGACCTGACGCGTTATGCCGGCCGCTGGTACGAGGTGGCACGCCTGGGCGCGCCTTTCGAGGCCGGTTGCGAGGGCCAGCCGACCGCGCACTACCGGCTCGACGGCGAGCAGCTCGAGGTCGAGAACCGCTGCGCCGGGCCCGACGGCAGCGAAAAAGTCGTGCGCGGCGTCGCCCGCGTCGTGCCCGACAGCGGCAACGCGCGCTTGCAGCTGAACTTCCTGCCCGCCTGGCTGCACGGCCTGCCGCTGGGCTGGGCCGACTACCAGATCATCGCGCTGGACCGCGGCTACAGCGTTGCGCTCGTCGGCCACCCGAGCCGGCAAGCGCTGTGGCTGCTGTCGCGCACGCCGACACCGGCGCCGCAGATGGTGGCGGCGCTGCTCGAGGTCGCGCGTGCCGAGGGCTTCGCGGTCGAGCGCGTGCAGCACTGGGGCGAGCGCTGAGGCCTTGATGCCGGCCGGCGCCTGGCAGAGCGCTGCAGCGCAAGCCGGGCCGCTGAGGGCACGGCGCTTGCCGCCGCAGGCCAACACGCCTGCATGGCGACGAAAGGACGCACGATGGGACACAGCCCCCTGCTCGGCATCGAACGCGCCGACACCCAACCCGCCGGCCGCGACGTCGGCACGCTGGGCCCCAGCGACAGCTCCGACTCCGGCAGCGACATGGCCGGCATCGAGGACCTGGACCAGCTCGACCCGGGCGAGCCGCTGGACGCCGCGCTCGACGCGGGCCGTGAGCGGCCGGCCGGCCGCGACGTCTCGGGCGGCGAAGGCAGCGATGCCGCCGGCACCGGCGAGCAGCGCAGCGCCGGCCACGACGCCGGGCGCGAAGCCGCCGACATCGGCGTCGACCACATCGTCGAGGCCGACGGCGGCGAGATCGATCACGAAGACGAAGACCCCGAACTCGATTTCGTCGACCGTGCCCAGGCGGGCGACCCGCTGGAGGACGAACTGGCCGAGGGCGAGCCGGACGAGGCCCCGCGGCCGCGCCGCGGCGTCGAGGACGAAGCGGCCGACCCGGTGGGCGACGGCCATTCCGACGCCGATGCAGCCGTCGGCGCCCCGCCGTCGGTGCCGGGGCGCACGCCGCCGGTCGCACCCGACGAACTCGGCGATGACCTGCCCGCCGAGGAGTCGGGCGACGACGAACCCGAGGACGACCCCGACGCCGACGCCGAACGGCGTGTGCCCGGCCGCTGAACAAAATAAAAGGCGCCCGGATCGCTCCGGGCGCCTTCGGTCACTCACCCGGTTCAGGCGGTGCGTGCGCGCGCCGTGTCGCGCAGCAGGCGGATCTGCGAGTGGTTGCGCTTGACGCCTTCGAACTGGCGCTCGATGACGATGCGCACGTCGCTGGGCAGGTCTTCGGCGAGTGCGCTGCGGTAACGTTCGATCGCGGTGTCCTCGCCGCGCTCGCACTCCTCGAGCATGGCCAGGTCGCTGTAGCCGGCCAGCGTGCCCTTCACGGCGACCCAGCCGCGGTGCATCGCACCGGTGGCCGAGCCGCTGTCCTCGGCGGTGCCGCCGTATTGCACGACCAGGCTTTGCAGCTCGGCCGCGCCCTGGCGGCACTCCTCGGCGCGCGACTGCAGGGTCTGCTGCAGCTGCGGGTCGCGGGCGTGTTCGGCGCTGGTACGGAAACCGTACTCGCCGTCCTTGCTGGTCTCGATCAGGCGGTTCAGGGTGTCGACGACGTCTTTGCGGTCCATCATGGGTTTCCTTTCGTTCGTGGCAGGCGCCGGCCTCGACGGCCGCGCCATGACGAACTGCCGGCAGGCCGCGTTCCCGCTGGGGCGAAAGGTCTTCAGCGCGCGGCGTCGATCGCGCCGCGCAGCGCCAGCACCAGGTCCTCGGGCGTGCAGGGTTTGTGCAGCACCGGGAAGCCGTGGTTGCCGCCGAGTGCGCTGCTGAAGCCGCTGATCAGCACCACCGGCAGCTGCGGCCGGCGCTGGCGCAGCGTGCGGGCGAGGGCGATGCCGTCCATGTCGCCCGGCATCACGACGTCGGACAGCACGACGTCCAGCGTGCGTGCTTCGCCGGCCAGCAGCAGCGCTTCGTCGGGGCTGCGCGCGCGCAGCACGCGGCAGCCCAGCGAGTCGAGCAGGCCAGCGGTGACGTCGGCGAGTTCCTCGTTGTCCTCTACCAGCAGCACGCGCACGCCGTAGAGCCCGCCTTCCGGCAGCGGCGCCGGCGCGGGGCCGGGGGCCGCGGCTTCAGGTGCGGCCGCGGGCAGCAGCAGCGTCACCGTCGTGCCCAGGCCCGGGGTGCTGGCCAGCGCCGCGCGCCCGCCCGCCTGGACGCAGAAGCCGTGCACCTGGCTCAGGCCCAGGCCGGTGCCCTTGCCCACGCCCTTGGTGGTGAAGAAGGGCTCGAAGACGCGGTCGGCGATGGCCTCGGCGATGCCGGTGCCGTCGTCGTTGACGGCGATCTGCACGTAGTCGCCCGGCGGCAGCTCGGGCAGGTCCTCGGGCGCGGCGTTGCCGGCTTCGATCCAGACGTGGCCGCCGGCGGGCAGGGCGTCGCGCGCGTTCAGCGCGAGGTTGATCAGCGCGAGTTCGAGCTCGCTCGAGTCGACCATGATGCCGCGCGTGTCCGGCGCCACCGTGACCTGCAGCTCGCAGCGTTTGCCGAGCACGACCCGGATCAGCTCCTGCGAGTCGGCGAGGTAGCGCCCGAGTTCGATGCGCGCCGGCCGTGTCGGGTGCCGGCCCGAGAAGCGCAGCAGGTGCTGCGTCAGCCGGCTGCCGACCTCGACCGCACGCAGCGTCGCCGCCACCGGCGCCTGGATGTCGGGTGAGCTGGCGCGGCGCTGGATCAGATGGGCGCTGTTGCTGATCACACCCAGCAGGTTGTTGAAGTCGTGGGCGACGCCGCCGGTGAGCCGCCCCAGCGCCTCGACACGCTGGCTGAGCGAGACCCGCTGCTCGGCCTGGCGGGTGCGCGCCACCGCCTCGGCGACCTGGCGCTCGAGGTCGGCCTGCGCGTGCTGGATCGCCTCGGCGGCTTCGGCCAGCGCGGTGCCGACCTCGTCGCATTCGGCGAGCCCGGTCGCGCGGTGCGGCACCGGCTGGCCGGCCCGCATCCACGCCGCCGCTTCCTTCAGCGAGTTGACCGGGCCGACGATGCGGCGCGACACGAAGAGCGCACCGGCGATCGCCAGCGCGAGCAGCAGCGCGCCGCCGATGGCCAGCTGCGACACCGTCGGCGGCAGGCTGCCGGCGACGGCCTGGCGTGGCATCGCCGTCATGTAGGTCCAGCCGCGCGCCGACTTGCTGAAGTAGCCGCGGACGGGGGTGCCGTCGAGCGACACCGATTCGAAGAAGCCCTCGCGTTCGCGGCGCAGGCGCTCGAGCATGTCCGGCGTCGCCGGGCGCCCGGCGTGCTGCACGCCGCCCGGATGGCGTGCCACCACGGTGGCGTCGGCGTCGAGGATGGTGCCGAGCCAGCCCGGCGGCAGGTTCTGGCGGTCGATGATGCGCTGCAGCTCCGACGGCATGATCGTGAGCTCGAGGTTGGCGACGACGCGGCCGTCGCGCAGCACCGGCTGCACGACCCGCGCGTGCGGGCCTGGCGCGTCGCCGGCCGCAGCCAGCGAACGCACCGCCGCCGACTGGGCGAGCTCACCCGCCGAGGCCGCCGGCGAGACCATGTCCGGCGGCAACTGCGTGCTCAGCACCACCTTGGCGCCGTCGGTCAGCTCGAGCCAGCCGTCCAGGCCGTCGAGCGCACGCCGCGCCTGGCGGTCGAAGACGCGGCGCTGCTCGGCCGTCAGCTGTGGCGCGTTCTCCAGTGCGCGCGCCGTGGCCAGTACGCGCACGATGGTGGCGCGCTGGTCGATCTCGCGGTCGATGACGGTCGACAGCGCGCGCGCGGTGTCGCGCAGGTTGCGATCGACCGCCTCGCGTTCGGCGGCGTAGGTCTGGACGATGACGAAGGCGGCAGCGGCCACCGCCGGCAGCAGCACGGCCAGGACGAGCAGCAGCAGGCGGGAGCGGATGGATATGGACAGCATCGGCGTCCAGTGTGGCTGATGACACCACCACCGGCCAACCGCCCCGGTGTGGCACGGGTGCCCGGCTCAGGGGCGGGCGTCGAAGGCGCCGGACGATTCGCGCTGCCAGTGCTGGGTCTGGCTGCCGCGCCAGGCGGCGGCGGTGCGACCGCGCTGCACATCGGCCTGGAACAGCTGCTCCAGCCGCTGCGCCAGGCCCGGGTCGACCACGACCACGCCGGACTCGGCGTCGCGCACGACGTTGTGCCAGTCCAGGCGCACCGAGCCGAGGCCGACCCATTCGCCGTCGACGACGCACAGCCGCGCATGCCACTGCGCCGGCTGCGCCTCGTGCACGCGCACGCCCGAGGCCTGCAGCACCTGGCGCATCGGCATGCCGCGCAGCAACCCGCTGCCGGCACGCGGCAGCAGCACCTCGACCTCGGCGCCGCGCTTGCTGGCCTGGGCCAGGGCCTGCAGCAGGCGGCGCGGCGGCTGCTCGCAGGGCGAGGCGAGGACGACGCGTGCTGCCGCGTTGCCGATCGCCGACAACAGCACCTCGACGAAGCTGTTGTGCTGGCCGCTCTCGCCGGCGGCGATGCCGACGCGGTGCAGGCCGACCGGCGTCTGCGCCGGGAAGTAACGCGCCGCCTGCATCGGCCCGCGGGCGAAGCGCTGCCAGTGGGCGATGAACAGCCGCTGCAGCCCCTGCAGCACGGGCCCCTGCACCCGCAGCCGCGGGCCGATGCGCGCGAGCCGCGGCTGGCCCCGGCCGCCGTGGGCGTCGAGCCCGCCGATGAAGGCCTCGCGGCCGTCGACGACCAGCAGCTCGCGCGCTTCGCAGCGCCGCGGCAGCAGGCCGTTCCAGCCCTGCGAGTCGTGTTCGGCCAGGCTGACGCCGGCCTGGCGCAGCGGCTCCAGCGCCTCGGCCGCCGGTGCTGCCAGCTGCGCGTGGTCGACCAGCAGGTTCACGCGCAGGCCCTGCCGAGCCCGGGCGGCGAGCCGCTCCAGCAACTCGCGGCCGGCCTCGGCATCGTCGACGAGGTTCTCGACGTTGACGTGGTCGCGCGCGCCGTCGAGGGCGTTCGAGATCGCCTGGAACGCCGACTCGCCTTCGGCCAGCAGTTCCACGCGGTTGCCGTCGACCAGGGGCTCGGCCAGACCCGAGCCCCAATCGGCACGAGGCGGCGGCTGACCGGTTGGTCGCCAGGGGCGAGGGTCGTTCGACTTGGACATGGCGGACACCGAGCGGGGGGCGAGATCCCGTTGACGCGGCGTACGGCAAAGCCTGTGCCCGTCGCCGCACCGTCCCCCGCGGACGCGGGCGGCATCGGTCTTGCCTGTTTGCCCATCCCCATCCGCCGAGGTCCGTCCGATGAGCGCCATCGCCTCCCGCCGTCTCGCGTTCGCCGCGCTGTTCGTGCTCGTCGCCGGCGCGGCTGCCGCCCAGACCAGCGACACCGACCCGAACGCGATCCCGACACTGCCGCCGCCGGCTCCGACTGGAGGCGGTGCGCCGCTCGCGCCGCCGCTGCAGCAGCCCGCGCCGCTGCCGCCACGGCAGGCGCTGCCGGCATCGCAACCGGCTTCGTCGGCGGAGCTTGCAGGGCCGGGCATCGCGCCGGGATTGCGTGAGCCCGCGCCCGGCCACGAGCCGCCCGGCGTCCAGGACAAACAGCCTTAAGGCCCGCTGCCGTCACCGCGCCGCGGCGCCGCCGGACGCTGCGGCGCGAGCAGAGAACGCAGCGGTGGCGGCCGCGCCTGGCGGCCGTCGAGATAGGCCGCCAGCCAGCGCAGCGGCGGCCAGCGCCGGCACAGTGCGCGCAGCCCGATCAGCAGCGGCACCGCGATCAGAGCCCCGGCCATGCCCCAGAGCCAGCCCCACACCATCACCGCGAGAAAGACCGAGATCGGGCTCAGCACCAGGCGTCGGCCGACGAACCAGGGGGCGATGAGGTTCGCTTCGATCGCGTGCACCGCCAGGAACAGCGCCGGCGGCGCCAGCGCCGCGCCCAGGTGGCCGAAGGCCAGCAGCCCGGCCAGCCCCAGCAGCACGACGATGATCACCGGCCCGAGATAGGGGATGAAGTTCAGCACGCCGCAGACCACGCCCCAGAGCAGCGGGTCGGGCATGCCGATGGCCTGCAGGCCGAGCGCGACGACCAGCGCGACGCCGATGTTGATCAGCGTCAGCGACCACAGGAAGCGGCCGATGTCGCGCTGCGCCGCGAGCAGGCCGGCGAGCACCAGCGCACGCTGGCGCGGCCGGCGCAGCGTACGCACCGCGCGCGCCAGCAGCCAGTGTTCCGACGCAAGCAGAAAGTAGAGCAGGATCACGGTGGCCGATGCCGACAGCGCGAAGGCCAGGCCATGGCCGAGCACCAGGCCGGTCAGCGCCACGCCTTCGCTGGCCAGGCGCTCGCCGAGCGCACCCGGTCCGGCGCCGGGGCCGCCGCTGTCCAGGCCCGGGACGGCGGCACGCAGCCGCTCCAGGCGCTGCAGCAGCCCGGCCAGCACCTCGGGCGCGCGCGCCCACCAGGCGGCGGCGGGTTCGGCCAGTGCGGCCGCCAGCGGCACGACGCTCGCGAGCCCCGCCGTCACGACGACGCCGGCGCCGATGAACTCGGGCACGCCGCGACGCCGCAAGGCCCGTACCGCCGGCGCGAGCACGACGGTGAGCACGAGGGCGAAGACGATGGGTGCGAGCAGCGGCTGGGCGAGCTTGACGAAGGCCAGCAGCGCCAGCACGAAGAGGCCGCGCAAGGCCGTCCCGCCCGGCTCACGGGGAGGAACGGCCGGCGGCGGCACGGCGGGTCAGCCGTGCGCGAGCGAGCCCGCCGCCCGCGTGCCGCTGCACCGGGCAGGACGCGTGCGGCGGGCCGGGCTCATTGGGTCGCCGCGCGCACGGTGATGTTGTTGCGCACGTCCTTCACGTCGGGCACGGCGCGCGCGATCTGGGCCGCGTGGTCCTTCTCGCTCTGATTGGTCGCGAAGCCCGAGAGCTGCACGGTGCCGTTGAGGGTCTCGACGGTGATGCGCATCGCGCTCACGGTCGGGTCTTCGGCCATGCGCTTCTTGACACGGGCCGTGATCGTCGTGTCGTCGACGTACTGGCCGACGCTGCTCTGACCATCGGTGACCGCGCAGCCGGTGGTCGCGACGGCACCGACGGCGAGGCAGAGGGAGAGCAGCAGGGACGGGGTTTTCATCTTCGGTTTCTCCTTGTGAACAGGGTGCAGCGCTGAGGGCAAGCGCTGTACCCGCCCCCGGGAACGTTCATTGCCGAGGGCCGCGATTGAGCTCGCAGGAGGTAATGCATGACCGTCACCCAGACCGCGCCCGAGCGCGTCAAGTCGCACCACGCGCTCGAGATGCTGCGTGAGGACCACCGGCGGCTGGAGGCGCTGTGCGTCGAGTACCAGCGTCTGGTGCAGGCCGATGCCAGCGCCGCCGACCGCAGCGGCCTGATCGCGCGCATCGGCGGCCGCATGCGCATCCACGCGCGCATCGAGGACGAGATCTTCTATCCGGCGCTGCCGCACAGCGAGGCGCTGCAGCGCGCCCACGCCGAACACGAGCGCCTGGACGCCGAACTGCGGCGCATCGCCGAAGCCGGCGGCGCGCAGGCCGACGGGGGTGTCGACGCGCTCGCGCGGGCGCTGGCCGCGCACGCACGCTTCGAGGAAGAGACGGTGTTCGCGCTGGCGGCCGGCCTGGACCTGTTCGAACTCGGCGCGCGCCTGCGCGCGCGCCGGATCGAACTGACGGGCGACTACGACCAGCCGTCCTGAGCGCGCTTCAGGCGCGGCCGCCGGCGCTGGCGGCCAGCGCGGCGGCCGGTGCCGCCGGGGCGAGGGCCTCGACCCGGGCCGGCGTCGCGCGTACCGTGGCCTGCACCAGCAGGTCGTGCACGCAGTCGGCGCTGCGCTCCCAGGAGTGCGCCGACACCGCGTTCAGCATGCGCATCACGCGCTGGCAGCGCGCCGCGACGCTCTCCGCGAGCAAGGTCTCGCAGGCCTCGACGAAGCCGGCGCTGTCGCGCGCGATGCTGACCACGTCGCCGTAGAGCGAGACCACGTCGCGCACCGGCGTGCTGACGGTGGCCTTCTCGCCGGCCATGTACTCCAGCGTCTTGGTCGGGCTGATGAAGCGGGTGGCGTCGTTGATCGCGAACGGCATCAGCGCCAGGTCCCAGCCGGCCAGCAGGTAGGGCAGGCGCGCATAGGGCTGCATGCCCAGCCAGTGCAGGTTGGCGCGGCGGGGCAGCGACTCGGGTGCGATCTTGACCACCGGCCCGACCATCACGATCTGCCACTCGGGGCGGGCATCGGCCAGCGCGGCAACCAGCGCCAGGTCCAGGCGTTCGTCGATGACGCCGTAATAACCCAGCCGCGGGCCGGGCAGCGCACCCTGAAGCGCGGCCGCGGCGAGCGCGTGTTCGCTGCCCGCGACGAGGCCGGCGGGTTCGAAGTGCGCGGCGTCGACCGAACTCGGGATGCAGTGCACGTTGGGGTGCAGCTCACGCTTGGCGTCGTACAGCGAGGGGCCGCCGGTGAAGACGACGTCGGCACGCTTGAGCAGCGCGTTCTCGCGCTGTCGCAGCTGGCGCGGCGCGTCCTTGAACGCGGCGAGCTCGTCCATGCAGTCGTAGGCCAGGCAGCGCAGCGCCAGCGTCTTCACCAGCGGCAGCGCCATCGGCGTGTACAGCCAGACGACGGCCTCGCGCACGCCGGCGGCGTGCAGGTGGCGCGCGACCAGCGGCTCCAGCAGCGCCAGCTGGTCGTCGTGGAAACCGGCTGCGAGCACCGGCGTGTGCGGCACGAGCACGCTGACGCCGGGCATCGCGTCATGCACTTCCAGCCGCGCCGGGCCGGTGTCGTGCACCGGCTCCTCGACGAAGACGACACGCCAGCGCCGCGCCAGGCGCGACATCAGGTGTTGCGGGCGCTGCCAGACGAAGCTCCAGCGCAGGTGGGAAAAGACGACCAGGACGGGCAGGGACATGGTGGGCATTCGGCGGCCCGCAGGCCGTGCAGTGGGGGTGGCCGCGCCGTGCGCGGTCAGATCTTGCGAGGGTTGGCCGCGCCGGAGTCGGCGACGCCATTGGCCGGCAGCCGGTCGTCGTCGGCGATCAGCTCGGGCTCGCCGATGATGGCCGGCGCATCGTCGCTCTCGTCGGCCAGCAGTTCCTGGCGCCGGGCGCTCATGTCGGCGGCGATCCGTTCCCATTCCAGGCGCAGGTTCTCCAGCGCCGGGAAGAACTCGCCTTCCTCTTCCTTCACGTGGTGCAGCACGTATTCGCACAGCACGGTGAAACGCGCGGCGTACTTGTCGTCGTCGGGGCTCATCGTGCGCAGCTGGTCGATCAGCTGGTGTGCCGACTCGTGCTCGACCTCGGCTTCGTCGACGAGGTCGGTCTCCGTGAGCGCCGCACGGGCAGGGGGGTAGAGCAGTTCTTCCTCGAGCGTCGCATGCACGCTCAGCTCGAGCAGCACCTGCTCGACGATGCGGCTGCAGGCCTCGGTGTCGCTCTTGTCGAGCTTCTCGAAGTCCTTGTAGGCCTTCCTGACGCGCTTGTGATCGTTCTTCAGCTCGGCGAAAACCTGGTCGCGTGCCACTTGGGCTGCGCGGGACAAACGGGGCATGGAGGCCTCCTCGGAGTTGGCTGATGGGCGGCCTCCCGAGGCAATCGATGTGCCGCCATTGCCGCCGCCGGCGTGCCCGCCGGCGTGCCCGCCGGCACGCTTTGCCGCAAAAGCGTTGCCGTCGGTAAGCCGGCCGGCGCACCTGCCAGGCGGCCGTTCGCCGTGCTTAAAGCTGGTTACACGCCGTTGCCCGGGATTCCGGGGGGCTGCGGCAGGCTTTGTATCGGTTTGCATCCGCGTCCGCGCTCCGGCACGGGGGTTGCGGTTGGGTCCGTCGCGCCCGTGCCGGCACGGCGAAGCCGGCGACGGAGCACACAACCAATCAGGAGGCACACACCGATGGCATCGATGGACCTGAGGACCGAACACCGACAGACGCAGACGCTTTCGCCGCGGCTGCAGCACGCCGTGCGCCTGCTGCAGATGTCCTCGCTGGATTTCGCGGCGATGGTGCGCGACAAGCTCGGGCAGAACCCGTTCCTCGAGACCGAGGAAGGCGACGACGGCGAAGCCCTGCCGGGCGCCGACGACGCCGCCGAGCGCGAATCCGATCGCGACTCGGAGCCGCAGGAACTGGACGGCATCGCCGGCAACGAGGCCGGCGACGACCGCGACATGTGGCAGGGCGATACCGCCGGGTCGACCCGCCGCGCCGAGGACGGCGAGATTTCGGCGATGGAGATGATGGCGGTCGAGACGACGCTGAACATGCATCTGCACGAGCAGCTCGGGGTGCTGCCGCTGGCCCACCGCGACCTGATGCTGGCGCGCGCCATCGTCGAGTCGCTCGACGACGACGGCTATCTGCGCACCCCGCTGGAGGAGGTGGCCCAGGTGCTGCAGCTGGACCCGCCGCCGACGCTGGTGGAGCTGACGATCGCGCTCAAGCGCGTGCAGTCGCTGGACCCGGCGGGTGTGGCCGCGCGCAGCGTCGCCGAATGCCTGCAGCTGCAGCTGGGCAAGATCGACTGTCCGCAGATGCGCGCGCTGGCCGAACGCATCGTCGGCCAGCACCTGCAGACGCTGGCGGCCAAGGACGTCAACGGCCTGGCGCACCAGCTCGGCGAGACGCCGGCGCGCGTCGAGGCCGTCTGCGACCGCATCCGCCGCCTGGACCCGCGCCCCGGCTGGCACTTCGGCTCGACGCAGGTGGCCTACGTCGTGCCCGACGTGCTGGTCAGACGCGTGCGCGGGCAGTGGAACGTGCAGCTGAACCCGGCCGTCGTGCCCAAGGTGCGCTTCAACCAGGTCTATGCCGAGCTGTTCCAGCGCCACCGCAGCGCGCAGAACACCGAGATGGCCGGTCATCTGCAGGACGCACGCTGGACGCTGCGCAACGTCGAGCAGCGTTTTTCGACCATCCTCGACGTCGCCACCGCGATCGTGCGCCGCCAGCGCCACTTCCTCGAGTACGGGCCGATGGCGATGAAGCCGCTGGTGCTGCGCGAGATCGCCGACGAGGTCGGCATCCACGAGTCCACCGTCTCGCGCGTCACGAACAACAAGTACATGGCTACGCCGATCGGCGTCTTCGAGCTGAAGTACTTCTTCTCGCGCGCGATGATCAGCGCCAACGGCAGCGCCTGCTCGGCGACCGCGATCCGCGGCCTGATCAAGGACATCATCGAGGCCGAACGCTCCGAGAGCCCGCTGTCGGACGCCGAGATCACGCGCCAGCTCGCGCGCCAGGGCCTGGTGGTCGCGCGCCGCACCGTCACCAAGTACCGGCAGATGCTGAAGATCGAGTCAGTCGAGCGCCGTCGCCGCCACAGCTGAAGCTGCCGCGGCCGAACCAGAAGGGGCGCCTCGCGGCGCCCCTTTGCCATGGTCGCGGCGGGATCAGCGCGTCTTGGCGCCCTTGCCGGCGCCGGTGTCGGACTCGCCGTTCAGGCTGCCACTGCCGGTGCCACCCAGGCTGCTGCCGGCCCCGCCGTTGCCGGTGGAGCTGCTGCCCGTGCTGCCTGTGCTGCCGGCCATGCCGCTGCCGCCCACGCCCGACGAGGACGAACCCAGGCTGGCCTGGGTGGAACGGCTGTCGGAGACCGAGCCGCTGGGCGAAGCGCCGGCACTGCGGTTGCTGCGCCACTGGTTGAACTCGTCGGAGAACTTCTTGTAGCGGTCCTGGCGCCAGTTGCGGTAGTCGTCGTCGAGCGCGCGCATCTGTTCGCTGCGCCACTGGTGGTAGTCAGGGTCGTGCGGGTGGTGGTCCTGCCCCTGGCCCTGATTCCAGCCACCCTGGCCGGCGTAGCCGCCTTGCTGGCTCTGGTTCCAGGCGCCTTGGCCGGCGGTGCCGCCTTGCTGACCCGGGCTCCAGCCGCCCTGGCTGCCTTGGCCCCACGCGCCGCCTCCTGCCGGGTTGCGGCCCCAGTCCTCATGGCGCTGCGGCGAACCCCAGTCGCCCAGGCCACCCATCCCACCCATGCCGCCCTGGCGGCCGGAACTGCTCCAGTCGCCGCGGCTGCCGCCGGCACCGTACTCGGGGCTGCCGCCGCGGAAGGTGTCTTCGCTGCTGCCGAAGCGGTCGGACCCGCCGTAGCCGCTCGGCGCACCGCGGCCCGGGCCCGTCGAGCCATAGGCACGCTCGCCCGGCCTGCCGGAGCCGTAACCAGGCGTGCCGCCCTGGCTCCAGCCCGGGTTGCCGCCCTGCTGGCCGCCACGCGAGCTGTACTGGTCCTGCTGTCCGCCCTGGCGGCTGTAGTCGTCCTGGCCACTGCCCATCTGGCCGCGGTTGTTGTCGTCACCGCGCCAGTCGCCGTAGTTGCTGCCGCCGCTGCTGCGCGTGCCGCCGCTGCCGGCCTGCGCGTCGGAGCGGCCCGCCTGCTCCCACTGGCGGCGCTCGTCGGGGGAACTGCCTTGCTGCCTGAAACGATCGTCGTGCTGAGTCATCTCTGCATCCTTTCTCAGGTTTCGGCCGGCCCTCCTGGGCCGCCTGCCCTCGGGCGGCAAGGGCTGTGCCGCGCGTGCTGCTTCGCAGGCACGGGTACAGGCCTTGCCAAACCGGCGGCATGCAACCAGGAGCCAGACATGACTGAACCCAAAGTACTCACCGGCCTGTTCCGCGACCGCGAAGCGGCCGAGGCGGCCTACCAGGGTGTCGTCGACCGCGGCTACGGCCGTGACGACGTCAACCTCGTGATGTCCGACGAGACCCGCCAGCGCCACTTCACCAACGCCGACGCACCCCAGACCGAGATGGGCACCAAGGCGGCCGAAGGCGCCGGTATCGGCGCCGGCATCGGCGGCACCGTCGGCGCCGTGGCCGCGGCGGTGGCGGCCATCGGCACCACGCTCGCCTTGCCGGGCCTGGGCCTGGTGATCGCGGGCCCGCTGGCCGCCGGGCTGGCCGGGGCCGGTGCCGGCGGCGCGGCCGGCAGCCTGCTCGGCGCGCTGATCGGCTGGGGCATCCCGGAAGAACGCGTCAAGGCGTACGAGAGCGGCATCCGCGAAGGCGGCATCCTGATGGGCGTGCGCCCGCGCAACGACGAAGACGCGGCCTGGTTCGAGCAGAACTGGCGCGGCGCCAGCGCCGAAGGCGTCTACCGCTGACGGCGGCGAGGGCGGCGCCTGGCGCGCCGCCCTCGTGTCGGGACCTCAGCGCGGCGCGACGCGCCAGACGACGTTGCCGACGTCGTCGGCCACCAGCAGCGCGCCGCGGCGGTCGACCGCGACCCCGACCGGGCGCCCGCGTGCCTGGCCCTCGTCGTCGAGGAAGCCGGTCAGCACGTCCACCGGCTGGCCCGAGGGCCGGCCGCCGACGAAAGGCACGAACACCACCTTGTAGCCCGAAGGCGGGCTGCGGTTCCACGAGCCGTGCTGGCCGATGAACATGCCGTCGGTGGCGCCGCCCAGTGGCGTCGTCACCGCGGCGCCGCGCGCGGCGGCCAGGCCGAGCGCGGCAACGTGGGCGCCAAGCGCGTAGTCGGGCACCAGCACCTCGGGCAGCGAGGCCGGCTGCTCGACCCGGTTGTCGACGTGGCGGCCCCACCAGCGCCAGGGCCAGCCGTAGAAGCCGCCTTCGCGCACCGAAGTCAGGTAGTCGGGCACCAGGTCGCTGCCGAGTTCGTCGCGTTCGTTGACCACGGTCCAGAGCACGCCGGTCGCCGGCTCCCAGACCATGCCGTTGGGGTTGCGCAGCCCGCTGGCGTACAGCCGCATCGCGCCGCTGGCGACGTCGATGGCCCAGATCGCGGCGCGGCCACGCTCCTCCTCGAGGCCGTTCTCGGCGACGTTGCTGTTGGAGCCGACGGTGGCGTAGAGCGTGCGCCCGTCCAGGCTGGCGATCAGGCTCTTGGTCCAGTGGTGGTTGCGTGCGCCGGCCGGCAGTTCGGCCAGGCGTCGGCCGGCGCCGGTGATGCGGGTGTCGCCGCTGCGGTAGGGGTACTCCATCACCGCGTCGGTGTTGGCGACGAAGAAGCGGTCGCCGATCAGCGCCATGCCGAAGGGCGAGTGCAGGTTCTCGAGGAAGGGCGTGCGCAGCTCGGCCCGGCCATCGCCGTCGGCGTCGCGCAGCAGCGTGATGCGGTCGGCGCTGGGCACGCCGGCACCGGCGCGTTTCATCACCAGCTTCATCACCCAGGCCTTGAAGCCGCGGCCCTCTTCCGGGCGTGCGGGCGCGTTGCTCTCGGCGACCAGCACGTCGCCGTTGGGCAGCACCTGCAGCCAGCGCGGGTGCTCCAGCCCGGTGGCGAAGGGCCGGACCTCGAGCCCGGGGGCCGCGACCGGCGCGGTGTCCGCGGGCCAGCCCACGGCCTTCGCGACCTTCACCGTCGGCACCAGCCGCCGCACCGGCTCGACCAGCGTCGGCTCGGGGCCGACGTCGGCACCGACCTGCAGGCGCGAGGTCTCTGAGCAGCCGCCGAGCACGGCCACCGCGAGCAGCAGCGCGGCAGCCGTCGTGGCCGGCCTGAGGGCAGTGGGTGCGGACCAGTCCTGCGGTCTCATGCGGCGGCCCGGTCCGGGCCGGCCGGGGTCGAGATGCAGCGCAGCGTTTCCTCGACGCCCTCGGTGCCGGTTGCGGCCATGTCGCCGAGCGAGACGATGCCGACCAGGCGGCCCAGGTCGTCGACCACCGGCAGGCGCCGGATCTGCACCGCCGACATCTGCCGCAGCACCTCGGCCGCCGGCTGGCGCTGCGAGCAGCAGCGCACGCCGGCGCTCATCACCGAGCCGATCTCGGTGACCGCAGGGTCCAGCCCGGCGGCGATGGCGCGCACGGTGATGTCGCGGTCGGTGACGATGCCTCGCACCTGCCAGTCCTCGCACACCGGCAGGCAGCCGACGTTGAGTTCGTCCATCAGCTGCGCGGCGCGCTGCACCGTCTCCTTCGGCCGGATGGCGATCGGGTCGCGCGTCATGACGTCGGCAATCGTGTTCATCGGCTGGGTGTCCGGTTCGAGTGTGTGACCGCGCAAAGCAAGGACCATACCCGTCAGCTGCGCACGCCGCTGTCGGCCTGCACCAGCAGCCGCGGCGTGCCGTCCAGCGTCTCGATCTCGAACACCTCGGCGTCGCCGCCGAAGGCGGGCGAAGCCACCAACAACAGGCCGACGCCGAAACGGCGCCAGCCGCGGATGCGGTTCGGGCTCATCTGCTGTCCTCCGGCGCCTGGCACAGGCGTCCCCGCGTGTTCCCTTCAAGAAGCATGCCGCGACAAAACACCGCCATCACCGGGGAAAACGCGCGAAAGCCAAGCCCTGCGCCGCTCGAATGACCGGCAGCGGGCAAGTTTTGCCGTCGTCAGCGCTGCGGCTCGATCACGGTCTTGACGTAGAGCTCGCTGACCAGCGTCATCGTCAGCACCATCAGCGGCATCGCCAGCAGCACCCCGGGCAGGCCGAACAGCACGCCGAAGACCAGCACCGAACACATGCCCAGCACCGGCGGCAGCCGCACCGCCCAGCGCTGCACCAGCGGCTGCACGACATAACCCTCGGCCTGCTGCACCGCGACGCAGACCACCAGCGCCTGCAGCGCCAGCCCCTCGCCCTCGGCGAGCGCGACGCCGACGATCAGCACGCCCGAGATGATCGGCCCGAAGTAGGGCACGAACTCCAGCAGCCCGGCGATCAGGCTCAGCGACAGCAGCAGCGGCATGCCGATCAGCGCCAGCCCGATGCCGGTGAGCGCGCCGACGAGCAGCATCGACACCCCCTGGCCCAGCAGCCAGCGCGAGAGGTCGCGGCCGGCGGCGTCGAGCGTGCGCGCGACGAGCTCGCGCCGGCTGCGCGGCACCAGCTTCAGCAGGCCGTCGCGGTAGGTGCCGGGGTCGGCGGCCAGGTAGATGCCGAGCACGACCAGCAGCACCGCGGCGCCGATCGCGCCGGTGGCGGCGTTGATCGTGCCGGTGGCCAGGCCGGCGAGCCGGCTCCAGTCTTCGAAGGGTTTGGCGCTGTGCCACAGCTCCTGCAGCCAGCGCCCGGTGGTGTAGTCGGCGAGCCAGCGCTGGAACGCCGTCCAGGCGCGCGGCAGCGTCTCGCGCAGCGCCTGCATCTGCTCGACGGCACCGGCGCCGGCCACGCCGATGGCGCCGCCGACGACCAGCACCAGCGCCACCAGCACCAGCGGCAGCGACAGCCGCGGCGACAGGCCGGCGCGGCGCTCCAGCGGCAGCGCCATCGCGCGCAGGATCAAGGCGAACAGCAGCGCCGCGAACACCAGCATCAGCACGTCGACCAGGACCCAGGCCAGCGCCAGCGCGAGCAGCAGCAGCAGCCAGGGGCCGACCCGGAGGCCGCCGCCCCCGGAGCGGCGGGGTGTAGGCGGCGGGGGACGGTCGGGTTCGGTCATCGGCCCGCACTCGGGCACGCGGCGTGCCCGCAGCTGCCATCACCACTCATGAGAACGCCGTGGAACACGCCCTTCCGGAAGCCGACGACGCCGTCGTGATGCTCGTCGCCCAGCACCGCCGCCTCGAGGAACTGCTGCGCCGGCTCCACGCCGCCGAGCAGCCGGATGCACGCGCGCAGGCGCTGGTCGCCGTCGGCGACGAGCTGACGATGCACGTGCTGGCCGAAGAGCGGGTGTTCTATCCCGCGGTCGCCGGCGCACGCACCGAGGACGTGCTGCTCGAGTCGCTGGAGGAGCACCTGTCGCTCAAGCGCCTGCTCGCCGACCTGCTCGACCTGGACCCGGCCGACGCCACCTTCGGCGCCAAGGCGCACGTGCTGCAGGAGCAGTGCGTGCACCACCACGGCGAGGAGGAGGAACACCTGTTCCCGCAGGTCGTGCTGGCCCTGCCGAAGGCGCGGCGCCAGGAGCTGGGGCACGAGATGCTGCGCGAGCAGGGCCGTCTGCGCCGTGACGGCGCGCCGCGCGACGTGGTGCGCGAGCAGACCGACGCCGCCGAGCCGCTGCGTCCGGACTGACGGAGCACGGCATGCCCAAGGCCTGGAGCGCCAAGCGCGAACGCCAGTACGAACACATCAAGGACGGGCTGCTGGAGCGCGGCAAGTCCGAGGACAGCGCCGAGGAGATCGCGGCACGCACCGTGAACAAGGTGCGCGCCCAGGCCGGCGAGGCCGAGAGCGCGAGCCCGGCGTCGACCGAAGACCTGTCGCCGTCGCGCCGCGGCGGCCTGCGCTCGCACCGCGGCGAAGGCGGCCGCAGCTACCGCCAGCTCTACGAGGAAGCGCGCAAGGCCGGCATCGCCGGCCGTTCGGCGATGGACAAGGCGCAACTCGAGCAGGCGCTGCGCCGCTGAAGGCGCCGCCGCCCTCAGGACCCGCCGCGCAAAGCCTTTTTGCGCGCGTCGGCGTCGAGGCCGGCGGAGCTGCGCATGTCGGTGTCGACCTGGCCGCTCTCGATGTCGCGCCGCGCCTGTTCGATGACGGGCCGCGGCTTGCCTCCGGGCGCGTCGGGTGCCTCGTCGCGTTCGTGCGGCAGCGGCAGCCCGCTGCCGTCGTCGCTGGCGTCGTTGCCCGGCGCCACCGGCGGCTTGCCGACGGCTGCCGGCGACGGGGGCTGGGGGCGCGTCCGGGAGGCGGACGGCGGCGGGGACGAAGGTTTGTTCATCGTCCGGCGCAGGCAACAGTCGTACCCGGCCGGAACGCCTGTTGCCGGGCGAAAGCCTCACCAGGAGAAGCCATGAGCCCGACCCCGATCACCAGCACCGGCCCCGCCGTTT
>NZ_NRRU01000001.1 GCF_016583785.1 Rubrivivax gelatinosus | reverse complement strand
GGCGGGGTCCCGAGCGCGCGCTGCGGGGTCTGACCGCCCCGCCGACCGCCGGATGCACCGCACTGGTGCATATAACCGGCACACGCGCCCTCGCGAGCCGCGCCCGACGTGCGCCAACTGGGGGGCGTCCCGCGTGTACGCAAAAGTGTTGACCAGGTCAACAGAAATGCTTACAATGGGCTCATACCAACTTCTGGAGGGCAAGAGTGAGGATCAGCGAGTTCAAGCGGTGGCTTGAATCGCAGGGGGTCAACGTCGAAGAGGGGAGCCGCCACTGGAAGCTCTACCGCAACGGAAAGCAGAGCACCCTGCCACGCCACCCAGGCCAAGAACTGAAAGACGGCACCCGCCGAGCAATCTTGAAGCAACTAGGCCTGTGATGAGGGAGCCCCGAACGGGGCTCCCAATCACAAACGCTGAGAACAACCCGAAGCTCAACAAAGTTATTAAAATAGCCAGACGATTTATCGTCAAAGCCAATACGTTAGAAATCAATAAAAATTATAAAAATCAAACCAAACCACTCTGAAGGAACACAAATGTCCAAGTACCCCGCGCATTTCGAGCCCGATCCTGCCGGAGGTTATGTGGTAACGTTCCGCGATATTCCAGAAGCCATCACGCAGGGTGAAACCCTGGAGGAGGCCCGCGAGGCCGCAGCCGATGCGTTGCTGACCGCCATGGACTTCTACTTCGAGGATCAACGCCCGGTACCCGCCCCTAGCCAGGCCCAAGACGGCGAGGAGCTGGTTGAGCTTCCACTGTCGGCGGTGGCCAAGGTGGCGCTGCTGAATGAGCTGTGCAAACAGCGCGTTCGCCCTACCGACTTGGCACACGCTATGGGCGTCCAGAAGCAGGAGGTCACCCGCATCCTGGACCTGGCGCACGTCACCAAGATCGACACCATCGGTCGCGCGTTGAAGGCCATCGGGAAAGAGCTCGAGCTGGTCGTGCATTGACCGGCGAGCAAACGAATAAGGGGCCCCGAGGGGCCCCTTTTGTATTGCGCCGTCGTGAAGTCAGAACAGCCCGGCGGGATCGCTGGCGCGATCCCAAGAGTAGATGATCAGTTCGCCGCGCGGCGCGCGGTTGGCGCCGCCGCCGACGGTGTAGTCGATGGTCAGCGTCTCCATATCGAAGCCGGCGAAGGCCCGGCGGATATCGGGGTGGTCGTTGAGGCTGACGATCGCCTTGCCCTTCAGCGTGCGCATCCGGGCCGCCAGGCGCTCGTACTGCTCCCAAGGGAAGGCGACGCCGTAGCCCTCGGTCTGCCAGTACGGCGGGTCAGCGTAGAAGAGCGTGTGCGGCCGGTCGTACCTGTCCATGCACTGCTCCCAGCTCTGGTGCTCGATGTACGCGCCAGCGAGCCGGAGGTGCGCTGCGCTGAGGGTCTCCTCGATCCGCAGCAGGTTGATGGGCGGGGCCGTCGTCGCCGTGCCCCAGGTCTGCCCGTCAACGCGGCCGCCGAAGGCCTGCTGCTGTAGGTAGAAGAAGCGCGCGGCGCGCTGGATGTCCGTCAACGTCTCGGGCGGGGTGCCCTTGGTCCATTCGAAGACCTGCCGGCTCGACAGCGCCCACTTGAACTGCCGAACGAACTCCTCGAGGTGGTTCTTCACCACGCGGTACAGGTTGACCAGGTCGCCGTTGACGTCGTTGATCACCTCGACGTCGGCCGGCGGGCGCATAAAGAAGAGCGCGGCGCCGCCGGCGAAGAGCTCGACGTAGCACGAGTGAGCGGGGAAACGGCCGAGCAGCGTGTCGGCCAGGCGGCGTTTGCCGCCGATCCAGGGAATGATGGGAAGGGCCACGAGTGTTATGGGTGGTTACACTGCCCGCGCCTCCGCGGAGGTGGCCGGGCCTTGGTCGACTCGCAGGCATGCGCTGCGTGGAGGCGGCCGGCGGGGGTGTTACAGCACCCTCGCCGGTCGCCCGGCATCTACCTGATGGGGTCGGAAGACCCCGCGCCTTCGGCGCCGCCGTCCTCGACGACGTAGGGCTCGAAGCGGATCACCTCCTCCCCAAGCCAGGCGTTCACGGAGCGCAGCCGCGTCTGCAGCGGCAGGATCTCGTTGCGCGCGAAGACCTTCGCGGCCGGCAGCACCGCGCCAAAGCCGCCGGTGTTGCCGGGCACGATGCCTAGCAGCTGCGGCGGGATGCGGTGCGCGGCGAGCATGTCGTCGCGGCTGACCGCCTTGATGTTCAGGAACTCGTCCTTCGCGGCCACCTCGCTGACGGGGATCAGCTGGATGCCGTCCTTCTTGCCGTTCGGCGAGTAGAGGAAGAGGTTGCGGAAGTTGCCCGGGCCCTTCGAGTCGCGCAGCGCCTGGCGGATCGCGTCGATGTCGCCCTGCTGCTGGGCCGGGTCGCTGATGTAGAGGATGAAGCCGGCGTGGCTGCCGTTGTTGTAGTACTTGCGCCGGAAGAGGGTTGCGCTCTCGTTGAGCCACGCCGACTGCAGCGCAGAGAGGTACTCGGGCAGCCCGTAGACCTCTTGGTGGATGTCGGCCTCGCGGATGTGATGGATGGTGCCGGGCTCGAACTCATGCTCGTCGCGCCAGCCGCGCACGAAGAAGTACTTCTCCAGGTCGCCGCCGCGGCGCACGTACTTGGCCAGGGCGTGCTGCAGGCGCACCATCCGGCCCGTGCGCGAGCCGCGACGCTCCAGGTAGCCATTGCCGAAGATCAGGTAGTCCAGCACCCAGGCCGAGAAGGTCTCGCGGTCCAGCAGCGGGTGCTCGATGTACGTCGACGCCAGGACGTTGCGCTTGAAATAGATGGCGCTGGAGTGGTGCACCGCGGCGCGGAAGCTCGTCGCGAGCCCTTCCCACGACACCGGCGGCTCGTACCAGCGGCCGTTCATCCAGCACTCGACGTAGTCGAGGATCTCGCGCCGGTCCATCACGGGCACGGGATCGCCGAAGGTGAAGGCCTCCAGGCGGGCGGCGTCGGGCGCCGGCGCGGCGCCAGCGGTAGGGGTGTCCATCAGCAGATCTCCATGATGCTGGTTCCCTCGGAGGTCGCGCCTTCGAGGGGTTCGTTGTCCATCGCGTGCATGCACGCCCAGGCGAGGTCGGCGTGCCCGGTTTCGTCGCTGCGGCCGGCGTCGTAGGTGACGGCGCGGCCGGAGGCCGTCAGCGTCTTGCGGATGGCCAGGAAGGCGTGGGCAAGGTCCACCCAGGACGCGTCAAACTCCAGCCGGGCCTTCGAGATCACCGACTTGGCCTTCAGCACGAGGCGGGTTTTGACCTCGACTGAGTAGTTGATCGCCTTGGCCTGCGGGAAGAACTTCGACACCAGCTGGTAGACGCCTTGGCCGATGCCGGTGGTGTCGATCCCGATGTGCGTCACTGCGTAGGTCTGGGTGATCTTGCGGATCGCCTCGGCCTGCGCCTCGAAGTCGAGCCCGCGAAACTGATGGCGCTCGAGCGCGCGGAACTTGCCGCCCGGCGTCGCCGGCGGAGCCAGCACCACCAGGCCGGCGGTGTCGCCGGTATGGCTGGGGTCGTAGCCGACCCAGACCTGACGCCAGCCGAAGGGGCGCAGCGTGAAAGGCTTGTAGTCGTCCCAGACCTCCCAGGCATCGACCATGCAGCGCTGCAGCTCGGCGAGCGGGAAGACGCTGTGCGAGTCGTCGATGAACTCGCACATCAGCAGGTTGGCGAACTCCTCGGGGTTGTATTCGAGGCGCAGCTCGTCGATGTCGAAGAGATTGCAGCCGCCGGCCGCCGCGTCGAGGATGGTGACGATGTTCCGCCAGACGCGGTCCTCTCCGGTGAAGCCGTCGGCGAGCCGGTCGTGCGACAGATCCAGGGCAATGCGATCGGCCTTTTCGCGGCGCTTGTTGAAGCGGTCGCCGCTCCAGTGCGCGTAGGCCTCGTGCTGGATGCTCGACGGCGTGGAGAAGTAGGTCTTCCGCCAGTGCTTGTGCATCGCCATGCCGCTGGCGACCTTGTTCAGCTCTTCGAAGCGGTGGGTCCAGAAGAACTCGTCGAAGTAGAAGTTCCCGTGGTAGCCCTGGGCGGTCTTCGCGTTGGTTCCCAGGAAGTACAGCGTGGCGCCGTTGGACAGGACGATCGGGTCGCCGGTGAGCTGCACACCGCAGGCCTCCTGGGCGAAGGCCACGATGTACTGCCGGAAGATGTGCGCCTGCGCCTTCGAGGCCGATAGGAAGATCTGGTTGCGGCCGGTCTCGATCGCGTCGGCCAGCGCCTCCCGGGCGAAGTACCAAGTCGCGCCGATCTGGCGCGACTTGAGGATCATCCGGGTGCGCTCGTGCCCGTTGCGGAACCACACCTTCTGGTAGCCGAACAGGCTGTCGCGGAAGGCGTCGAGCAGCTTCTCGTGCTGCTCCTCGTCGATGTGGTTGCGCTCCGGCCGCTTCTTCGGGCCCGCGTTGCGCCGCTCGATGTTGGGATTGAGGTCGGCCTCTTTGCCCGTCTGCTCGTAGCGGCGCACGCGCGCCAGGCGCTCGATCTGGCGCCCAAGGAGGTCGATCTCTTTGAAGTCGCCGCCGGTCTTCGCGTCCTTGCCGATCAGCTGCACCAGGCGGGCCTCGAGCGCGCCCTCAACGCGCTCGGTGGGTTGCGCCTTGTCCCACGCCTCGGCATCCTTCCAGGTCTGAACCGTGGTCCGCGCCTCGCCGAGGTACTCGGCGATCGACGAGATGCGCCAGCCTTGCCAGTAGAGGTGCCGCGCGGCGCGGCGGTTGCCGGCGCTGCGCTCTGCGGCCGGCACGGGCGGCATCTGTACAGGGGCTGCTGAAGTCACCGGACGAGGCTATCTGCGGGCCTCTCGCGCGCGACCACAGCCATGCGCGGCTGGCATCCAGCCGCACCCGCGCGCGTTGAATCTGTCGGCGGCGGCAATGAGCATCGTCGGTGTCCCTCACACCCCGACCAGGCACGACATGGCTCAGAAATCGAAGTGGTTCCGCGTGGCCACCGAAGGCGCGACGACCGACGGCCGCCGCATCGAACGCTCGTGGATCGAGCAGATGGCCGCCAACTTCGACCCGAAGAAGTACGGCGCGCGCGTCTGGCTCGAGCACATGCGCGGCCTCTACCCCGACAGCGTCTTCCGCGCCTACGGCGACGTCGCCGCCGTGAAGGCCGAGAAGGGCGAGGACGGCAAGCTGGCGCTGTTCGCGCAGATCGCGCCGCTGCCCGAGCTCGTCGAGATGACGAAGAAGGGCCAGAAGATCTACACCTCGATCGAGGTGAACCCGAAGTTCGCCGACACCGGCGAGGCCTACCTCACCGGCCTGGCCGTCACCGACAGCCCCGCCAGCCTGGGCACCGAAGTCCTCGCGTTCGCCGCTGCCAACCCCGCCGCGAACCCGTTCGCCAAGCGCAAGAGTTCGCCCGACGCGCTGTTCAGCGAGACCGTCGAGGTTGCACTGGAGTTCGAGGAAGTCACCGACGAAGAGACCGGCGTGACGCGCTTCGCCGCGCAGCTGCGCTCGCTCGTCGACCGCTTCAAGACGCGCGGCAAGACCGATGACGCCCGCTTCGGCGAGGTCGTCACCGCGCTCGGCGACATGTCCTCTGCCTTCGAGGAAGCGCTGGACCAGCAGGCCAAGACCTTCAGCGCCGCGACCGACCGCCTGGCCGCGCTGGAGGGCACGGTGACGAAGCTCAGCGCGGAGCTCAAGGCCGCCCAGGACCTGCTGGCCAAGGTCGACACGACCGAGAACCACTCGACGCAGCGCCCGCCGGCGACCGGCGGAGCCGGCCAGGTCGTCACCGACTGCTGATCCGCCGCCCGCGGCACCCCCTCACATTCCAGGAGCACCCACCCCATGCGCAACGAAACCCGCGCGGTCGTCAACGCCTACTTCTCCCAGCTCGCCAAGCTCTCCGGCGTCGACAGCGCCGAGAAGCAGTTCACCGTCGCCCCGAGCGTCCAGCAGACGCTGGAGACGAAGATCCAGGAATCCAGCGCGTTCCTCTCGCAGATCAACATCGTCGGCGTGCGCGAGCTGCAGGGCGAAAAGCTCGGCCTGGGCGTCAGCGGCCCGGCGGCCAGTCGTACCGACACGACGCAGAAGGACCGCGCACCGCGTGACATCTCGACGATGGACGCCGACGGCTACATCTGCCGGAAGACCGACTTCGACACCTTCCTCTCCTACGCGAAACTCGACGCCTGGGCCAAGTTCCCCGACTTCCAGCAGCGGGTGCGCGACGCGATCATCCAGCGCCAAGCGCTGGACCGCATGATCATCGGCTTCCACGGTGTCGCAGCAGCCAACGAGACCAACCTCTCGACGCACCCGCTGCTGCAGGACGTCAACATCGGCTGGCTGCAGAAGATCCGCGACGCGGCCGATCCGCGCGTGCTGGACAGCGGCAAGACCGCCGGCAAGGTCACCTTCGGCCCCGGCGCCGGCGCCGACTACAAGAACCTCGACGCCCTGGTCTACGACGCGGTGCAGTTGCTCGACCCCTGGTACCGCGAAGACCCGGGCCTGCGCGCGTTCGTCTCGCGCGACCTGATGCACGACAAGCTCTTCCCGCTGGTAAACGACTCGCAGGAAGCGACGGAGAAGGTGGCCGCCGACGTGCTCATCGGCGCCAAGCGGCTGGGTGGCCTGCAGCCGGTGCAGGTGCCCTACTTCCCCGAAGGCACGGTGCTGATCTCGACCTTCAAGAACCTGTCCATCTACTGGCAGGAAGGTGGCCGCCGCCGCACGGTGGTCGACAACGCCAAGCGCGACCGGATCGAGAACTACGAGTCCAGCAACGACGCCTACGTCGTCGAGGACTACGGTCTGGTCGGCCTGGTCGAGAAGATCGAGCAGCTCGCCTGACGGGGAATCGCATGGCCAAGAGCCCGGTCATGCTCGCCCGCGAGCGCAAGCTCGCGGAGCGGGCGGCGGCGACTACGCCGCATGGCGCCACCGTCACCGGCAGCGCCTACGAGCTGATGCTGGCGCAGCTGGTGGAGCACAAACGCGCGCTGAAGGACATCCAGAGCGTCGAGCGCAAGATCGAAGCGAAGCGCAGCTTCCTGCCGGTCTACGACGCCTGGGTGACCGCCGCGCTGGAGCACGGCCGCGGCGCGCAGGACCTGGTGCTGATGACGGTGCTCGTGTGGTACCTGGACGTGGGCGACTTCGCCCGCGGCCTGGCCGTCGCCGAGTACGCCATCCGCCACGGCCTCACGCTGCCCGACCAGTACGACCGCAAGCTGCCGACGCTGCTGCTGGACGAAGTTGCCGGCGCTGCGCTGGCCGGGAAGATCCCGGCGGAGACCGCCCTGCAGGTGCTGCAGCAGGTCGAGGCGCTGACCGCAGAGCACGACGCGCCCGACCAGGCGCGCGCGAAGCTGCAGAAGGCGATCGGCTACGCGCTGATCGGCCGGCTGTGGGCCAGCGACGTCGACATCGCGGCGCTGCCGGCGGAAGTCGCCCAGGCTGCCCTGCCACCCCTGCGCCGCGCGCTCGAGCTGTTCGAGGGCGTTGGCGTGAAGAAGGACATCGAGCGCCTCGAACGCCGGCTGAAGACCGCCGGCGGCGACGGCGCGTGATACCGATCGGCCCCGCGCCCCGGGGGCTCGGGCTGAGTCCAGGGCGGCGCAAGCAGCCGAGGACGTTGACGCCCGATCACCCCCGACCTACACCATGAGCTTCCTCGGCAGCACCATCCCCCCCACGGCTGAAGAAGAGCCGCCGCTGGCCAACGACGGCTTCGCGCCCGCGATCGACCTGCAGGCGGTGCGCGCGGCGATCCGCCTGGATGGCACCGTGACGCCGCCGCGCCTGCGCCATGCCGTCACGGCCGCCGTGCTGGAGGTCAACGCCGCGATCGCCGACTGGCGATCCACACAGCGGGCGGCCGGCTACGACACACTCGCCGAGGTCCCCTGCCCTCGGCTGGGCGAGCAGAGCGCTGCGGTCCTGGCCTACCTGCGCGCCGTGTACGCCTCGGCGCATGCGGGCCTCGTGGAGGCCTACCGGGACTTCGACACGACCGGCGCCGGCGACAAGCGCGCCGAGAAGCTCGAGCTCAGCGCCGACGCGCTGCGCCGCGACAGCCAGTGGGCGATCGCGGATCTCGTCGGCCGCCGGCGCACGACGGTGGAGCTGATCTGATGAAGGTCCGCGCGCTCCAGGGCGACACCGTCGATGCGCTGTGCTGGCGGCACCTCGGCCGCACGCAGGGCGTCGTCGAAGCGACGCTCGAACTGAACAAGGGCCTGGCCGCGAGCAGCGTGCTCGCCGCCGGGCAGTTGGTCGAGCTGGCCGAGCCGGCGGCCAGCACCACCACCACCCGCTCGACCGTCCAGCTCTGGGAGTGACCCGACATGCCTCCGGAAACCGTCCCGAACACCGCCAGCCTGACGGCTGGCTCCCTCGCCGCGATCGCTGCCGGCATGCCCTCGGGCCTCACCATCGCCGCCGCCATCGTCGGCGGCCTCATCGCGGTCTGGATGGAGCAGAGCGACGAGATCTCGATCAGCCTGCGCTGGGTCGGCGGCGCCGCCCTGCGCGTCATCGTCTCGGCCGCCGCCGGCATCGCGCTCGCCGCGATCGCGCTGGCGATCGCCGCGCATCCGGAGAGCGTGCTGGCGCCGATCGCCGGCGCGCCAGAGTGGGCCCTGGCCGGCGTGATCGCCGCCAGCGTCCGGAAGTTCGCGCCCCTGGCCTGGTCGGCCGCCACCGCCTGGCTGCAGCGCAAGACCACCCGGGCGGCCTCGGAGGAGTGACCATGGACCTGCTGTTCGGCCTCACTTGCATCCTCGTCGCCGGCGTCGTCATGACGCTGGCCCTCGTGATCCTCGGTACCTCGGCCCGCCGCGAGCTGTCGCTGCGCACCGCCGCGGCGGCCGCGCTCGCGCTGAGCGGCGTCGGCCTGCTGGTGCTAGGCATCGACGGCGCCCAGGCCGGCGCCGAGCGCTGGCTGGCGCTGCTGCTGCCGCTGGCGGCCGCGCTGTGGAGTGCCCACGCCTGGCGCCACCGTAAGCGCGGCGCCACTCGCCGGCCGCTGACGGCTCGCCGCTCATGGTGAGCGCGATCAGGAAGCTGCCCACGCTGCGCGAGATGCCGGCGGACGGCCTGGAGCTGGTCAAGTCGTTCGAAGGCTGCACCGACGGCGACCCGAGCACGGTGAAACTCGACCCCTACCTCGACCCGGTCGGGATCTGGACCATCGGCTGGGGGCACGCGATCGCCGACGGCGCCGGGCGCTGGCTGCGCGGGCCAGCGGCGGCCGCCCAGGCGCGCGCGCTGTACCTGGGCGGCATCACGAAGGCCCAGGCCGAGACTCTGCTGCGGGCCGACCTGCTCGACGCAAGCCGCGACGTGCAGCGCCTGGTGACGGTGCCGCTGTCCGACGGCCAGTTCGGCGCCCTGGTCAGCTTCGCCTTCAACCTCGGTGCGCAGGCTCTGGCCAGATCCACGCTGCTCGCGCGGCTCAACGCTGGCGACGCCGCCGGCGCGGCGGACCAGTTCCTCGTCTGGGACAAAGCCCGCGTCGACGGCGTCCTGCAGCCGCTGCCCGGGCTGACGCGCCGGCGCCGCGCCGAGCGCGCGATGTTCCGCGGCGAGGACTGGCGCGCCGTAGCCAGGGGCCCGCGATGAATCGTCTCACCATCGTCGCCATCGCGGCGCTTGCAACGCTCTCCAGCGGCCTCATTGCCTGGGGCCTCGGGTCGGCATCCGGGGCGGCCGACGCACGCATCGCCTGCTCCGCCGCGGAGGACCGGACCACCGCCACCCACGCCGAGGCCGCAGCGTCGGCAGCCACCGGCGTGCTCTACACCGAGCGCGACGTGCGCCAGCAGCTCGACGACCTGGCCGCCGCACTTCGAAAGGACTTCGACCGTGAAAGATCTTCTCGCGCTGCTGTTGCTGCTGCTGTGCGTGCTGGTGCTGTGCGCCTGTCAATCCCCGTCGCCGCCGCTGCGCCTGGTGGAGCCGCCTGCAGTGCAGCTGCCGCCGCTTCCGCCGGAGATCGCCACGAAGCGCGAGCCGACATTGCGCCAGAGGCTGGACTCGCTCTTGCAGCCATCGCCGACGAAGGCGACGACGCAATCCGGCAGCTCAACACCTGCATCGACGCCTACAACGGCGCCCGGGCCCGGCTCGCGGGCGAGCAGCTGACCGAGGCGCGCTGATGTACAAGCCGGCCAGCCTGCGCGATCACCTGACGTCGGCGCTGCCGGACCTGCGGCGCGACCCCGACAAGCTGGCGATCAGCATCCAGAAGGGCACGGTGCAGGCGACGGCCGCGGCCGGCCTGTCGAACCTGCTGCAGTACACGCTGCGCCTGCTCTTCCTGGACTACGCCGGGCACGTCGACGCGATCGTGGTGCCGCTGCTGGCTTGGCTGCGCCGGCACCAGCCCGAGCTGCTGGACAACCCGGACTTGCGCGCTCGCGCGGTGCGCTTCGAGGTCGACTTCCTGAACGCGAAGACGGTCGACCTGCAGATCGAGCTGGACCTGTCCGAGCGCGTCATCGTCACCGATTCCGCGGAGAAGCCCGGCCGCCTTGAAGCGCGCCACCCGGTTGAGCCCGCCCTGCTCGACGACCGCCCGATGGCCGAGCACTGGGAGCTGTACCTGCGCGACCAGCTACTCGCGGCCTGGGACCTGCCAGCCAGCTGATGGACAGCCTCCGCGCGCTCGAGGACTGGGCGGAGCCGCTGCTGCGCCAGCTGAGCCAGGCCGAGCAGCGCAAGCTGGCGCGCACCGTGGCGCGCGAGCTGCGCCGCAGCCAGGCGGGACGCATCGGCCAGCAGCGAAACCCCGACGGCTCGCTATACGAGCCGCGGCTGGACCGCCGACGGCTGCGCGAGCGCATGTTCCCGCGCTTGCGCACCGCCTCTCGTTTGCGCATGCTGGTTGACCCCGAGGGGGCCGCGGTCGGTTTCACCGGACGCACGGCGCGCATCGCCCGCGTTCACCAGCTCGGCCTGCGCGACCAGGTCCAGCCCGGCGGCCCGACCCACCTCTACGCGCGCCGCGAGCTGCTCGGCTTCACGCCCGCCGACGTCGAGCTCGTCCGCGACCTGCTCCTGCGGCACCTGACCGCGCGCGGCTGACGGCCAGCCGCACCTCGCGCGCGCGACTTGCGCGCGCCCGGCCGGCACCATCGGCCGGATGGAATCGGAGCTGTCCCGCCGCCTCGCAAACGTCATCCGCGCCGGCGTCGTCGACCAGGTCGACGGCGCTGCTGCGCGCGTGCGTGTGCGCAGCGGAGAGCTGCTCACAGACTGGCTGCCCTGGCTGGTGCAGCGCGCCGGCGACGTCGTCACCTGGTGTGCGCCGTCGGTGGGCGAGCAGTGCCTGCTGCTGTCGCCCGGCGGCGACCTCGCCGCGGCCGTCGTGCTGGCCGGCATCTACAGCACCGCGGTCCCGGCCCCCGAGCAGGACGTCCAGGTCGCGCTCGTGCGCTTCCCCGACGGCACGGTGCTGCGGCACGACTTCGCCGCGCGCGAGCTGCTCATCGATGTCGCCGCTGGCGGCAGCCTGACGCTGCGCTGCGGCCCCTCCAGCCTCGTCCTCGACTCAGACGGCGCGCGCATCACGGCGCCGCGCATCGACCTGAACTGAGCGCATGGCCGTCACCCTCACCCCCGCGACCGACCTGCCGCTGATCCTGGCCCAGGAGAACGAGGTCGGCCAGGTCGCCACCGTAACGGCTGCGAGCGACCTCCCGGAGGACCCCGTCACCGAGGTGACCTGGAGCGTGCCCGAGCCGCTGCCGCCGCAGTGCAGCGTCGTCGTCGCCGTCCCGTCGCTGACGCTGACGATCCCGCATTTCGCCGGCCTTTTCCCGATCCGCGAGATCCGCTTCCTGCGCGCTGGCGAGATCGCCTCGTGCACGCGCTGGATCGACCTGCCGGCCGACGCCGACGAGGTCGTCGCGTACCGGCCGGACACGCGCTCGATGCGCGACTTCGTGTTCCGCGTCGCGGCAAAGACGCGGGCCGGGCTGACGGCCGCCGCCGACTACGTCATCCGCGTCTACGCCAACTACAGCCTGGGCCGCGACACCCTGCAGGAGGCGATCGATGCCCGCCGTTAGCCGCCTGGGCGACACCTGCACCGGGCACGGCTGCTTCCCCCCGCGCGCCAGCACGGGCGGCAGCGGCAGCGTCTTCATCAACGCCAAACCGGCGCACCGACATGGCGACGGCTGGGCCGTGCACAGCTGCGGCGACTCGCACCACGCCTCGCAGCTCGCCGGCGGCAGTGCCACCGTCCGCGCCAACGGCCTGCCGCTCGCGCGCATCGGCGACCTGGTCGCATGCGGCTCGGCGGTCGCCGTCGGCAGCGACAGCGTCTTCGCGGGGGGCTGATGCAGGGCATGAACCGCACCAGCGGCGCTGCGATCTCCGACGCCGCCCACCTGCAGCAGAGCATCGCCGACATCCTCGGCACGCCGCTCGGCTCGCGGCTGATGCGCCGCGACTACGGCAGCCTGCTGCCCGAGCTGATGGACCAGCCGGACAACGGCGCCACGCGCGTGCGCCTGCACGCAGCCATCGCCGCGGCGCTCATGCGCTGGGAGCCGCGCATCCGCCTGTCCAGCGCGGCCGTCACCACGGGCACGCGCGCCGGGCAAGTCATCGTCGACATCACCGGCACCTACATCCGCTCGTCGGGTGAGCAGCAGCTCCTCGCGCTGCGCGTGCCGATCCTCGCAGCGGGAGCCGTATGAGCAACGCTCAGCTCATCGACATGTCCAAGCTGCCGGCCCCCACGGTCGTGCAGACGCTGGACTTCGAGACCATCTTCGCGGAGCTGAAGGCCAACCTGGTCGCAGCCAACCCAGCCGCAGCCGACGTGCTCGAGCTGGAGTCCGAGCCGATGACGATCTGGCTGCAGCGCACCGCCTACGAGGTGCTGCTGCTTCGCAGCCAGATGAACGACGCCGCGCGCGCCGTCATGCTGGCCTACGCCACCGGCAGCGATCTGGAACAGCTCGGCGCGTTCTTCGGCGTCGAACGCCTGGTCGTCACGCCCGCCGACGTCGAAGCGATTCCTCCGGTGGAAGCCGTGATGGAGCTCGACGACGCGCTGCGCGAGCGCATCCAGCTATCACCACAGGGCTACACGACTGCCGGCCCGGTAGGCGCCTACGTCTACCACGCACGCTCGGCCTCCGGCCAGGTGCTGGACGCCTCGGCCACGAGCCCGACGCCCGGCCAGGTCCTGGTCAGCGTGCTGTCCAGCGCCGGCGACGGCACGGCAAGCGCCGAGTTGCTGGCCACCGTGGCCGCGGCGCTGTCGGCCGAGGACGTGCGGCCGATCACCGACGAGGTCGTCGTGCAGAGCGCGGCGATCGTCCCCTACCGGATCAAGGCGACCGTGTACACGCTCTACGGGCCCGACTCGTCGACGGTGCTGTCCACGATCGACACCCGCATCCGCGCCTACGCGTTGGCGCAGCACCGGATTGGCCGCCAGCCGACGCTCTCCGGCATCTACGCGGCGCTGCACATCGACGGCGTCCAGCGCGTCGTGCTGACGTCGCCGGCGGCCGACGTCGCGATCGGCCCGACCCAGGCCTCGTGGTGCGAAGAGATCTCGATCACCTATGGGGGCACGGGTGACTAAGTCGCTCCTGCCGCCCAACGCCGGCGCGCTGGACCGGGCCGCCGAGTCGGCCGTCGTCAATGCGATCGCCACCATACCGATCCCGCATCGGGATCTGTGGTCGCCAGACCGCTGCCCGATCGACCTGCTGCCCTGGCTGGCCTGGGCCGTGGGTGTCGAGGGCTGGCGCTCGTACTGGCCCGAAGCGCTCAAGCGCGAGCGCGTGCGCCGCGCGATCGAGATCTCGCGCACCAAGGGCTCAGTGGCCAGTGTGCGCCGGGTCGTCGAGAGCTTTGGCGGGCAGATTGCTCTGCGCGAGTGGTGGCAGACGACGCCGAAGGGCACGCCTCACACCTTCGAACTCGTGCTCACGCTCACAGACGCCAGCGGCGCCGAGACCAGCGCCGCCTTCGTCGACGACGTCATCGCCGAGGTCAATCGGACCAAGCCGTTGCGCAGCCACTTCACCTTCGTGCAGGGGCTCGCCGCCCAGGCGGGCGCGTCGATCGTCGCCGCGGGCCGACCTGCCGCCTACGCCAGGCTCGACCTGGCCGTCCAGTAACAACCATGACCGCCATCGTCTTCCAGCTCACCGACGCCGGCCGCGCCGCCTTCGTCAACCCGTCGAACACCGGCACCGTCGCGCGCGCGGTGGTGTCGGTGGGCATCACCGCGACCGCGTTCGCGCCGAGCGCAGGCCTGGCTGCGGTGCCCAACGAAATCAAGCGCCTAGCGACGATCAGCGGCGCCGCCGTGGGCGACGACACGGTGCACGTCACGATCCGCGACGAGACGGCAGACGTCTACTCGGTGCGGGGCTTCGGGCTGTACCTCGACAACGGCGTTTTGCTGGGCTCGTTCGGCCAGGCCGATGTCATCGTCGAGAAGTCGGCCCGTGCGCTGATGCTGCTGTCGACCGACCTGCGCTTCGTCGATAGCGCCGTCCCGGCCGGCGCGATCCAGTTCGGCAACGCCGACTGGATGAACCCGCCGGCGACCACCGATCGCCCCGGCGTCGTGGAGCTGGCGACGCCCGACGAAGCTGTCGCCGGCAACGACTCAGCGCGCGCGGTAACCCCCCTCGGCCTAGCCTCCGTGGCGGCGATCCTCTCCCAGGCCATCGCGGGCCGTGCAACCTGGGGAAAGACGCTCGCTGCCTACGGCATCGAGGACGCCTACACGCGAACGGCCGTCGACACCGCGCTCGCGGCCAAGGCCAACAAGGGGACTACCCTCGCGGCTTACGGCATCAACGATGCCGCCCCGGCTTCTCACGTCGGCGCTGGGGGCAAAGAGCACAGTGCGGCGACGTCGGCAGCCGCCGGCTTCATGTCGGCCGCCGACAAGGCGAAGCTCGACGGCATCTCTGCCGGAGCCCAGGCCAACGCCGTGACTTCGGTCGCTGGCAGGACTGGCGCTGTCACGCTGTCGAAGGGCGACGTCGGCCTCAACGCCGTCGACAACACGGCAGACGCCCAGAAGCGCGTCGCATACGCCGTGAACGCCGGGGCGGCAGGGTCAGCCGGGGCCGTGTCCGCCTCCGGCATCACGGGTCAGGCAGGCATGTGGACGAGCCAGGTCAGACCGGGGCCCTACCGCCTGTACCGCAGGGATGACGACAGCGGCTACAGCGTGCAGGCGTCCTGGTCACAGGACCGCGCCGCCCACTGGTCGCTTCGGGGCTATGACTCAAGCGACGCATTCCACGCGCCCTGTTATGTCGCCTACGCGGGCTACGCGGATAGCGCCGATCGTGCCGCCCCACGGAGATCCGACGGCGGGGCGATCAACTTCAACTGGTCGGGGCAAAGCGGCCAACCGCCCTGGGTGTGGGGCGGGTCAGACGGCAAAGAGATGTACGTCTACAGCCCCTCCAACTTCAGCGTTGCCTATGCGAGCTCGTCAGGCTGGGCGGCTAGCGCCGGCAATGCCGACACGCTGGATGGTCTGCACGCCGAATCATTCATGCAGGCGGGGAACTTTCTGGCGTCTCTGGCGGGCAACGGGTATCAGCGCCTGCCCAGCGGATTGATCATCCAGTGGGGCACCTTCAGCGGCCTCTCGTCTGGCAACAACGTCGTCTATTGGCCGATCGCGTTCCCGAACTTGTGCCTGGGCGGCGTCGTCTCCTACGCCTACGCCTTCGCCACGAATGCGGACGGCGGCATCGCCCTCTCGGCGGCCTACACCACAAGCGGCACGATCCGCTCGGCGTTCAACAGCGCCACCGCCTTCGTCATCGTCCTCGGCCGTTGATTGCCCACCACCATGAGCATCTTCTATTCCGCATCCACGGGCGGCTTCTACGACGACGCGATCCACGGCGAGGACGCGCGACCCGTTGACGTCGTCGATATCGACGAGCAGACCTATCGCGCACTGCTGGACGGTCAGTCCGCTGGCCAGTTGATCAGCGCCGGCGTTGACGGCCGCCCCATCCTCACCGCCAGGCCTGGCCCGACGCTGGAGCAGTCTTGCGCCGACCTGAAGGCATCGGTGCAGATTCGCCTCGACGAAGCCGCCCAGGCTGCCGGCTACGACGACATCAAGAGCGCCGTCAGCTACGCCGACGAGCCTGCGGTCCCGCAGTACCAAGCCGACGGCGTGCGCCTGCGCGCCTGGCGCTCCCGCGTGTGGGCGTTTGCGCTGCCCGTCATCAACCGCGTCGCCGCCGGCGAGCTGACGCCTGAGGCGGCCGCCGAGCAGTTGGTCGAGCTGCCGGCGATCGACGCCACCTCCCCGACCGAAACCTGACCGCGGCGCCGCCGCCAACTCACCTGGAGACCTCCATGTCCCTGACCACCTACCACCACGGCGTCCGCGTCTTCGAGCTCAGCGAAGGCGCCCGCACCATTCGCACCGTCGCGACGGCCATCATCGGCCTCGTGGCCACGGCCGAAGACGCCGACGCTGCAGTCTTCCCGCTCGACACGCCCGTCCTGGTCACCAACATCTGGGCCGGCATCAGCAAAGCCGGCTCGCGGGGCACCTTGGCCAAGTCGCTGACGGCGATCGCGGACCAGGCGCGGCCCGTGGTCGTGGTCGTCCGCGTCGCCGAGGGCGAGACCGCGGCGAAGACCACCACGAACGTCATCGGCGGCGTCAGCGCAGATGGAAAGTACACCGGCGCCAAGGCGCTCCTGGCGGCGCAGGCTCAGCTCGGCGTCAAGCCGCGAATCCTGGGCGCGCCGGGCCTCGACACGCAGGAGGTGACAGCTGCCATCGTAGCGATCGCCCAGCAGCTGCGCAGCATGGTCTACGCCTCCGGCCACGGGGCGGCGACCATCCCCGAGGCGGTGACGTACCGCAAGCAGTTCGGCCAGCGCGAGCTGATGCTGATCTACCCCGACTTCACCGCCTGGGACCAGACCGCGAGCGCCACCGCTGCGGCGCCGGCCGTCGCCTATGCCCTCGGCCTACGCGCCAAGATCGACGAAGAGTTCGGCTGGCACAAGACGATCTCCAACGTCGTCGTCAACGGGCCGAACGGCCTCACGAAGGACGTCTTCTTCGACCTGCAGAGCGAGTCGACCGACGCCGGCGTGCTGAATGCGGCCGGCATCACCACGCTGATCAACCAGGGCGGCTACCGCTTCTGGGGCAGCCGGACCTGCAGCGAGGACACCAACTTCGCCTTCGAGTCGTCGACCCGCACCGCGCAGGTCCTGGCCGACACGATCGCCGAGGCGCACTTCGCCGCCGTCGACCTGCCGCTGCTGCCGGGCTCGGTGCGCGACATCCTGGACGGCGTCAACGCCAAGCTGCGCGAGCTGAAGACCGGCGGCTACATCCTCGATGGCAAGGCCTGGCTGGACGAGGAGATCAACACCGCTGACCGCCTGAAGGCCGGGAAGCTGGTCATCGACTACGACTACACGCCGGTGCCGCCGATCGAGGATCTGGCCTTCCGCCAGCGCATCACCGACCGCTACTACGGTGACTTCGCCAGCAGCGTCGCCACCTCGGCCGCCTGAGGCCCCTCACCCTGACCAGAAGGAACAGAAATGGCTCTCCCGAAGAAGCTCAAGAACTTCGTCCTCTTCCACGCCGGCACCAGCTTCCTGGGAGAGATCCCCGAGGTGGTCCCGCCCAAGCTCAGCCGCAAGACCGAGGACTACCGAGCCGGCGGCATGGGCGGCGCCGTGAAGCTCGACCAGGGCCTCGAAGCGATGGAGATGGAGTGGACCGCGGCCGGCTACCTGCGCGGCGTCTTCGCGCAGTTCGGCGTGCTCAAGCACGATGGCGTGCAACTGCGCTTCGCCGGCGCGCTGGAGGCCGGCGACTCCGACACCGTCACGCCGGTCGAGATCGTCGTGCGCGGCCGTCACACCGAGATCGACTTCGGCACGGCCAAGGCCGGCGATAACACCGAGATCAAGGTGAAGACCGCGATCAGCTACTACCGCCTCACGCTCAACGGCGAGGTCCTGATCGAGATCGACCTGGTCAACATGATCGAGAACGTCGGCGGCGTGGACCGCATGGCCGCCGTGAAGTCGGCGCTGGGCGTCTGAAGCACTGGAGCACACGATGAGCAACGACACCACCACTCCGACCCAGGTCACCGGCTCCACCTGCGAGGTGCAGCTCGACAGCCCGCTGATGCACGGCGAGCAACGGATCACCAGCATCGTGCTGCGCCGCCCGCGCGCCGGCGAGCTGCGCGGCGTCTCGCTGACCCACCTGCTGCAGCTGGACGTCGGCGCGCTGCAGGCGGTGCTGCCGCGCATCACGATGCCCACCCTGACCCGTGCCGAGGTCGATCAGCTCGACCCGGCCGACCTGGTGGCGCTGGGCACGGAGGTAGCCGGTTTTTTGGTGCCGAAGGCGGCCCGGGCGGCTGCCTGATCCCCCACCGGGTTGATGCGGTCATGGCCGACCTGGCGGTGGTCTTTCACTGGCCACCGTCCGAGATGTCGGCCATGTACCTCGACGAGCTGATGGACTGGCACGAGCTGGCCCGCGAGCGGGCCGAACAGCGGAGCGACTGAACCGATGGCGGCGAACGATCTTCGCCTGCAGGTGATCCTGCAGGCCCTCGACAAGGCGACGGCGCCGCTGCGCGCGATCGAGCGCGGCTCCAAGGGCGCCGCCACGGCGCTCAAGGCCGCGCGCGATCGCGTCGCCGAGCTCAACGCCCAGCAGCGTGCGATCGACGGCATGCGCCAGCAGCAGGCCGCGCTCGCCGAGACCACCAACAAGCTCAAGGTGCTCCGAGCCCAGCTGGACAGCATGCGCACGGCTGGTACCGCGTCCACGCGGCAGATCGCGGCACAGGAGCGCGCCATCGCCAAGCAGACGGCCGCCTACGAGACCCAGCGCCAGGCGCTGGTGCAGCTGCGCACTCGCATGAACGGCATGGGCATCGGCAACGTCGCCGAGGCCCAGGCGCGGCTGGCGGCGGAGACCGAGAAGGCGAACGCCGCCATCACACAGCAGACGGCGAAGCTGCAGGCGCTCGCCGCGCGCCAGCGCCAGATCGACGCGATCGCGGCGCGGCGCGACCAGATCCAGGCCCGCGCCGGCCAGATCGCCGCCGCTGGCGTCGGGGCCACAGCCGCCGGCGCTGCGACGCTGACGCCCATCGGCCAGGCCGTGCGCGAATACTCTCGCTTCGAGGACGCGATGCTGGGCATCGCCCGCCAGGTCAACGGCGCCCGCAGCCCCACCGGCGAGCTGACGTCCCTCTACTGGGACATGGCACGGCAGATCCACCAGCTCGGCCGCGAGATCCCGCTTGCGACGACCGAGATCGCCGACATGGTGACCGCCGGCGCGCGGATGGAGGTGCCCACCGAGCAGCTCGCCGAGTACACCCGGCTCGCCGCGCAGCTGGCGATCGCCTTCGACGCGGTGCCCGCCGAGATCTCGGAGCAGATGGGCAAGGTCGCCAAGAACTTCCAGATCCCGATCACCGGCATCCGAGGCCTGGCCGACGCGATCAATTACCTCGACGACAACGCGATCAGCAAGGGCAACGAAATCATCGACGTGCTGAACCGCATTAGCGGCGTCGTCAGCACCGTCGCCATGTCGTCGAAGGACGCCGCCGCGCTGGCCAGCACGCTGCTCACGCTCGGCGAGCGGCCGGAGGCTGCGGCGACCGCCATCAACGCGATCACCCAGAAGCTGGCGGCCGCCACGAAGGGAACGAAGAAGTTCCAGGAGGCCGTCTCCGAGATCGGCCTCAACAGCGGCGCGATCCAGTCCGGGATGGCGAAGGACGCCACCGGCACGCTGCTCAGCGTCGTCGAGGCGATCCGCAAGCTGCCCGAGTCCAAGCGCGTCGGCGTCATGGTCGAACTGGTCGGCATGGAGCACAGCGACACGCTGGCCAAGCTGGTGACGAAGCCCGAGGAGCTGCGGCGCCAGATGCAGCTCGCCAACGGCATGGAGGCCAGCGGCTCGATGGCGCGCGAGTTCGCTGCGCGCGTCGACACGCTCTCGGCGCGCTGGCAGATGGCCAACAACCGGATGTTCGAGGCCTCCAGCACGATGGGCCGCAGCCTGCGGCCGGCGCTCGTCAGCGTCATGGACACGGCCAGCGCGGTGCTCGAGCGCGTCAGCGCCTGGACCAACGCGCACCCGCAGCTCACCGCGGCGATCCTGAAGACCGGCGCCGTCGTCGGCGTGCTGCTCGTCGTGACCGGCGGCCTGCTTCTGGCCGTCGCTTCGGTGCTGGGCCCTCTCGCCCTTCTGCGCTACAGCTGGGCGATGCTCGGCCTGCAGGGGCCGATCCTGATGGGTGTCATCCAGGGCATCGGCTCGGCGATGCTGATGCTGGGCCGCGCGATGCTGGCCAACCCGGTCATGCTGGCCGTGGCCGCCCTGGCCGCCGGCGCCTGGCTGCTGTACAGCAACTGGGACCGTGTGGGCACGCTCTTCACGACCCTGCCGGCGCGGTTCGCGGCCGCTGGGCGCGAGATCGTCCTGGGCCTGGCCAACGGCATCACCAACTCGATCGCGGCTGTCCGAGAGGCCGTGGGCGGCGTCGCCGACGTCGCGCTGAACTGGTTCAAGGCAAAGCTCGGCATCAAGAGCCCGAGCCGGGTCTTCATCGCCGCCGGCGGCGATGTCGCAGCCGGGGCGGCCATCGGCATCGAGCAGGGCCAGGCGGACGTGCGCCGTGCGGCCCTCGGCTTGGCCGAAGCTGCCGGGGAAGGCGCACCCACGGCAAGCGCCGGGACCGCAAAGGCCAGCACGCAGCGGACCGCGCCGCTCACCGCGGGGAGCCGCGGCGCCACCGCGGCCGGCGCTGGCGGACCGCACCAGATCGCGATCTACCCATTGCCCGGCATGGACCCCCAGGCGATCGCCCGGGCTGTGTCCGCCGAGCTGGACCGCCGCGACGCGGCTGCCAGATCGCGCCGGCGCTCCACGCTCACCGACTACTGACACCGGAGACCCGACCATGATGATGGGCCTCGGCCAGTTCGTCTTCTCGCTGCAGACGCTGGCCTACCAGGAGTTGCAGCGCAGGACCGCTTGGCGACACGCCAGCAACGCCCGCGTCGGCGCGCGCGCCGGCCGCCAGTACGTCGGTCCCGGCGACGACACGATCACGCTGTCCGGCGTCGTCGTGCCCGAGTTCGCCGGCAAGGCGGCGTCGCTCGACCAGCTGCGCGAGATGGCCAACAGCGGCAAGGCCTGGCCGCTCGTCGACGGCGCCGGCCGCGTCTTCGGCGCCTACGTGATCGAGGACATCAGCGAGACCCGCACGCTTTTCACCGACACCGGCGTCGCGCGACGCATCGAGTTCGGCATCACGCTGCAGCGCTTCGACGACGACCTGACCGACTCGATCGGGCAGCGCACCGCGACGACGTCATGAGCGGCGAGCAGCAGGCGGCGCTGCGGGCGCCCGACTACCGCATCAGCCTGGGCGGCCGCGACATCACGCGGGCCATCGAGCCACGCTTGGGCAGCCTCACGCTCACCGAGTGCCGCGGCGGCCAGGCTGACCAGCTCGACCTGGAGCTGACCGACCACGACGGCCAGCTCGAGATCCCGCGGCGCGGGGTGACGCTCACCCTCGCCATCGGCTGGGCCGGGCAGCCGCTGGTCGACAAGGGCACGTTCATCGTCGACGAGGCCGAGCACAGCGGACCGCCGGACAAAGTGGTGATCCGTGGTCGCAGTGCCGAGCTGTCCGGCACTCTGCGCACGCGCCGGGATGCCTCCTGGCATGGCACGACGTTGGGCGCGATCGTCGCCACGGTCGCGAAGCGGCATTCGCTGGAAGCCAAGGTGGCCGATGCGCTGGCCAGCCGCGCAATCGCGCACGTGGACCAGACGCAGGAGAGCGACATTGCCTTCATCAACCGCCTGGCGCGGCGCTACGACGCGGTCGCGACGGTGAAAGCGGCGCGGCTCCTCTTCCTCCCGATCGTCGGCGCCCGCAGCGCCGCCGGCGCGCCGATGCAGCAGCTGACGATCAGGCGTTCCGACGGCGACACGCACCGGTGGCATGCGGCGGAACGAGACGCCTACACAGGCGTGCGCGCCTACTGGCACGACCCGAAGCGCGCCAAGCGCCGCGGCGTCACCGTCGGCACGGACGCCAACGCCAAGCGCCTGGCCGACACCTTCGCCAGCGAGGCAGACGCGCTTGCCGGCGCCCGCGCCGAGTGGGCGCGCATCCAGCGCGGCGCGGCCACGCTCGAGCTGACGCTGGCCCACGGCCAGCCGGCGCTGGCGCCGCAGACGCCGGTGAAGGTGGCGGGGTTCAAGGCGCCGATCGACGCAGCAGACTGGCTGGCGGTGAAGGTCACCCACTCGATCAGCGACAGCAGCGGCTTCACGACTGCCGTCGAACTGGAGACCGGAATCCCCGAGGGAACCGCTGGGGCGACGGTCGAGGACGTCGGCTGACGCGCTGGCGGCTCAGCGCATTGCGCGCACGGCCGCGTCGACGAGGAAGCCGGAGCGGGTCTTCCCGTTCGCCTTGGCGAACGTGTCGATCTTCTGCAGGATGCGACGGGGAACGGTGATGTTGATCTTCTCCGCCCGGCCGTCGAAACGGCCCGTATCGACGTCGACAACAGCCCAGACGCCGCCGGCGTAATCGCGATTACCAAGATGGCTGGCAACAGGCGCAGCCACCGGCAGTTCTTCACCGTCCTCGGCTAGCCCTTCGAGATGCAAGTCGATCGCCTCGCGCACGCTGGACAGCGCGTCATCGAAGGTGTCGCCGGCCGAGAAGCAGCCGGGCAGGTCAGGGACGGTGACGCCGTAGCGGACGCCATCTTCGGTGTGAAGCACAACGGGGTACTGCATCGCCTTTCTGCCTCGCGCGGTCAGGCGTCAGTCCTGCGAGAGGTGCGCGAGCAAGAGCCAGAACTTGCGGCCCGCGTCCAAGACAGAAGCCAGGGCGCCCACATGAACAGCCACCAGAAGGCTGATCACGAGCTTCGAGGGAGTGATGCCAAGAAGCAGGCCAAAGCCGAGGACGGTGCATGCCAGCATGACGGCGCAGCCGGCGAACAGCGTCTCAAGGAGATCACGGTAGTGACCGCTGCGACGCATCATCTGGACCAGGTGCGTGTTATTCACGCTGGCCAGCACGGCGAGCGCGGCAAGCATGAAGCCAAGCAGCGTCGCACCCACCGATGTGGCTGCGCCGGCGATGGCACGCGTGCTCTCGGTGTCCGCCGGCACCGGACGCACTCCCCCCCAAGTCGCGGCGAGCATTGCCGCAATACAAGCCAGGGTCGGCACCAGCCAGGGCCTCACGTTCGCTCCTCGTCGTCTATGTCAAGTCGAAGTGTCGGTTGAAGGCTTCGAACAGCCCCCGAAACACGTCGTCGGGCAGAGGATACCGGCCGATCAACTCGCAGGTCAGGCTGTCCCTCACCGGCGCCATGAACAACTCGATGGGGTCCACCTCGTCAGTCAACTTGACCTTCACCTTCGAGAACTCGGTCCCCTGGACCATCTGCATCAGGTACTGCTTAGCGACCTGCGCCAAGCGCTCGCCGCGATCTGCCTGCAGTATGAACTTCGCCTTTCCGGCCCCCACGCTCGACAGCATCCGTAGGGCCTTGTTGCTCCACTCTGGGGCACCGGTGTCGGGCTCCCCCAACCTCTGGTACCAGAACTCGATCTCCTTGATCTCTTTCCTGAGAACCCGATCAAGTTCTGGCGCATTCATCCGGCAGGGCAGGAGAACGGCCTCCCCAATCACCTCGCTCAGGTAATCCTGCAACCTGGAGTTGGTACCGATGCCCTTCACGAACTGCCATGCCATCACGTTGGCACGGCCGAAGTACATGAAGTGGCACTTCTCGACGAATCGGGTGTCGTCCCCGACCCTGAGCCTGCGCTCTACACCGTCGACCACGATGTGCGGTGCATCGTCTCGAAGATGGGCAAACGTACCGCGCCACGTCGTGCGGCCGCTGCTCGCCAGGTCCCGGACCTGGAACAACCCTGCCGACAAGGGTACCGGGGGCAAGTGTGCGCCGTGTTCGCGATGCAGCCGCTGGAGGTACGGCCCCAACGGACTACCTTCGCGGGCGCCGACGTTACTGCCGTAGAAATAGACGGGGCTCGTCTTCTTGACGCTCATCGTTCCCTTTCATGCATGACGGCCGCACTCGGCATTGCCTCGGCGGTGCGGTGGCCGTTACTTTATGTAGAAAGTGGATACACAGTTGGCTGCGGCGTGCGCGGCTCGGAACCAACTTCGCCTGCGCATGACAGGGCGCAATGTGGCGCCGGGCACAATGCCGGCGACGTGCCCGCCTGCTAGTCCGACGTCCTCTTCGGGGATGACGGAGCAGACCGTCTGCTGGCCGCCAACGACGCGGCTATCCTCGTAGGCGCAGAAGCAGGGGGACGCGAAGAATGAAGTATCCGATCGCCATCGAGCCCGACAGGCCAGGGACCACTTGGCGTGTCACGGTGCCTGACCTGCCGGGCTGCAGCGCTGTGGGCGCCGGCGTCGACGACGCCATCCGAGCCGCGAGCGCCGCGATCGCACGTTGGATCGACGAAGCGGCAGCAGAAGGGCGCGACGTTCCGCTGCCGAGGTCGATCGACTTGCACCGCGAACGCGAGCGGTTCGCCAGCGCCATCTGGGCGCTGGCCGACGTCGATCAGAGCGTGCTGGAAGACCGCGTGGAGCGGGTGAACATCTCCCTGCCGTCCCGCGTGCTGCGCAGGGTCGACGAAGCGGCGCACCGCGCCCGTGAGTCGCGCTCCGGGTGGCTGCAGCGCGTCGCCGTCGAGGCCATCAGCCGCAGCAACCGGGCCCGCGGTTAACGCGGAAGACGGCCCTCACGGGCTCGCACGTCGATCACCTTGTTCGTTGCGACGTTGAGGTCGCACTCGTAGATCACGCGCGCGAAGGCCCCGAAGCCATTCTGGAACTCGGCCTTATCCCCGATGAAGGTGACGATCCCCTGCGCTTGGTCGGCCCAGCGGTAGTGGCTGAACTTCTGCTCGAAGGTGCCGTCCACCCACTTCACCGAGTGCTTGGCCAGCCGCTCGACATCATCCTTGCAGTAAACCCCGGCAGCCACCACGCCCTTCTCGGCGTAGCAGGCGAGGTCCTTGCGACAGTCCGCATCGCTCTTCGTCGGCGCGGCGGTCTTGGCCTGGTCACCCCCGCCGCCACCGAAGAGAAGCGTCGGCGTAATGACTGCTGCTATGAACAGCCCGAGCACCATCAAGAGCTGCTGCTTCAAGGTCACCGTGGGGTTCTTGACCCCGCAATGCGGGCACGTCTTCGCGCTGGTCGAGACTTCCTGCTTGCATTCCTTGCATGGCTTTAGCGCCATCTTCGCTCCCTTCGTCAAAGCGCTGGATCTACGCCGCCGCGAGTGCGACGGCGAACCGGCGACCATGCCACCGGCTCAGCGCTTTGCGACTTGAGCGAGCGCAGTGAGGACGTATCGCACTGCCGCTTTGCCCTCCTCGGTGGCTGCGGCGTAGTGCTCAAGCAGCGAGACCTGCTCTGAGCTGAGGCGATCGGAGAAGGTGGCCGAACGGACACCTGTCACGACGTAGAGCACGTCGACACCGTGGCCCGCCACGGCGGCGAGGTAGGCCGCATCCGGTACGCGATCCCCGCGCTCGTACCTCAACTGCGCGTCCTTCGAGACATGGCCAAGGGCTCCGAACTCGGTCTGCGTGAGTCCGAGTCGTGCGCGTTCTTCGCGTAGGCGATCAGCAAGATCAGACACAAAGCCACTTTCGTTGTTGACAAGTAGTGTTTCGGCAACCTAAAGTTGTGTATCCACTACCGCGTACGAGGATACACACCGTGTGCCCTCGGCGCCCTTGCCGCATGCCCGCACCCGCTAACTCGCAGTCGACGCGCAAGCGCTCGCCCAACGGCGTGCTCTCCCGCACGCCGGTGGCGCTCCGGTTACTCGAAGAGGAGAAGACCGAGCTGGAAGCAGCGGCGGCCCGCGAGTCGCGGTCGACGGCCGCACTCGCGCGGCTGCTCTTCCTGCGCGGCCTGCAGGCCTACCGCGCCGACCAGAAGGTCCTCCCTGAGTAGCCATCACCGAGGAAAAAGTCATGTACCCCGACCCGAAGCGCGTCCGCGACAACCGCGTCACCCTGCGGCTCGACGACTACGAGCACGACCTCTTGACTGCGCTGGCCAACTACCAGGGCGAGCAGCTCAGCACGCTCCTGCGTGAACTCGTGATGCGCGAGGCCCAGCAGGTGCTGGCCGCGAGTTTCGACCGCCGCCAAGGCTGAGGCCAGGCGCATACAGGCGCCCCAAGCGCCCCCGATCCGCCACCGATTCGGCAGACGAAAAGCAGCACACATGCCCGAGCACGCAATCACGCTCTCAGACGCCGACCTCGACATGCTCGAGCGCGTGCGCCAGTCGCAGGGCCTTGCCGACGTGCACCAGGCTGCGGAATGGCTGGCCAAGGTGAGGCTGCGCCGCGCAGCGCGCGCCAGCACCGGCCGCGGCCGCGCTCTGAACCTGGTGCATGTAGCGGCGCCGAAGCCGGAAGGCACCCGATGAGCCGCCCGCGCGCTGCACGCCTCGGTGTCCGCTGCCCGCACTGCGATGCGCGGTGCGTCGGCCAGCGCGATCGCCGCATCTCGCGCGTGCTGACCGAGGTCGACTACCTCTGCACGAACCCCGACTGCAACCACCGCTTCGTCGTCTCGGTCGAGGCGGTGCGCACGATCGGCCTGTCGTCGACGCCACGAAGCGACGTGCACATCCCGCTTTCGACGCACATCCGCCGCGGCGCCATCGCCGCGCAAATCTCGGCGCTGCCGCCCGCGCGCGGCGCCGACGAATGGCCCGCTGGCCAAGCCGCCAGCGACCCCACCGGCGACCTGTTCGAGGCGACCGGATGAACGACGACCACCCGAGCCGCGCAGGCCCCGCCTGACCGGCTGACACCACCCAAAACCACCCGCTGCAGGGCCTGTTCGGAGGCCCCTGCGGATCAGCTCACGCCTACGAGATCCACGCCATGCCGACAACGACTCGCCGATCACCCGCCAAGTCCTCCCACGAGGGCGTCATGCAACAGCTCGCCCGGCGCGACGCCGCCCCCCTGGCTGCAGCGGCGCTCGAGCACGAGCTGGAACGCCACCGCACAGCGGTCGCAGTGCTGGAACGCCTCGCTGGACAGCTGCAGGTGCTGGACACCTTCCGTCCGGCGCTGGCGGCGAAGGGCGTGAAGGTCTCCTACGGCCAGGTCAGCACGACCGGCACCTTCGAGAAGGCCGTCTATCTCACCGAACCAATGTTCGACGGCGACTGGGGCATGCGGCTCAAGGCGGCGCTGCTCGAGCTGGGCTGGAAGCTCGTCGAGTGCCGAGACGGCGGCAGCTACGAGGCGGTGCAGTTGACGACCACCGTCGAGCGCCGCCGCTGCACCGTGCGCTTCAACGCCAACAAGCCGAAGGCAGCGACCGGAGCGGGTGCAGCGTGAGTCCCGACCTGCTCAAGTCCGTCCTGCGCGAGCTGGGCGAGTTCGGGTTCAAGGAAGAAGGCTCCGGCGAGGAGCGCTGGCTGCGCAAGGGCACCTGCCCGAGCTGCGGCAAGCGCGAGCTGTACACGAAGGCCGAGCACCCATGGGTGCTGCGCTGCGGTCGCCTGAACAACTGCGGCTACGAGGCGCACGTCAAAGAGCTGTATCCGGGCCTCTTCAGCGACTGGACGAAGCGCGCGCGCGACCAGGCCGCCGCGAACCCGGCTGTGCCGCCGAACCCGCGGGCCGCGGCGGACCTGTACATGTCCGAGGGGCGCGGCTTCCAGCTCGCGCTGATCAACGGCTGGTACAGCCAGGACACCTACTTCGACCCCGAGGCCGACAACGGCCGCGGCGCCGGCAGTGCCACCGTCCGCTTCGCCGTCGGCGCCGACTACTGGCAGCGGATCATCGACAGGCCCGAGCGCTTCGGGAAGAAGAAGGCGCATTTCAAGGCGGGCAGCTCGTACAAGGGCCGCTGGTGGCAGCCGACCGGCATGCTGCCGGCCGAGGGCCGGGAACTGTGGATCGTCGAGGGGATCTTCGACGCGATCGCGCTTTTCCATCACGGCATCCCGGCAGTCGCTGCGCTGAGCAGCAACAACTACCCGGACAAGAGCCTCGAGGACCTGCGCATCGCGGTGTCGGCCCGTGGCGTCGAGCTGAAGCTGGTCTGGGCGCTGGACGGCGACGCCGCCGGCCGCCGCTTCACCGTCAAGCACGTGGACCTGGCGCGCAAGGCTGGCTGGGTGTGCGAGGCCGCGCAGATCCCGCAGACCGGCCGCGGCAAGCTCGACTGGAACGACCTGCACCAGCGCGGCCGCCTGGAGGCCAAGGACCTCGAGGAGTACCGCTACCACGGCGCGCTGCTGATTGCCGAGAGCGCCAGCGCCAAAGGCCTGCTGATGTACCGCCACAGCGGCGGCGCGCGCACCGAGTTCGACTTCGAGTTCAAGCGCCGGCTGTACTGGTTCCGGCTCGATGTCGAGGCCTTCAACAGGGCGCTGCAGCAGCTGGAGAAAGACGACGAGGGCAAGCACAGCGAGGACGAGCTGCGCGAGGAGGCGCTGAAGAAGAGCCACGTCATCCGGCCGATCGCCAACTGCTACCCGGTGCCGCTGTACTTCCAGGAGAACAAGCTCACCGACGAGAGCTGGTATTACTTCCGCGTCGAGTTCCCGCACGACGCGGCGCCGGTCAAGAACACCTTCAGCGCAGCGCAGCTCAGCGCCGCGGCGGAGTTCAAAAAGCGCCTGCTGGGCATCGCGCCGGGCGCCGTCTTCACCGGCTCGAGCCAGATGCTCGAGCGGATGATGGAGAGGCAGCTCTACGCGATCAAGCGCGTCGAGACCGTCGACTTCATCGGCTACTCGGCCACCCACGGCGCCTACGTCCTGGGCGACGTCGCGGTGCAGGGCGGCCAGGTGCACGAGATCAACGCCGAAGACTTCTTCGACCTCGGCAACAAGCTCGCGCTGAAGAGCCTCAACCAGTCGGTCGCGCTCAGCATCAACCGGGACGCCCAGGCCTACCGCGCCGACTGGCTGGGCCTGCTGTGGCGCTGCTTCGGCGCCAAGGGGCTGGCCGCCCTCACCTTCTGGTTCGGCGCGCTGTTCGCCGAGCAGATCCGCGGCTCGCAGAAGAGCTACCCCTTCCTCGAGGTGGTCGGCGAGGCCGGCGCGGGCAAGTCGACGCTGATCGAGTTCCTGTGGAAGCTCGTCGGTCGGCGCGACTACGAAGGCTTCGACCCGTCGAAGTCATCGCTGGCCGCCCGGGCCCGGAACTTCGCCCAGGTGTCCAACCTGCCGGTCGTGCTGATCGAGAGCGACCGCGAGCGCACGGGCGACAACCCGCACGTCAAGAGCTTCGACTGGGACGAGCTGAAGACCTGCTTCAATGGCCGCAGCGTGCGGGCCCGGGGCATGGCCACCGGCGGCAACGAGACCTATGAGCCGCCCTTCCGCGGCGCGATCGTCATCAGCCAGAACAACGAGGTGCAGGCCTCGGACGCGATCCTGCAGCGGATCGTCCACCTGGACTTCGACCGCAAGGGGCAGACGCCGGCGACGCGCGAAGCGGCGATCACGCTGGAGAGCATGCCGGTAGAGCAGGTGAGCGGCTTCGTGCTGCGCGCCGCGATGCGCGAGGCACAGGTCCTGTCGACGGTGGCAGAGCGCACGCCGGTGCACGAGGCGCACCTGCAGGGCCTCGTGAAGAGCACCCGGATCGCGAAGAACCACGCGCAGATCAAGGCGCTGGCCGACGCGCTGCGCCTGGTGGCGCCGATCAGCGAGGAGCAGCTCGCCGCGCTGCACGCCCAGATCGACACGATGGCAGTGGAGCGTCAGGCCGCGATCAGCGCCGACCACCCGATGGTCGCCGGCTTCTGGGAGGTGTTCGAGTACCTCGAGAACTTCCAGGCGCTCAACCACGCGCGCGACGACGACGTCATCGCCGTCAACCTCAACCACCTCTACGAGGTCGCCCGCGAGCACGGGCAGACGCTGCCCCTGCTCGGCGACTTGAAGAAAGTGCTGAAGACCAGCCGGTCGCGGCTCTACCTCGACAGCAAGAACGTCAACAGCGGCATCCGCGCGCGCGGCGAGAACGTCGCCGCAGTGCTGTTCTGCCACCGCTTCCTCAAGCCGGGCGTCAAGCCCACCGGCAAGCACTGACCACCACCAGGGAGGCTTCATGCACCTCGCACTCGTCCATTCGTCCCCGACCGCCGCGGCGGCCGTGCCGGGCCCGGCGCTGCAGCGCTTCGACGTCGTGCACGTCGATGACGACGGCCGCCGCCGGGCCTACAGCGAGCTGGCGCCGTCGGCGCGTGCCGCTGAGGACCGCGCCGTCGACCGCTTCGGCATGCCCCGCCTGCTGCGCGCCTGGAGGGCGTCGTGATGGCCAGCGTCCAGCGCGTGCAGCGCCACTACGTCACCGCCTGGGGCATCGGCTTTCGCCTCGGGCTGCTCTACGGCGTCGCCGGCGGCGGTGCCGTCATGGCGGTCGTCTTCCAGGTCGCGCTGCTCTGGCCGGCGCGCTGATTCACCCGTCCCCGAGGACTTGACCATGAACCACCCTTACACCACCGGCGTCGACCTGGCCCGCAAGCCGGACGCCAGCATCACGATCCCCCGGCCGACTCGCACCGCGCCGGCCATCCTTGGCCTGTGCGGACTGCCGGGCTGCGGCAAGGACGCCTGCGCAGACGTGCTGGAGCGCTACGGCTGGCGCCGCATCGCCTTCGCCGACGCGCTGCGCGCCGAGATCTGCGAGGCCTGGGGCGTCGACGTCCGCCTGCTGCAGGACCGCGGCACGAAGGGCTTGCCGCTGGGCGCTCTGGCCATCGGCCGCTGCGCCGAGCCGGCGTTCATCGGCTGGGCCCGCCGCGAAGGCCTGGACCTCGCCGCCCCGCGCAGCCCGCGCTGGCTGATGCAGCGCTACGCGACCGAGTTCACCCGCGACCGCGATCCCGACTACTGGGTGCGCCAGGTGCGCCTGCGGATGCTGGACCTGATGGCCGCCGGCGAGACGCGCTTCGTCGTCACCGACGTCCGGTTCGTCAACGAGGCAGCGATGCTGCAGCTGGCGGGCGCGCTGATCGTGCGCGTGTACCGCCGCGAGCTGGAGGCGCTGACGCCCGACACGGCGGACCACGAGAGCAACCGGCTCGGCCGGTTGCCCGTCAACGCTCACCTCGTGAACGACGGAACGCTCGACGCGCTGGCGCTCGACGTCGTCGACCTGGTCGCCCGCCTGTTTGGTCTGGACGTGCTGCCGGGAGCCGCGCGATGAGCCGCCGCCCGCAGTTCCGCCACACGCGGGAAGAGCTGCTGCACCGCATGGAGCTGAGACAGGCGCGGCGGCGGCACCTGACGCCCGACCAGATCAAGGCGCTGGCGCTGGCGCACCTGACGAACGTCGACGCAATCGCGCGTGGCCGCGCCGACGCCGGCGTGATGTGGGACCTGGCCGAGGCCGCGCTGCAGTGGAGCCTGGTGGCGGACGCGCTGCGCCAGCAGCACCCCGACAACGCGGACCTCGAGGAGGCCGCCGCCGGCATGCGTGCGCACCTGGAGACGGCCCTCGGCGTGGTGAAGCGCTGGTCGGCCACCGGCCGGATCGTCTTCCGGGGCCCCGAGCTGACCCAGGCGCGCCAGGCCATCGACTGGATGGACGCGCTAGCGGAGGCCGTCGACCAGGGCACCGCGATCGCGTGCGCCCTGGAGTGCGCGCGGATGCTGGAGCCCCTGAAGCGCCAGCACCAGGCGCCTGCGGCGCAACGCCCGGCACTTGCGGAGGCGGCCTGATGTCCGCGATCAGACGGCCTGCTCTCCGGTACCACGGTGGAAAGTTCAGGCTTGCCCCGTGGGTGGCGCAGTTCTTCCCGCCGCACTCGGCCTACGCCGAGCTGTTCGGCGGGGCGGCGTCGCTGCTGCTGCTCAAGCCGCCGGTTCCCGCCGAGGTCTACAACGACCTCGACGCGCGCGTCGTGAACTACTTCCGCGTGCTCCGGGACCCGGTGAAGTCTGCCGAGTTGCAGCGCCGCTGCTCGCTAACGCCGTATGCGCGCGCCGAGCTGGAGTGGTCGTTCGGCGAGCCCACCGACGATGTCGACGCCGCGCACCGGCTGGTCGTCCGGTCGTTTCTTGGCCACGGGTCGGACTCCGCGACGCGCGTCTCGCGCACCGGCTTTCGGGCCCGGCTCACCGACGGCCGTGCCTTGAACTCCGCGGAGTGGGCAACCTGGGCGGACTGCATCCCGGCGATGCGCGATCGCCTCATGCGCGTGCTGATCGAGAACGACCGCGCGGAGCGCATCGTTGACCGCATGGACGGGCCTGGCACGCTCTTCTACGCCGACCCGCCGTACCTGCACTCCACCCGCTCCGGCAAGACCGGGAGCAACGGCTACTTGCACGAGATGTCCGACGACGACCACGCAGCGCTGCTGGAGCGGATGCGGGCGGCCGTCGGCATGGTCGTGCTCTCGGGCTATCCGAGCGCGCTCTACGACGAGGCCCTGCAAGGCTGGGAGCGCCACGAGCGCCGGGCCATCGCCGACTGCGCTGCGATCCGCACCGAGGTCGTATGGCTCAACCCCGCCTGCAGCGCCGCGCTGGCGCGCAGCCGCGGCGGCCTGTTCGAGGAGGCAGCCTGATGCGCGCCATCGACCTCTTTGCGGGCGCCGGCGGCTTCAGCACCGGCGCGGTGCTGGCCGGCTGCCGCGTGCTATGGGCCGCGAACCACTGGCCAGTCGCCGTCGAGTGGCACGCCGCCAATCACCCCGAGACCGAGCACGAATGCCAGGACCTGCAGCAGGCCGACTTCCGCGCCGCGCCGGCGCACGACCTGCTGCTGGCGTCGCCGGCGTGCCAGGGCCACAGCCCGGCGCGCGGCAAGGATCGCCCGCACCACGACGCGCAACGCGCGACCGCTTGGGCCGTCGTCACATGCGCCGAGGTCCACCGGCCGCCGGTCGTCGTCATCGAGAACGTCCCGGCCTTTTCAAACTGGGCGCTTTACCCGGCGTGGTGCGCCGCGATGCACGCGCTCGGCTACGCGCTGGCGCCGATGGTGCTCGACGCCGCCGACGCCGGCGTCCCGCAGCAGCGCCGCCGCCTTTTCGTCGTCGCGACGCGCTCGCGTCATCCGATCGAGCTGCAGATGCATCAGCGCGAGCACCGGCCCGCCGCCGCGGCGATCGACTTCACCGCCGGCCGCTGGTCGCCGGTGCAGCGCCCGGGACGCAGCGCCCGCACGCTGGCCCGCATTGCCGCGGGCCGTCGCCGCTTCGGCGCTCGCTTCGTCGCTCCGTACTACGGCAGCGGCAGCGGCGAGACAGGCCGCAGCCTGGACCGACCGATCGGCACCCTGACGACGCGCGCGCGCTGGGCCGTGGTCGACGGCGAACGCATGCGGATGGTGCTCGCCACCGAGGGACGCGAGCTGATGGGCCTGCCGGACGGCTACCTACTGCCGGCGAACGAAGCGACCGCCTGGCACCTGATCGGCAACGCCGTCTGCCCGCCCCAGGCCGCGCAGCTGATCGAAGCGATCCGGAGGGCCGCCTGATGAGCCCCTTCGACCCGAACTACCGCGGCCAGCTCGCTGCCGAGCTGACCTCGCCCGCCGGCCGCGCCCGCGCCGAAGCCTCGCGCGCGGCGCGCCGCCGGCGCGAGCTGCAGCTGACGTCCGATGACCCGGCCCAGCGCTGGAACGCCAGCTGCGCCGTCGCCGGCCTCGGCGTCCCCAGCGACCCGGCCAAGGCCGCCCGAATCCGCAAGCCATCGCGGCTGTAGCCGCACAACAGAGGGAGTCCACACGATGTGCAAGAAGACCTGCAGCGGCGCCTGCCGCTGCGCCAACGCCAACACCGCCGCGGCTGTCGACGCCGTCAACGCGCTCGGCGCCGCCCTCTCGCAGCCACCTGCTGGCGGCGAGCAGATGACGGACGAGTGGCTCGTCGAGCAAGCCGGCCGCGCGGCCTGGATCGCTGCGGCAGGTTTCGCGCCCGAGGCGCAGCAGGCCGCGTTCCTGCGTGGCATCGCCAACCGGGTGTTGATGAGCTTCGGCTGCGACCCCGCCGCCGCGCTGGCGGTCCCCTTCACCGGCCGCCTGCGCGCCGGCACCGAGGTCGTGCACCAGGAGACGACGCCGTGCTGAGGCTGCTCAACGCCGCCGCGGCGGCGATCGGCTGGCTCACGGTCGTGGCCGCGCTGCTGTCGGCCGTCGGCGCCGGCCGCTTCATCTGGGCCTTCGAGGCGGGCGACGAGCCCGCGCACGAGGCTGATCAACAACCCGCCGCGCTGCTGGCCAGTGCGCGCTGAGGAGCGATCCATGTCCGATGCGATGAAGAAGACCGCCGGCGCACGCCCGCAGGTGACCGTCGAGCGAGGCCCGAAGGGCGGATTCCGTTTCAACTGGAAGAGCCTTCCCGCCAGGGGCGACGTCGTGAAGATGAGCGACGGCCGAAGCATGGTTTACCAGCAGGTCGGCCCTGCGGGGATGGTGCTGTGCACCGACGAAGGCGGCGCCGAGCATCTGCTGTTCCCCAGCCAGATCGATCTGGTGATCCCCGGCGGCGAGGCCTCGAATGCCGACTGACCTGTCGATCCTGCTCCCGGAGCTGCGCCAGGTCCTCGCGGCCTTCCCGGGCGGCGCAACGCAGGCGACGGCGGCGGTGCAGCGTGCGCTGGAGGGCGTCGCCGTCGGCCGCGCTCTGCGCCGCTTCATCGAAGCGGCCACCCAGGCCGCGCCGGCGCTGCTCGCCGAGCTGGACCAGCACGGCGACCCCAAGCCCGCCGAGAAGGACCTCGACGAGCTGATCAAGCACACCCTGCTCTTCTGCAAGTCGCCCGAAGTCGCGACCCGCGCCGCGGCGCATGACGGCTGGATCGCCGGCTACCAGGCGGCGGCCGTCAAGGCGGCGGCGAAGAGCGACAACACCCAGGAGGCCCAAGATGGCATCTGACCTCTCGATCCTGATCCCGCGGCTTCGCGCCGCGATCGCGGCGCTGCCGCCCGGCGCCTGGCCGCTCGATCGCCAGACGCTCCAGGTGGTGATGGGCGGCCGGCGCTTCGGCAAGACCGCGCAGGCCTACGTCGATCTCGCCGCCGAGGCGGCTCCAGCGCTGCTCGAGCACGCCGAGCTCTACGAGCACCTGCGCACGCGCCCGCTGGACACCATCGCTCTGGCCAAGGGCGGCGTCTTCGCCGGCCGCGTGCCCGACAACGTCGTGCTCAACGGCGAGGACCTGGACCGGGCGATCCGGGAGGAGATGGGCCGGCCGCAGGCGGCGCAGGCCGAGCAGGTGGCGGAACGCGACGAGATCTTGAACGACTTCGAGCGCGAGCTTTTCGACGCCACGAAGCCCGAATGGGTTGCCGGCATGACGAATGACTGGACCGCCATCGGCGCACAGCTCTGCACGAAAGACGGCCGCGTGACTGGGAACGCCGTGGTGACGGGCAGCAAGGAGGCCAACGGAACGCCCTTCTACAGCGTGGTCACCGACGTCGGCACGCAGTTGCACCTGAGCGAACAGGAGCTGAAGTCGAGGTTCCACCAGCCGCGTTTCACTATGGTCGTCGAAAGGCACCCCGGCGTCCTGCGTAGAGCCGGCCAGGCGCTGCCGCTGCAGGCCAAGCCGAAGGCGCCACAGCTGTACGAGGAAGACGCGCTACTGCTGGCCCAGGCGGTCGACATGCTGAGCGAGTACGCCGCCGACCTGCGGCGGCGAGGGGCCGACTCGGAGGCGGCCGGTGCCAAGTGCAGCTCGGCCGCAGTCCTCCGTCTGGGCGGCGCGCTCTCCCGTGCGGCACTTGCCGCCAGCGAGGCTGCGCTGCCGGCGCCCGAAGACAAGCCCGAGGCCGTGAATGCGCGGCTGCTGTCCGAACTGCGAGGCGCGCACCAGGCGCTTGAAGCCAACGGCTTCACGCAACAGGCAGGTACGGCCCGCGCCGTCATTGCCGACGCGGAGGCGGCGTGGCCCGCCCTGGCGGAAAGAGTGGCGCAGTTGCTGGACGGCTTCGACAGCAGGATCGCCACCGCGGAGGCCAACGGCGACAGCTACGACGCGGGCTACTTGAAGGCGATGAAAGCGAGCTTCAAGGCGCTGGTCACCTCGCTCGGCCTCGGCGCCACGGACGAGAAGGGAGGCGCGTGATGCAGACGAGCGCCTTTGCCTCGATCGCCAAGGCTCTGACGCGGCGTCAGTGCCACCGGGAAGGGCTGCGGCAGCGCTTCGATGAGGCTTCCGACGGCACACGAACCGCCATGCTGCTCGACATGCTGGACCGCAACGGCGCGATGCCCTCGCGCGACCTGGCCGATGCCGCCGGCCTGTCGGTCAAGGCGGTGCGGAACCTGCTGGACGGCCCGCGCCAGCGCGACCAGGTTCGCTTCCTGGCCGACCTCGCGGTCTGGGAGATCAACCGAAACTACGACGAGGACCTGCACGCGCAGCTGCTCGCCGCGGCCGCGCTGCTGCGGCGGCACGGGTGGACGGTAGAGAAGGGAGAGCGCCATGGCTGACGCGCTGAGCGCCTACCCGCTGCATTGGCCTGAAGGCTGGAAGCGCACCACAACCGGCGGCCGCCGGCCCGGTCACTTCGGCAAGCGCCGGCAGCAGCGCAACGGCGGCTACGCGATGCTCGAGGACCTCACGGTCACCGAGGCGGTGCGCCGCGTGCTTGAGGAACTGCAGCGCATGGGCATCGACCGCCAGGACGTCGTGATCAGCACGAACGTGCGCACGCGCCTGGACGGCCTGCCGCGCGCCGGCGAACGTGCGCCGCAAGACCCCGGCGCAGCCGTCTACTGGCAGGAGCCGACTGGCGCGCGCCGCTGCATCGCCGTCGACCAGTACCTGCGCGTGGAGCACAACCTCGCCGTGATCGCCGCGACGCTGGACGCCATGCGCGCGATCGAGCGCCACGGCGGCGCCGCGATCCTCGAACGGGCCTTCACGGGCTTCACGGCGCTGCCGGCAACTGGTGCAGCACGCGAGTGGTGGGAGATCCTGGGCGTCGCGCGCTCCTGCTCGTTGGACCAGGCCCGGGCCGCGTACCGGCGCCTCGCGGCGCTGCGGCACCCGGACCGGGGCGGCGACGCCGGAGAGATGGCGGCGATCAACGTCGCCTGGCATGCCGCGCAGGAAGCACTACGAGGCGCACGATGATCAGCCGCGCCTTACCGCGTCACCCAGCGCGCACCCGTCATGCTCGTGAGCTTGTCCAGCAGGCGTCGGTGCTCTTGGCACAAGTGGAAGACCCGATAGCGATGCTTTTTGGAGCCGTTGACGGAGGCAAGAAGCGTCTTCTCATCGATGTCACGCCGGACTCTGCGGATGGCGGCATGCAGCTGCTGCAGCGGGGTAATGGGGCGAATGGTGGTCATCTCATTTCCTTTCTGGGAGGGCCTCCCGCGGAATGTAGCGGTCCGCCTTGGAGGTATGGGCACGGGGTCTGCGAGGAGCCCTTCTGATGGCGAGCACCGTGCAGCAAACGTGGCAGCCGACCCGCGACGACCTGCAGGTCTCGCTGGCCGAGCTTCGGCACCGCGCACCGCGCATGCCGGCGTCGCTGGACGAGGCGCTGGCCAGCCCAACCTGGCACAAGCTGATCCGCTGCCACGCCAGCGCCAGGCTGCGCGAGGCCTCGGCACGACCGCGCACCGCGGCGGTGCCGTTGCGGCCGCTGCCGTCTTTCGACGCCCGGCGGGCCGCCGCCGGCGACCTGTGACCCCCGCTACGATGTCCCGAGATCCAGTAGCCCGCCACGCCGCCACGCGCCAGCTCGTTGAGATGCTGGCCGCGGACATCGTGCGCGAGCTACTGGCCTCCTCCCCCGTTTCGATGAACGCCCCAGATGGCCACCAACCAACCCCTGCGCGCGGTGCTCTACGCGCGGTACAGCAGCGACCGCCAGCGCGAAACGTCGATTGATGACCAGCTGCGCGCCGGGCGCACGCTGATCGCCCGGGAGGGCTGGCACTTGGCCGGCGAGTGGGGAGACGAGGAGATCTCGGGTTCGACGCCGGTGGCGCTGCGGCCAGGCGGCAAGGCCCTGCTGGCGGCAGCGCTGGCCAGCCGCTTTGATGTCCTGGTGCTCGAAGGCCTCGACCGCCTATCTCGGGAGGTCGGTGAGCAGGAGAGCATCGTCAAGCGACTCGAGCACCGAGGTATCCGCATCGTCGGCACCGCCGATGGCTACGACAGCGAGGCACGCGGCCGCAAGGTGATGCGCATCGCCCGCGGCTTGGTCAACGAGCTGTACCTGGACGACCTGCGCGAGAAGACGCACCGCGGCCTGGCGGGGCAGTTCGACCGCGGGTTCCACGTCGGCGGCGTCTGCTTCGGCTACCGATCGGAGCCCGTCGACGGCGCCGACGGCCGGCGCCTGGTCGTTGACGAGGCCGAGGCTTCGGTCGTGAGGGATATTTTTGAAGCCTACGCCGCCGGCGACAGCGCCCGCGCCATCTGCCACCGGCTCAACGCCGCTGGTATCCCGAGCCCGCGCGGCGGCACCTGGGCGGTGTCGGCACTCGTCGGCGACCGCGCCCGCGGCGCGGGCCTGCTCAACAACCAGCTGTACGCCGGCCGGCTGATCTGGAACCGCCGCCAGTGGCTGAAGGATCCGGACAGTGGGAAGCGCCGCTACGTCGAGCGGCCGCGCGAAGAGTGGCAGGTGCGAGACGTTCCCGAGCTACGCATCGTGCCGGCCGACCTGTGGGCTTCCGTCCGCGCCCGTGACCGCCGCTTCGGAGTGCAGGGCAAGGGGGCAAAGATGCGCACGCTCTTCGCCGGGCTGCTGCGGTGCTCTTGCTGCGGCGGGCCGATGACTGCGATCGACGCGCGGCGGTACGGCTGCAACGTCCACCAGGACCGCGGGCCGGCCGTCTGCGCGAACCGCGACGCCTTTCGACGGCGCGACGTAGACCAGGCACTTCTTGGGCTCGTCCGCGAGCAGCTGCTCGCCCCGGAGATGCTGGCGCAGCTCCAGGCCAGCGTCCGCGCAGGCCTGCGCGCCGCGACAGCCCAGGCCTCACGCGCCGGGAAGGCATCGGCGGCGCGCCAGGCCGAACTCGAGGGCGAGATCTCGCACCTGGTGGATGCTGTGGCTCAGATCGGGTTGAGCGAAGCGCTGAAGGCCCGCCTGGCGGCCGCGGAGGCCGAGCTGGCGCAGCTACAGGCGCCGCCGCCGGAAACGATCGACGTGGAGCGGGCCGCTTCGATGGCGCTGGCCGCCTACCGGCGCCGGCTGCTGGACCTGCAGGCCGCGCTCGAGCGCGAGTCCGACCGGGAGCGGACGCGCGAGCTGCTGGCGGAGATCGTCGGGCCAGTGCTACTGCGCCGTGATGACGCGGGCGACTGGGCCCAAATGGAAGAGCCGGCCCAGCGTGTGGCGCTGGCCGGCTCTGCTTCTGGTAATGGTTGCGGGGGCAGGATTTGAACCTGCGACCTTTGGGTTATGAGCCCAACGAGCTACCAGACTGCTCCACCCCGCGACTGAGAAAGTGACTATAACACGGTTTCGGTGCAGCGCGCCAGTATTGCATCGCGCTCGTCTTATTGGCCCCGGGTTGAGCCTCAGACGCTGTAGCGGCTGACCCAGTGGAAGTACATCGCCCACACGTGCAGGCAGGCCAGCGCCACCGGCAGCAGCCAGAGCGCGAACGCTGCGGCACGACCCGGCCAACCGGCCCGCGGCGCCGCGCCGATGACACGCGCGCCGAGCCAGGACGTCCAGCACAAGCCCGCAGCCAGCAGAGCGGCCCGCGCTGACGGCAGCCAGTCGAGTGCAAGGCCTTCACCGCGCAGGTACAGCGCCGTCGGCTGGGTCAGGCCCAGAACGAGCAGCACGCCGGCCAGCGGCAGCAGGCTGCGCGCCAACGCCCGCCGGTCACAGCCGGCGAGGCGCCCGGCTGCCGTCAGCACGGCACACACTGCTGCGCCGATCGCGGCGCCGGCAGTCATCCAGGCGGCGAAGCTCAGGCCATCCAGCCAGGCGAAGTCGCTGGGCTGCATCGGCCAGCGCGCAAGCCAGAACTCGGCCAGCGCCTGACGCAGGGCAACGAAGCCGGGATTCAGCGTCGATTGGAACCAGGCCGGGGCGAGGCCGTACAGGGTGGCGACGAGCAGCAGCGCTTGCTGCTCGCGCACGCGCCGCTGCAAGGCCAGCGCGGGCAACAGCACCGGAACCATCAGTCCCCAGGCCAGGTAGCGCAGCACGAGCAGCGCACGGTCGCCGGCGTCTGCCCGGGCGGCGGGTTTGGGTAGCACCGCGTCCGGCGCAGCCAGGCCGCCGGCGTCGTCCGGCGAGCAGACCTCGCCGGCCATGAAGCTCGCCGCGCCCCAGCCGTCCGAGAACAAGCGCAACTCGGCCTGCGGTTGCGGCAGGACGACCGGCAGCACGATCGCCAGCATCAGCAGCGCCAGCACCACGAACACGCGCGCCGGGCGCCGCAGCCGCGCCGAGACGGCAGCGACCAGCGTCCGCCAACACGCCGCCGCACCGTCACCGGATGCACGCAGGTCGAGCCGGTCAGCTGCTCCGCTCAGGTTAGCCATGATGGATAGAGTTGCGGTTGCGACGCATTCTCACCGGCTGGCTGAGCTACACCTAGACGGAGAACAAACGTGACGGTTTTGCCGGGAGGTGGAAGCAGCGCTGGATGCTGCCGCGAGGCACGCGTGCGAGGGCATGAGCACCACCCGCGGCCGGCTGGGGGCCGGCGCAACGCCGCGTTGCGCGGCGCTGCTGGACACCGCGGGCAACCCGAAGGCCGCCCGCCGTGCATGCAGCCTTATTCGGCCGCTTCGGTCGTGGTCTCTTCAGCCACTTCCGGACGATCGACCAGTTCGACGAAAGCCATCGGCGCGTTGTCGCCGACGCGGAAGCCCATCTTCAGGATGCGGGTGTAGCCGCCCGGACGCGCGGCGTAGCGCGGGCCCAGTTCGTTGAAGAGCTTGGTCACGACTTCGCGGTCACGCGTGCGGTCGAAGGCGAGGCGGCGGTTGGCCAGCGTCGGGGTCTTGCCCAGCGTGATCAGCGGCTCGACGACGGCGCGCAGTTCCTTGGCCTTGGGCACGGTCGTCTTGATCGCTTCATGGCGGATCAGCGAGTTGGCCATGTTGCGCAGCATCGCCAGGCGATGGCTGCTGGTGCGGTTGAGTTTGCGGAGTCCGTGGCGGTGGCGCATGGCGCGTTCCTTTGGTTATCAGACCCCGGCCGTATCAGGTACCGGGGCGGGACCGGGGCACTGGGCCCCTATCGACACCGCGGCTCCCGTACGGGAGCCGCAGCGGTATGACGGCAACGGGCCGCTCACGGCCCGTCGATCTCAACGCTTGTCGAGACCTTGCGGCGGCCAGTTTTCCAGGCGCGCGCCCAGCGTCAGGCCGCGCGAGGCCAGCACTTCCTTGATCTCGTTGAGCGACTTGCGACCCAGGTTCGGGGTCTTCAGCAGCTCGGTCTCGGTGCGCTGGATCAGGTCGCCGATGTAGTAGATGTTCTCGGCCTTCAGGCAGTTGGCCGAACGCACCGTCAGCTCGAGCTCGTCGACCGGACGCAGCAGGATCGGGTCGAAGTTCGGCGTGCGCTGCGGCTGCGGCTCGAAGATGTCGCTGACCTGGCCTTCGAGCTGCGCGAACACGGCGAGCTGCTCGACGAGGATCTTGGCCGACTGGCGGATCGCTTCTTCCGGCGTGATGGCGCCGTTGGTCTCGATCTCCATCACCAGCTTGTCGAGGTCGGTACGCTGCTCGACGCGGGCGTTTTCGACCGCGTAGCTGACGCGGCGCACCGGCGAGAACGAAGCGTCGAGCACGATGCGGCCGATGGCCTTGGTCGGCTCGTCGCCGTAGCGGCGCAGGTTGCCCGGCACGTAGCCGCGGCCCTTCTCGACCTTGATCTGCATGTCGAGCTTGCCGCCTTGCGACAGGTGCGCGATCACGTGATCCGGGTTGATGATCTCGACGTCGTGCGGGGTCTGGATGTCGGCCGCGGTGACCGCGCCTTCGCCTTCCTTGCGCAGCACCAGCGTGACTTCATCGCGGTTGTGCAGACGGAACACCACGCCCTTCAGGTTGAGCATGATGTGGACGACGTCTTCCTGCACGCCGTCGATCGCGGAGTACTCGTGCAGCACGCCGGCGATCGTGACCTCCGTCGGCGCATAGCCCACCATCGACGACAGCAGCACGCGCCGCAGCGCGTTGCCCAGCGTGTGGCCGAAGCCACGCTCGAACGGTTCGAGCACCGCCTTGGCGCGGTAACCGCCGAGCGGCTCGACGTGGATGGCCTTGGGCTTCAGAAGAGTGGTTTGCATGGAGTGTTTGGTTTCCTGTCAATACCCTCGGCTCGTTACACCGATAAGGCTGATGGACCGCCGGGCTTTGTCCTGGAGCCGCTTCGCGCCCGGCAGGCGAAACGCCCGGTATTGGGAACGGCCGCAAGCGCGACGGCCGGCAGGTGCCGGCCGCGGGGGCTTTAGCGGCTGTAGAGTTCGACGATCAGCGCTTCCTTGATCTCGGCGCCGAACTGGTCGCGGTCCGGGACCTTCTTGAACACGCCTTCCATCTTGGTGGCGTCGACCTGCACCCAGTCGCAAAGGCCAACGCTCTGCGCGAGCTTCAGGGAGTCCTGGACGCGCAGCTGGTTCTTCGACTTCTCGCGCACCGCGACGACGTCACCGGCCTTGACCACGAACGACGGGATGTTGACGACCTGGCCGTTGACCGTGATCGCCTTGTGCGACACCAGCTGACGCGATTCGGCACGGGTCGAGCCGAAGCCCATGCGGTAGACGACGTTGTCCAGGCGCGATTCCAGCAGCGCCAGCAGCGTCGAGCCGGTATTGCCCTTGCGGCGCTCGGCTTCGGCGAAATAGCGGCGGAACTGGCGCTCGAGCACGCCGTACATGCGCTTGACCTTCTGCTTTTCGCGCAGTTGGACGCCGTAGTCGGAGGTGCGCGAGCCGCTGGTGCGGCCGTGTTGGCCAGGCTTGCTGTCGAACTTGGCCTTGTCCCCGATCGAGCGGCGAGCGCTCTTCAGGAACAGGTCGGTGCCTTCACGGCGGGAGAGTTTGGCCTTCGGGCCGAGATAACGTGCCACTTGCTTTGTCCTTGTCTTATGCTGACGCGGCGGACCCAGCCGTCAGACGGCGGAGCCCCGCGCAAGTCCTGCACCGACGACCGGAGTCGTGCATGAGGTGCGGACGGTGGGCTTGGGTTGCAAGGCTGCTTGCCTTGAGGAAAACAGCCGGCGCGCACTTGTCCGTGCCGCCGGCTTACGGGAAACCGCGAATTCTATCACCGGCAGGAACAACCTGCCGGCGTTCACCGCTCAGATGCGACGACGCTTCTGCGGGCGGCAGCCGTTGTGCGGGATCGGCGTCACGTCGCTGATCGACGTGATGCGGATGCCGAGCGAGGCCAGCGCACGAACGCTGGACTCACGGCCCGGGCCCGGGCCCTTGATGCGCACGTCCAGGTTCTTGATGCCCTGTTCCTGCGCGGCACGACCGGCGTTCTCGGCAGCGACCTGCGCGGCGAACGGCGTGCTCTTGCGCGAGCCCTTGAAGCCTTGACCGCCGCTCGAGGCCCACGCCAACGCGCCGCCTTGGCGGTCGGTGATCGTGATGATGGTGTTGTTGAACGACGCGTGCACGTGGGCAATGCCGTCCGCAATGTTCTTGCGGATCTTCTTGCTGACGCGGCGCGCGGCGTTGTTGACGGGTGACTTGGCCATGTGTGGATCTTCCTGTCTCGTGCGAGGCGGCGGCTTACTTCTTCAGCGCAGCGGCACCCTTGCGCGGACCCTTGCGGGTGCGGGCATTGGTGCGGGTGCGCTGGCCGCGCACCGGCAGGCCGCGGCGGTGACGGAAGCCGCGGTAGCAGCCGAGGTCCATCAGACGCTTGATGTTGATCGACAGCTCGCGGCGCAGGTCGCCCTCGATCGTCAGGCGGCCGATCTCCTCGCGGATCTTCTCGAGCTCGCCATCGTTCAGGTCCTTGACCTTCTTCGAGTACGGGATGCCCGCTGCGTCGCAGATCTTCTGCGCCGTCGTACGGCCGACGCCGTAGATCGAGGTCAGGCCGATTTCCGCATGCTTATGCGGCGGGATGTTGATGCCGGCGATACGTGCCATGTTCTTCCTCTGACTATCAGCCTTGACGCTGCTTGTGGCGCGGGTCGGTGCAGATCACGCGCACGACGCCCTTGCGTCGGATGATCTTGCAATTGCGGCACATCTTCTTGACCGAAGCTGCGACTTTCATGGTCTTCTCCTTGACCTTACTTGGCGCGGAACACGATCCGCGCGCGACTCAAATCGTAGGGGGTGAGCTCGACGGTCACCTTGTCACCCGGAAGGATGCGGATGTAGTGCATCCGCATCTTTCCGGAGATGTGCCCGAGCACCACGTGCCCGTTTTCCAGCTTGACCCGGAAGGTGGCATTGGGGAGGTTTTCAAGGATCTCCCCCTGCATCTGAATGACGTCGTCCTTGGCCATCTCGCATCAGCCCGCCTTGAAGTTCGCCTTCTTGAGCAGGCTCTCGTACTGCTGGCTCATGACATAGCTCTGAACCTGGGCCCAGAAATCCATCGTCACAACCACGATGATCAGCAGAGACGTGCCACCAAAGTAGAACGGAACGTTGTACTTCAGGACCAGGAACTCGGGCAGCAGACACACAGCCGTGATGTACACCGCGCCGGCCAGCGTCAGACGCGACAGGATACGGTCGATGTACTTGGCCGTCTGTTCGCCCGGACGAATGCCCGGAATGAACGCGCCACTCTTCTTCAGGTTGTCGGCGGTCTCGCGGCTGTTGAACACGAGCGCCGTGTAGAAGAAGCAGAAGAACACGATCATGCTGGCGTACAGCAGGACGTAGATCGGCTGCCCCGGCGACAGCGCGCTCGAGATGTCCTTCAGCCAGCGCATGCCTTCACCGGTGGCGAACCAGCCGACGATGGTGGCAGGCAGCAGGATGATCGACGACGCGAAGATCGGCGGGATCACGCCCGACATGTTCAGCTTCAGCGGCAGGTGCGACGACTGGCCACCATAGACCTTGTTGCCGACCTGGCGCTTGGCGTAGTTCACCAGGATCTTGCGCTGGCCGCGTTCGACGAACACGACGACGTAGGTCACACCGATCACGACTGCCGTGATGAACAGGCTGGCGATGATGCTCATGGCACCGGTGCGAACCAGTTCGAACAGGCCGCCGATGGCGCTCGGCAGACCGGCGACGATGCCGGCGAAGATCAGGATCGAGATGCCGTTGCCCAGGCCGCGTTCGGTGATCTGCTCGCCCAGCCACATCAGGAACATCGTGCCGGCCACCAGGCTGACGACCGCCGTCATGCGGAAGCCGAAGCCGGGCGACAGCACCAGGCCCTGCGAACCTTCGAGCGCCAGGGCGATGCCCAGGCTCTGGAAGATCGCCAGGAACAGCGTGCCGTAGCGCGTGTACTGCGTGATCTTGCGTCGACCGGACTCGCCTTCCTTCTTCAGCGCCTCGAGCGAGGGCACGACGTAGGTCATCAACTGCATGATGATCGACGCCGAGATGTAGGGCATGATGCCCAGCGCGAAGACGGTGAAGCGCGACAGTGCGCCGCCGCTGAACATGTTGAACAGGTTCAGGATGCCGCCGCCCTGACCCTTGAACAGCTGCTGCAGCTGGTTCGGATCGATACCGGGCACGGGAATGTGCGCACCGATGCGGTAGACCACCAGGGCCAGCAGCAGGAAGATCACCCGGCGACGCAAGTCGCCGAACTTCCCACTTTTGGCCAGCTGGTTAGCGGAGGTTGCCACGGGCTAGGTGTCCCTCAGGCGAACGTGCCGCCGACGGCCTCGATCGCAGCCTTGGCGCCGGCGGTCGCGCCGATGCCCTTGAGCGTCACCTTGCGGGTGAGCTCGCCGCTCTTGACGACCTTGACGTGCTTGACGATCTGGCGCACCAGGCCGGCAGCCTTCAGCGACAGCAGGTCGACCTCGTCGACGCCCAGCGCCTCGAGTTCGCCCAGCGTGATCTCGCCGTTGTACTTCAGCTGCTGGGACTTGAAGCCACGCTTGGGCAGGCGACGCTGCAGCGGCATCTGGCCGCCTTCGAAGCCGACCTTGTGGAAGCCGCCGGCGCGGGACTTCTGGCCCTTGTGGCCACGGCCCGCGGTCTTGCCCAGCCCCGAACCGATGCCGCGGCCGACGCGGCGACGCGCCTTCTTGCTGCCCTCGGCGGGCTTGAGGTTGTTGATCTGCATTACAGCACCTTCACCAGGTACGAGACCTTGTTGATCATGCCGCGCACCGCGGCCGTGTCTTCAAGCACGCGTTCGCTGTTGAGCTTGCGCAGGCCCAGGCCGCGGACGGTGGCGCGATGCGACTCGCGCGTACCGGCGACGCTGCGGACCAGCTTGACCTTGAGGGTCTTCTTGTCGGACATGAGGCTTCTCCGGCGCGGTGTCAGTTGAAGAGGTCTTCGACCGACTTGCCACGCTTGGCGGCCACTTCGGCCGGCGTGGTGGAGCGCTTCAGCGCGTTCAGCGTCGCGCGCACCATGTTGTACGGGTTCGTCGAGCCGTGGCTCTTGGCGACGATGTCGGTCACGCCCATCACTTCGAAGACGGCGCGCATCGGGCCGCCGGCGATGATGCCGTCACCGGGCTTGGCCGGGGCCATCAGGACCTTGGCCGCACCGTGTTCGCCGTCGACCTTGTGGTGGATCGTGCCGTTCTTCAGCGCGACCTTGACCATGTTGCGGCGAGCCGCTTCCATGGCCTTCTGCACGGCGACCGGCACTTCCTTGGCCTTGCCCTTGCCCATGCCGATGCGGCCATCGCCGTCACCGACCACGGTCAGCGCCGCGAAGCTCAGCGTGCGGCCACCCTTGACGACCTTCGTGACGCGGTTGACCGCGATCATCTTTTCCTTCAGACCGTCGTCATTGCCTTCGGTCTGCTGGCGGGGAGTGAACTTTGCCATTTCGAGTCTTCCTTTGCGCCCGTCAGAACTGCAGGCCGGCTTCGCGAGCCGCTTCGGCCAGCGCCTTGACGCGGCCGTGGTAGGCGAAGCCCGCGCGGTCGAACGCGACCTTCTCGACGCCGGCAGCCTTGGCCTTCTCGGCGATGCGCTTGCCGATCAGCGCGGCGGCCTCGGCATTGCTGCCCTTGGCCAGCTGCTCGCGGACTTCCTTCTCGGCCGTCGACGCGCTCGCCAGGACCTTGCTGCCGTCCTCGGAAAACACGCTGGCGTAGATGTGCAGGTTGGAGCGGAAGACGCTCAGCCGGGCCACGCCTTGCTGCGCAATGCGCAGGCGGGTCTGGCGCGAACGACGCAGGCGCTGTTCCTTCTTCGTCATCATGGTGCGCTCCTTACTTCTTCTTCGTCTCTTTGAGGATCACGCGCTCGTCCGCATAGCGGATGCCCTTGCCCTTGTACGGCTCGGGCGGACGGAAGGCGCGAACCTCCGAGGCGATCTGGCCGACGCGCTGACGATCGGCACCGGAGATGACGATTTCGGTCTGGGTCGGAGTCGCCACCTTGATGCCTTCGGGCATCTCCTTGACGACCGGATGCGAGAAACCGATCTGCAGGTTCAGCTTCTGGCCCTGTGCCTGAGCACGGAAACCGACGCCGACCAGGTTCAGCTTCTTCTCGAAGCCCTTGCCGACGCCGTTGACCATGTTGGCCACCAGCGCGCGCATCGTGCCGCTCATCGCGTCGGCTTCGGTGCTGTCGTTGGCGGGCACAAAGCTCAGCTTGCCGGCTTCGTTCGTGATCGTCACGAGCGGGTTCAGGTCACGCACAAGCGTGCCGTTGCTGCCCTTGACGGTGATTTTTTCGGCCGAGATCGCGACGTCCACGCCTTGCGGGACGGCGACCGGCATCTTTCCTACGCGGGACATGTCGTTCGTCCTTGGTTTAGGCCACGTAGCAAAGCACTTCGCCACCGACACCGGTCTGGCGAGCCTTGCGGTCGGTCATCACACCCTTGGGGGTCGTGACGATCGCAACACCCAGGCCATTCATGACCTGAGGGATCGCGTCGCGGCCCTTGTAGATGCGCAGGCCGGGGCGGCTGACGCGTTCGATGCGCTCGATGACCGGGCGACCGGCGTAGTACTTCAGCGAGATCTCGAGTTCGCTCTTGCCGCCTTCGCCACGGATGACAAAGCCGTCAATGTAGCCTTCGTCCTTCAGGACTTGGGCGATCGCGACCTTGAGCTTCGACGACGGCATCGTGACCACGGCCTTCTCAACGCTTTGGGCGTTGCGAATGCGGGTCAGCATGTCGGCGATGGGATCACTCATGCTCATAACAAATCTCCTTCGCGGCTTCCCGGGGTCACCAGCTGGCCTTGACCATGCCGGGGATGTCGCCCTTGAAGGCGAGCTCGCGGATCTTGTTGCGGCCCAGGCCGAACATGCGGAACGTGCCGCGCGGACGACCGGTCAGGGCGCAACGATTGCGCAGACGGGTCGGGTTCGCGTTGCGCGGCAGCTTCTGGAGTTCGAGGCGGGCGACGTAGCGCTCCTCGTCAGAACGTTGCGCATCGTCGATGATGGCCTTCAGCTCGGCGTACTTCTTGGCGTACTTGGCGACCAGCTTCTCGCGCTTTTCCTCGCGCTGCTTGAGGGACGTTTTGGCCATGGCTTGCCTTCAGTTCTTGAACGGGAACTTGAACGCGGCGAGCAGTGCCTTGCACTCGTCGTCGCTCTTCGCGCTGGTCGTGATGCTGATGTTCAGCCCGCGGATCGCGTCGATCTTGTCGTACTCGATCTCGGGGAAGATGATCTGTTCCTTGACGCCGATGTTGTAGTTGCCGCGGCCGTCAAACGCACGGCCGGAAATGCCGCGGAAGTCGCGAACACGCGGCAGCGCAACCGTGACGAAACGGTCCAGGAATTCGTACATGCGCACGCCGCGCAGCGTGACCATGCAGCCGATAGGCACGTTCTCGCGGATCTTGAAGCCCGCGATGGCCTTGCGGCTCTTGGTCACGACCGGCTTCTGGCCGGAGATCTTGGTGAGGTCGCCGACGGCGTGGTCCATCACCTTCTTGTCCGCGACCGCTTCGCTCACGCCCATGTTCAGCGTGATCTTCTCGAGACGCGGAACCTGCATCACCGAGGTGAAGCCGAACTTGGTCATCAGCTCGGGAACGATCTGCTCGCGGTAGAGCGCCTGCAGGCGCGAGGTCGCCGTAGCTTGAGTCTTTGCCATGGTGCTTACGCCTTGATCTCTTCGCCGCTGGACTTGAAGACGCGGGTCTTCTTGTCGCCGTCGATCTTGATGCCGACGCGGTCAGCCTTGCCGGTGGCGGCGTTGAAGATGGCGATGTTGGACTGATGGATCGGCATCGTCTTGTCGACAACACCGCCGGTCGTGCCCTTCATCGGGTTCGGCTTCACATGCTTCTTGACCATGTTCACGCCTTCGACGATCAGATGATCCTCGTCGACGCGCTGGGTCACGGTGCCGCGCTTGCCCTTGTCACGGCCGGTCAGCACGATGACCTGGTCGCCTTTACGAATCTTGTTCATGAGTGTCGAACCTCGAATCTGTCGGCCGCGTCAGAGCACTTCCGGCGCCAGCGACACGATCTTCATGAAGCGCTCGCTGCGCAGCTCGCGCGTGACCGGCCCGAAGATGCGGGTGCCGATCGGCTCCAGCTTGGCATTCAGCAGCACGGCGGCATTGCCGTCGAACTTGATCAGGGAGCCATCTTGGCGACGCACGCCCTTGGCGGTGCGAACGACGACGGCCGAGTAGACCTCGCCCTTCTTCACACGCCCGCGGGGTGCGGCTTCCTTGATGCTGACCTTGATGACGTCGCCGATGCCGGCATAGCGCCGCTTGGACCCGCCGAGCACCTTGATGCACATGACGGACTTGGCACCCGTGTTATCGGCCACGTCGAGCCGCGATTGCATTTGGATCATTGTTCGTACCCCAACTTCTCCCCGCGCCACCCGATCGTTCGGGTCTTGCTGGTCAGTCTTGGGCCCGTGGTCTGGGTAGATCTGGGCTGATCCGAATGGACTGCTTTTGCCCGTTGGCACCTGTCGGCACCTGAGAAAAGCCGCCCTTTCGGCGAAGCCATGGATTATGCCGGCGTTATGGCCGGCACGTCAAGCAAAAGAATCGAGGGGCTCAGGCGGCCGCGGCTTCGCGTAGTCGGCGCAGCATCGAGTCGGCGTCGCTCGCCTCGAACTTGCCTGCAGCCTCGACGTCGAGCGTGCGCACCACGCCGTCGACAACGAGCATCGCGTAGCGCGCCGAACGCACCCCCATCCCGCGCGATGTCAGGTCCAGGGTCAGCCCGGTGGCGCGCGCGAAATCGGCACTGCCGTCGCCCAGCATGCGCACCGCACCGGCAGCGCCCAGCTGACGGCCCCAGGCCCCCATGACGAAGGCGTCGTTGACCGACACGCACCACAGCTCGTCGACGCCGGCGGCACGCAGCTCAGCAGCCCGGGCGATGTAACCCGGCACGTGCTTCTCGGAACAGGTCGGCGTAAACGCGCCCGGCAGGCCGAAGACGACGATCGTCTTGCCGGCGGCAGCCGCGGCGATGTCGACCACGTTCGGTCCGAGCGCGCAGCCCTCGGTGGCGACGTCGACGTATTCGTACAGCTGCCCGGCGGGCAGGCGGTCTCCTGGCTTGAGCATTGCTACTCCTCCTCGTTCGCGCCGGCCAATGAAAAACGGCCGGCGCCGGAGTATCCAGCGACGGCCGTTCGCGAGCGGCGAGGCGGGTCTTAGACCAGCTTGGCCTTCTCGATGAGACGGGTCACGACCCAGCTCTTGGTCTTGCTGATCGGGCGCCCTTCGGCGATCTCGACCAGGTCGCCCAGCTTGTAGTCGCCGTTCTCGTCGTGCGCGTGGTACTTGCGCGAACGAGCGACGATCTTGCCGTAGAGCTCGTGCGCCGCGCGACGCTCGACCAGGACCGTGACGGTCTTGGCGCGCTTGTCGCTGACGATTCGGCCGATCAGCGTCCGGGTGTTCTTCACCGGAGCAGTGGTCTGGGTTTCGCTCATTTCGCGGCCCTCTTCTTCTCGGCCAAAACGGTCTTGGCGCGGGCGATGTCGCGGCGGGTTTTGCCCAGCTGCGAGTTGTTGGTCAGCTGCTGGGTCGCCTTCTGCATGCGCAGGCCAAAATGGGCCTTGAGCAGATCGGAGACTTCCTTCTCCAGCGCCGCGACGTCCTTGGAACGCAGTTCGGATGCTTTCATCTTCGCTTCCTTTGGCGTTACAGGCCGACCTGGCGGGCGACGAAGGTGCAACGCAGCGGCAGCTTCGCGGCCGCCAGCGTGAACGCCTCGCGCGCCAGCGCTTCCGGAACACCGTTGATCTCGTACAGCACCTTGCCCGGCTGGATTTCCGCGACGTAGAACTCGGGGTTGCCCTTGCCGTTACCCATCCGGACTTCGGCCGGCTTCTGCGAAATCGGCTTGTCCGGGAAGATGCGGATGAAGATGCGACCGCCCCGCTTGATGTGGCGCGAGATCGCGCGGCGAGCCGCTTCGATCTGGCGTGCGGTGATGCGGCCGCGCTCTGTGGCCTTCAGACCGAATTCACCGAACGAGACGTTGTTGCCCCGCGTGGCGATGCCGGTGTTGCGGCCCTTGTGTTCCTTGCGGAACTTGCGACGTGCAGGTTGCAGCATCGTTATTCTCCTTTGGTCTCGCCGCCGGCAGCCGGAGCGCCGGCGCGACGCACGCGCTTGACGGCCGGACCCTTGGCGTCGCCGGCCGGCGCGGCCGACGGAGCACCGTCGGCACGCGGGCCACGGTCGCCACCCGGACGGCCACGGCCAGCACCCGGACGATCACCGCCCGGACGCGGACCACGGCGCGGACGGCGGTCGTCGTCACCCTCGGTCTTCGCGAGTTGCGGCGCTTCGCCATTGGCCAGGCGGTCGCCACGGTAGACCCAGACCTTGACGCCGATGACGCCGTAGGTTGTCTTGGCTTCCGAGAAGCCGTAGTCGATGTCGGCCTTCAGGGTGTGAAGCGGCACGCGACCTTCGCGGTACCACTCGGTACGCGCGATTTCGATGCCGTTCAGACGACCGGCCGACATGATCTTGATGCCCTGCGCGCCCAGGCGCATCGCGTTCTGCATCGCGCGCTTCATCGCGCGGCGGAACATGATGCGCTTTTCGAGCTGCTGGGTGATCGAGTCGGCGATCAGCTGGGCATCGACTTCGGGCTTGCGCACTTCCTCGATGTTGACCGCGACCGGCACGCCCAGGCGCTTGGTCAGTTCGGCCTTCAGGTTCTCGATGTCCTCGCCCTTCTTGCCGATCACGACACCCGGACGTGCCGAGAAGATCGTGATGCGGGCGTTCTTGGCCGGACGCTCGATGAGGATGCGCGAGACCGCGGCGTTCTTCAGCTTGGTCTTCAGGTAGTCGCGAACCTGCAGGTCTTCGGCCAGCATGCCGGCGAAGTTGCGGTTCGAGGCGAACCAGCGCGAGCCCCAGGCCCGCGTGACGCTCAGCCGGAAGCCGGTCGGATGGATTTTTTGTCCCATATCTGTTCCCAGCTCCTCAGTTGCCGACGGTCACGAAGATGTGACAAGTCGGCTTGCTGATGCGGTTGCCGCGACCCTTCGCACGGGCCGAGAAACGCTTCAGCGTGGCGCCTTGTTCGACGTAGATCGACTTGATCTTCAGCTCGTCGATGTCCGCGCCGTCGTTGTGCTCGGCGTTGGCCACAGCCGACTCGACCGCCTTCTTGATGATGACGGCCGCCTTCTTCGGCGTGAACGCGAGGATGTTGATCGCCTGGTCGACCTTCTTGCCGCGGATCATGTCCGCCACCAGTCGGCCCTTGTCGGCCGACAGGCGGACACCACGGACGATTGCCTTGGTTTCCATGGTTCTCGCCCCTTTAGCGCTTGGCCTTCTTGTCGGCCGGGTGACCCTTGAACAGACGGGTCAGCGCGAACTCGCCGAGCTTGTGGCCGACCATCTGGTCGGTCACGTACACGGGAACGTGCTGCTTGCCGTTGTGCACCGCGACCGTCAGCCCGATGAATTCGGGCAGGATCGTCGAGCGGCGCGACCAGGTCTTGATCGGCTTCTTGTCCTTGTTGGCGGCGGCCTTCTCGACCTTCGCCATCAGGTGGTGGTCCACGAAGGGACCCTTTTTCAGTGAACGTGCCATGTTTGTGGCCTCACTTCTTGCGACGCGAGACGATCATCGTCTGCGTGCGCTTGTTGCTGCGCGTACGGTAGCCCTTGGTCAGCGTGTTCCACGGCGACACCTGCGGCTTGCCTTCGCCGGTGCGGCCTTCGCCACCACCGTGCGGGTGATCGACCGGGTTCATCGCGACGCCACGCACGGTCGGACGGATGCCCTTCCAGCGGATCGCGCCGGCCTTGCCGTATTGGCGCAGGCTGTGCTCTTCGTTGCTGACCTCACCGATCGTGGCGCGGCAGTCGATGTGGATCTTGCGGACTTCACCCGAGCGCAGGCGGACCTGAGCGTAGGTGCCTTCGCGCGCCATCAGCGTCACCGAGGCGCCGGCCGAACGCGCGATCTGCGCGCCCTTGCCCGGCAGCATCTCGACGCAGTGGATGATCGAACCCACCGGGATGTTGCGGATCGGCAGCGTGTTGCCAGCCTTGATCGGCGCTTCCGGGCCCGACATCAGCGTCACACCAGCATCGACGCCACGCGGGGCGATGATGTAGCGGCGCTCGCCGTCGGCGTAGCAGACCAGAGCGATGTGGGCGGTGCGGTTCGGGTCGTACTCGATACGTTCGACCTTCGCCGGGATGCCGTCCTTGTTGCGCACGAAGTCGACAACGCGGTAGTGGTGCTTGTGGCCACCACCCTTGTGCCGCATCGTGATGATGCCGCGGTTGTTGCGGCCGGCGTTCTGCTTCTGCGGCTCGAGCAGCGAAGCTTCCGGAGCGCCCTTGTGCAGGTGCTTGTGCACCACCTTCGTCACGGCACGGCGGCCGGGCGACGTCGGCTTGACCTTGATGACAGCCATTACGCGGCCTCCCCGGAGAAGTTGAGCTCCTGGCCCGGCTTCAGCGCCACGTACGCCTTCTTGACGTGATCGCGGCGGCCGACGGTGCGGCCGAAGCGCTTGACCTTGCCCTTCTGCACGGTCGTCGTGACCGAAGCCACCTCGACCTTGAACATCAGTTCCACCGCAGCCTTGATCTCGGGCTTGGTGGCGTCGCGCAGAACCTTGAACAGGACCTGGTTGTGCTTCTCGGCGACGCTGGTGGCCTTCTCGGAGATGATCGGCGCGACCAGAACCTTGGCCAGGCGATCTTCAGCGAACTTTTGCGGGGCGCTCATGCGAACATCTCCTTGAGCTGCTCGATCGCGCCCTTCGTCACCAGGACCTTCTTGTAGAAGACCAGCGACAGCGGATCGGCGTAACGCGGCTCGACGACGAGCACGTTGGCCAGGTTGCGCGAGGCCAGCGCGAGGTTGTCGTCGATCTGGTCGGCGATCACGAGCACCGACTCCAGGCCCATCGCCTTCAGCTTCTGGGCCAGCAGCTTGGTCTTGGGCGCGTCGATCGTCAGCGATTCCACCACCGCCAGACGGCCGTCACGGGCCAGCTGCGACAGGATGGACGCCATGCCGGCGCGGTACATCTTCTTGTTGACCTTGTGCGAGAAGTTCTCGTCAGGGCGGTTCGGGAAGATGCGGCCGCCCCCACGCCACAGCGGCGAGGAGGTCATACCGGCGCGAGCACGGCCGGTGCCCTTCTGGCGGAACGGCTTCTTCGTCGAGTGCTTGACCTCGCCGCGGTCGAGCTGGGCACGAGTGCCCTGGCGCGCGTTGGCCTGGTAGGCGACGACGACCTGGTGGACCAGGGCTTCGTTGTAGTCACGCGCGAACAGGGTGTCCGGCGCGTCGACCTTGGCGGTGGCCTGGCCTTGTTCGTTCAGGAGCTCGAGTTGCATCACTGGGCCCCCTTCTTCAGCTTGGCCTTGACGGCGGGACGCACGACGACGTGGCCGTTCTTGGCACCCGGGACCGCGCCGCGGACCAGCAGCAGCGAGCGGGCTTCGTCCACGCGGACGATGTCCAGGTTCTGGGTGGTGACGGTCTCGTCGCCCATGTGGCCGGTCATCTTCTTGCCCGGGAACACGCGGCCCGGATCCTGCGCCATCGAGATCGAGCCCGGCACGTTGTGCGAACGGCTGTTGCCGTGCGACGCGCGCTGCGAGCCGAAGTTGTGGCGCTTGATGGTGCCGGCGAAGCCCTTGCCGATCGAGGTGCCCTGCACGTCGACCTTCTGGCCCGCGGCGAAAACGTTCACCGGCAGAACGGCGCCCGGCTGAAACTGGCCGGCGACGTCAGCGGCGACGCGGAATTCTTTGAGGATCTCGCCCGCTTCGACACCGGCCTTGGCCAGATGTCCTGCTGCCGGCTTGTTGACGCGACTGGCCTTGCGGGCACCGAACGCGACTTGAAGCGCGCTGTAGCCATCGGTGGCCACCGTCTTGACTTGCGTGACGCGGTTGTTGGACACGTCGAGCACCGTCACGGGGATGGCGTCGCCATCGTCCGTGAAGATGCGCATCATGCCCACCTTGCGGCCCAGCAAGCCGAGCTTTTCGCTCATGCTCATGGTCAATTCTCCAGCGCCCGACCCAGCAGGTGCGGACGCCTTTGTTCACGATCCCGACATCGATTGGCCGGGGTGATGTCCTCGTGTCCCTGCGAGCAACTGCCCCGCACGTTCCACGTGGACGAAATCCCCGAGCCCAGTCTTTTGAGACCGGAGTCGGGGAAAGCCGATGATTGTAGCAGCAGCCGGAGCCGCTGCAACGTGACGGCGATTACTGCAGCTTGATCTCGACGTCGACGCCGGCCGGCAGGTCGAGCTTCATCAGCGCGTCGACCGTCTTGTCGGTCGGGTCGACGATGTCCATCAGGCGCTGGTGGGTGCGGATCTCGAACTGGTCGCGGCTGGTCTTGTTGACGTGCGGCGAACGCAGGATGTCGAAGCGCTGCAGGCGCGTCGGCAGCGGCACCGGGCCCTTGACGATGGCGCCGGTGCGCTTGGCGGTTTCGACGATCTCCTGCGCCGACTGGTCGATGAGCTTGTAGTCGAACGCCTTCAGGCGGATGCGGATCTTTTGCTTCGTGGACATGGTGTTCCTCTATGCACTGCGTTCCCGTCGCCGCTAGGGCGACGGGCGCGCGAATGGTGGCCGAAGAGCGCGTCGTTCACGGGTCTCCCGGGAACGACGCGAGCCCCCTCGGGGGGCGGCCGTCGCGCGCGCCGTAGCGCGCGCAGCCGGCCGGGGGTCCACGTTTATTCGATGATCTTGGCGACGACGCCGGCGCCGACGGTGCGACCACCTTCACGGATGGCGAAGCGCAGGCCTTCTTCCATCGCGATCGGGGCGATCAGCTTCACCGTGATCGACACGTTGTCGCCCGGCATCACCATTTCCTTGTCCTTCGGCAGCTCCACCGCGCCAGTCACGTCCGTCGTGCGGAAGTAGAACTGCGGGCGATAGTTGTTGAAGAACGGCGTGTGGCGACCACCCTCTTCCTTGCTCAGCACGTAGATCTCGGCCGTGAAGTGCGTGTGCGGCTTGACCGAACCCGGCTTGCACAGCACCTGACCGCGCTCGACTTCTTCGCGCTTCGTGCCGCGCAGCAGAATGCCCACGTTGTCGCCCGCTTGACCTTGGTCCAGCAGCTTGCGGAACATTTCCACGCCGGTGCAGGTCGTCTTGACCGTCGGGCGGATGCCGACGATTTCGATTTCCTCGCCGACCTTGATCACGCCGCGTTCGACACGACCCGTCACCACGGTGCCGCGACCCGAGATCGAGAACACGTCTTCCACCGGCATCAGGAACGTGCCGTCCACCGCGCGCTCCGGCGTCGGGATGTAGCTGTCCAGCGCGTCAGCCAGGCGGAAAATCGCCTGTTCGCCCAGCTCGCCCTTGTCGCCTTCGATCGCCAGCTTGGCCGAACCCTTGATGATCGGCGTGTCGTCGCCCGGGAACTCGTACTTGCTCAGCAGTTCGCGGACTTCCATCTCGACGAGCTCCAGCAGCTCGGCGTCGTCCACCATGTCGCACTTGTTCAGGAACACGATGATGTACGGCACACCGACCTGACGGGCCAGCAGAATGTGCTCGCGCGTCTGCGGCATCGGGCCGTCAGCGGCCGAGCACACCAGAATCGCGCCGTCCATCTGCGCCGCACCCGTGATCATGTTCTTCACGTAGTCGGCGTGCCCCGGGCAGTCGACGTGCGCGTAGTGGCGCTTGGCGGTTTCGTACTCGACGTGCGCCGTGTTGATCGTGATGCCACGCGCCTTTTCTTCCGGCGCCGCATCGATCTGGTCGTACGCCTTCGCTTCGCCGCCGAACTTCGCCGCCAGGATCGTCGTGATCGCCGCCGTCAGCGTCGTCTTGCCGTGGTCGACGTGGCCGATCGTGCCCACGTTCACGTGCGGCTTCGTGCGTTCGAACTTACCCTTTGCCATTTTTCGTATCTCCAGAGAAAGAGCAGAGCCCGTGGAGGTTTAAGGTCTCGCACCACGCACCGGCCACGGGCAGCCGGCGCCTCGAGGGCGCGAGACCGCGGGGCGCATGCCCCGCGTCGTTTGTTACTTGCCGCGAGCGGTGACGATCGCGTCGGCGACGTTCTTCGGAGCTTCAGCGTAGTGCTTGAACTCCATCGTGTACGTCGCGCGGCCCTGCGACATCGAGCGCAGGGTCGTCGAGTAGCCGAACATCTCCGACAGCGGAACTTCGGCCTTGATGACCTTGCCACCGCCAGGCATGTCGTCCATGCCCTGCACCATGCCGCGACGGGACGACAGGTCGCCCATCACCGAGCCGGCGTAGTCTTCCGGCGTCTCGACTTCCACGGCCATCATCGGCTCGAGGATGACCGGGCTGGCGCGACGGCAGGCTTCCTTGAAGCCGATCGACGCCGCCATCTTGAAGGCGTTTTCCGACGAGTCGACTTCGTGGTACGAACCGAAGGTCAGCGTGACCTTGATGTCGACCACCGGGTAGCCGGCCAGCACGCCGTTGGGCAGCGTTTCTTCGACACCCTTCTGCACCGCCGGGATGTACTCGCGCGGCACGACGCCGCCCTTGATCGCGTCGACGAACTGGAAGCCCTTGCCCGGCTCGTTCGGCTCGACCGTGAAGACGACGTGGCCGTACTGGCCCTTGCCGCCCGACTGGCGAACGAAGCGACCTTCGACGTCGGTCGCCGGCTTGCGAATGGTTTCGCGGTACGCGACCTGCGGCTTGCCGACGTTGGCCTCGACGCCGAACTCGCGCTTCATGCGGTCGACGATGATTTCCAGGTGCAGCTCGCCCATGCCGGAGATGATGGTCTGGCCGGACTCTTCGTCGGTGCGCAGGCGGAACGAGGGATCCTCGGCCGCCAGGCGACCCAGCGCCAGACCCATCTTTTCCTGGTCGCTCTTGGTCTTGGGTTCGACGGCCTGCGAGATCACGGGCTCCGGGAACACCATCTTCACGAGAGTGATCACGGCGTCCGGATCACACAGCGTTTCGCCGGTCGTGACGTCCTTCAGGCCCACGCAGGCAGCGATGTCGCCGGCCAGGATTTCCTTGATTTCTTCACGCTGGTTGGCGTGCATCTGCAGGATCCGGCCGATGCGCTCCTTCTTGCTGCGAATCGGGTTGTAGACCGAGTCGCCACTCTTCAGCACGCCCGAGTAGACGCGCACGAAGGTCAGCTGACCGACGTACGGGTCGGTCATCAGCTTGAAGGCGAGCGCCGAGAACTTCTCGCTGTCATCGGCCTTGCGCGACGCCGGCTGTTCGTCTTCGTCCGTGCCGACAACCGGCGGGATATCCACCGGCGAGGGCAGGAACTCGATGACCGCGTCCAGCATGCGCTGCACGCCCTTGTTCTTGAAGGCGGTGCCGCAGAGCATCGGCTGGATCTCGGTCGCGATGGTGCGCTGGCGCAGCCCGGCCTTGATCTCTTCCTCGGTCAACTCGCCAGTCTCGAGGTACTTGTTCATCAAGTCCTCGGAGGCCTCGGCGGCGGCCTCGATCATGTTGTCGCGCCACTTCTGGCAGACCTCGGCGAGCTCGGCCGGGATCTCTTCGTAGTTGAACTTCATGCCCTGGGACGCTTCGTCCCAGATGATGGCCTTCATCTTGAAGAGGTCGACGACGCCCCGGAAGTTCTCTTCGGCGCCGATCGGCACGACGACGGGAACCGGGTTGGCCTTCAGGCGCGCCTTCATCTGGTCATAGACCTTGAAGAAGTTCGCACCGGTGCGGTCCATCTTGTTGACGAACGCCAGGCGCGGCACCTTGTACTTGTTGGCTTGGCGCCAGACGGTCTCGGACTGCGGCTGCACGCCGCCGACCGCGCAATAGACCATGCACGCGCCGTCGAGCACCCGCATCGAGCGCTCGACTTCGATCGTGAAGTCGACGTGCCCCGGGGTGTCGATGATGTTGAAGCGGTGCTCCGGGAAGGACAGGTCCATGCCCTTCCAGAAGCAGGTGGTCGCCGCGGAGGTGATCGTGATCCCGCGTTCCTGCTCCTGCGCCATCCAGTCCATCGTCGCGGCGCCGTCGTGCACCTCGCCGATCTTGTGGTTCACGCCCGTGTAGAACAGGATGCGTTCGGTCGTGGTGGTTTTGCCGGCATCGATGTGCGCCGAAATACCGATGTTGCGGTAGCGCTCGATGGGGGTCTTGCGGGCCATGATCAGTTCTCCAAATACAGGGCCGCCTTCGGGGCTGTCGTCAGCCCGCAAAGGCGGCCGTCAAGCGGGTAGGTCAGAAGCGGAAGTGCGAGAACGCCTTGTTCGCTTCGGCCATGCGGTGGACTTCGTCGCGCTTCTTCATCGCGCCGCCGCGGCCTTCGGACGCTTCGAGCAGTTCGTTGGCCAGACGTGCAGCCATCGACTTCTCACCGCGCTTGCGCGCCGATTCCTTCAGCCAGCGCATGGCCAGGGCCTGCCGGCGAACGGGGCGAACTTCCACGGGAACTTGGTAGTTCGCACCGCCGACACGGCGGGACTTCACTTCGACCATCGGCTTGATGTTGTTCAGCGCGACGAGGAAGACTTCCAGCGGATCCTTGCCGGCCTTCTTTTCGACCTGCTCGAGGGCACCGTAGATGATGCGCTCGGCGACGGCCTTCTTGCCCGATTCCATGATGACGTTCATGAACTTGGACAGGTCGACGGAACCGAACTTCGGATCCGGCAGGATTTCGCGCTTGGGTACTTCGCGACGACGTGGCATGGGACTGTTCCTTTTCGATTCAGTTGGCGCTGGCGCTTGGCCCGCACCGCGAAGGGTCATCGAGGCCCTTCACTTACTTGACCCGCTCGGCGGGCCTTCCGCTAGACCACCCCGGCGAGGGGGCGGCACCGCCTGTATTAGGCCTTCTTCGGGCGCTTCGCGCCGTACTTCGAACGCGATTGCTTGCGATCCTTGACGCCTTGCAGGTCGAGCGAGCCGCGCACGATGTGGTAACGCACACCCGGCAGATCCTTGACCCGGCCGCCGCGCACGAGCACGACACTGTGCTCCTGCAGGTTGTGGCCCTCGCCGCCGATGTACGAGATGATCTCGAAACCGTTGGTCAGGCGCACCTTGGCGACCTTACGCAGAGCCGAGTTCGGCTTCTTCGGGGTCGTGGTGTAGACGCGAGTGCAGACGCCGCGGCGTTGCGGGCAGTTCTGCATCGCAGGAGATTTGCTCTTGACGACTTCGGCCTGGCGGCCTTGGCGCACGAGCTGATTGATGGTGGGCATAGGTAACTTGTTCCCGTTTGAAGCTACACGTTCTATTTTCGGGAAACCGCCCCCGCCTCGGGGCCGTCGCGCAAAAGCCCGGGCGACCCATGGGACCCCGGGCTGACGCCGACGCTTGAAAGCCCAACTCTCCATCGGAAAGCCAAGCTCGGGGCGCAGGCAGAGTCTGCCGAAAAGCCTTCCATTATAGTCAGCGGTTTGCGCAGGGGCAAGCAAGCGCCATGGAGCGAAGTGAACGCGGAGCCGCCGTCGTGCTCGACACCAACGTCGTGCTGGACTGGCTGGTGTTCGAAGACCCTGCCGTGCGGCCCTTGGCCGACGCGCTGGCCGACGGGCGACTGAGCTGGATCGCGACAGAGGCCATGCTCGATGAACTGCGCCACGTGCTGACGCGTCCGGGCCTCGAGCGTTGGAGCGAGCGTTGCGCGCAGGCCCTGGAAAGTGCGGCCGCGGCGGTGCGCACCGTCGAGATGCCGGCCTGCGACCGGCCGATCCCGGTATGCCGGGACGCATCGGACCAGAAGTTCATCGAGCTCGCCCTGGCCTGCAACGCGCCCTGGCTGCTCACGCGCGACAAGGAGTTGCTGCGCCTGGCGCGCGCCGCGCGTGCGGCCGGCACGACGGTCTGCCCGCCGGCAGGCTGGCGCGCCGCCGGCTGAAACAACCCGCCCCTCGGGCGCCGGACCGGCCGTTCGCGGCGCGGCCATGAAAAAAGGGCAGCCGAAGCTGCCCTTTCGCCATCGGGGAACGGTCGATTACTCGGCCGCTTCTTCCCCGGCTTCGCTCGCGGCGTCGACACCGGCCAGTTGCACGGCGGCCAGTTCCTCGGCCTCCTGCAGCGTGATCGCACGGCGCTCGCTCTCGTCCATCGCTTCCTTGGTCTTGCGCGCGGCATGGAAGGCCATGCCGGTGCCCGCCGGGATCAGGCGGCCGACGATGACGTTCTCCTTCAGGCCGCGAAGCTCGTCGCGCTTGCCCATGATGGCCGCCTCGGTCAGCACGCGGGTCGTTTCCTGGAACGAGGCCGCGGAGATGAAGGAGTCGGTCGACAGGCTGGCCTTGGTGATGCCCAGCAGCACGTCGGCGTGCGTAGCCGGCAGCTTGCCTTCGGCGCGCATGCGGTCGTTGGTGTCCAGCAGTTCCGAACGCTCGACCTGCTCGCCGGCGATGTAGCCGGTGTCGCCGGTGTTGGTGATCTGGACCCGACGCAGCATCTGGCGGACGATCACCTCGATGTGCTTGTCGTTGATCTTCACGCCCTGCAGACGGTAGACGTCCTGGACCTCGTCGACGATGTAGCGCGCCAGTTCCTCGATGCCCAGCAGACGCAGGATGTCCTGCGGGTCCGCCGCGCCGTCGACGATCAGCTCGCCCCGGTTCACGACCTGGCCTTCGTGCACCAGGATGTTCTTTTCCTTGGGCACCAGCTCTTCGTAGACCTTGCCTTCCGGGTCGGTGATCTGCAGGCGCACCTTGCCCTTGGTCTCCTTGCCGAACGACACCGTGCCGGTGATCTCGGCCAGCGTGCCGACATCCTTCGGCGAGCGGGCTTCGAAGAGTTCGGCCACCCGCGGCAGACCGCCGGTGATGTCGCGCGTCTTCTGGCCTTCCATCGGGATGCGCGCCAGCACTTCGCCCGGCATCAGGTCCTGACCGTCGCGCACCTGGATCAGCGAGCCGACCGGGAAGCCGATCGTCACTGCGTGGTCCGTGCCCGGGATCTTGACCTCGATGCCCTGCGCGTCCAGCAGCTTGACCTGCGGGCGCACCACCTTGGCCGCGCCGCGGCGCTTCGGGTCGATGACGACCAGCGTCGACAGGCCGGTGACTTCGTCGACCTGCTTGGCGACCGTGACACCTTCCTCGACGTTCTCGAAGCGCGCCTTGCCGGCGAACTCGGTGATGATCGGGCGCGTCAGCGGGTCCCAGTTGGCCAGCACGGTGCCGGCCTTGATCGGCTGGTCGGGCTTGATGTTGAGCGTGGCGCCGTACGGCAGCTTGTGGCGCTCGCGCTCGCGGCCGTGCGGGTCGGCGATGATGATCTCGCCCGAACGCGAGATGACGACGAGCTCGCCCTTGCCGTTCGTGACGTAGCGCATCGTGCTGTTGAAGCCGATGATGCCGTCCGACTTGGCTTCGACGCTCGACGCAACCGCCGCACGCGATGCGGCGCCGCCGATGTGGAAGGTCCGCATCGTCAGCTGCGTGCCCGGCTCGCCGATCGACTGCGCGGCGATGACACCCACCGCCTCGCCGACGTTGACCAGCCCGCCACGACCGAGGTCGCGGCCGTAGCACTTGGCGCACAGGCCGAAGCGCGTGCTGCAGGTCAGCGGCGTGCGCACCTTGACCTCGTCGACGCCGGCAGCCTCGAGCTTCTCGAGCGCTTCTTCATCGAGCATCTCGCCCGCGCCCATCAGCGTTTCCTGCGTCTCGAGGTGCAGGACTTCGGTCGCGGTGACGCGGCCCAGCACACGGTCGCGCAGCGACTCGATGACTTCACCGCCCTCGACCAGCGCGCGCATGTTCATGCCGTTCTGGGTGCCGCAGTCGTCCTCGGTGACGACCAGATCCTGCGTCACGTCGACCAGGCGGCGCGTCAGGTAGCCCGAGTTCGCGGTCTTCAGCGCCGTATCCGCCAGGCCCTTACGGGCGCCGTGGGTGGAGATGAAGTACTGCAGAACGTTCAGGCCTTCGCGGAAGTTCGCGGTAATCGGCGTCTCGATGATCGAACCGTCAGGCTTGGCCATCAGGCCCCGCATGCCGGCAAGCTGGCGGATCTGGGCGGCGGAACCCCGCGCGCCCGAGTCGGCCATCATGTAGATCGAGTTGAACGATTCCTGGTCGACTTCCTTGCCGTGGCGGTCGATGGTCTTCTGCTTGGACAGCTGCGACATCATGACCTTGCCGACCTCGTCGCCGGTCTTGCCCCAGATGTCGACGACCTTGTTGTAGCGCTCGCCGGCGGTCACGAGACCCGAGACGTACTGCTGCTCGATCTCCTTGACTTCCTTTTCGGCGCGCAGGATCAGGTCAGGCTTCTGCGGCGGCACCAGCATGTCGTCGATCGCGATCGAGATGCCGGCGCGCGTGGCCAGACGGAAGCCGCTTTGCAGCAGCTTGTCGGCGAAGACCACGGTCTCCTTCAGGCCGCACTTGCGGAAGCTGACGTTGATGAGACGCGAGATTTCCTTCTTCTTCAGCGCCTTGTTCAGGTTCGAGAACGGCAGGCCCTTGGGCAGGATCTCGGACAGCAGCGCACGGCCGACGGTGGTCGCGACCAGCTTGATCTCGGGCACGAACTCGCCCGACACCGGATCCTTCGCCCACTCGGTCAGGCGGACGTTGATCTTGGCCGTGATCTCGACGACGCCGTTGTCCAGCGCACGCTGCAGCTCCTTCAGGTCGGAGAAGATCATGCCTTCACCGCGGCCGTTGATGCGCTCGCGGGTCGCGTAGTACAGACCCAGCACCACGTCCTGCGACGGCACGATCGACGGCTCGCCGTTGGCCGGGAACAGCACGTTGTTGGAGGCCAGCATCAGCGTGCGGGCTTCCATCTGCGCTTCGATCGACAGCGGAATGTGCACGGCCATCTGGTCACCGTCGAAGTCGGCGTTGAACGCCGAGCAGACCAGCGGGTGCAGCTGGATCGCCTTGCCTTCGATCAGCACCGGCTCGAACGCCTGGATGCCCAGGCGGTGCAGCGTCGGCGCGCGGTTCAGCAGGACCGGGTGTTCCTTGATGACTTCTTCGAGGATGTCCCAGACCACCGGCGTGCCGGATTCGACTTCCTTCTTCGCGGCCTTGATGGTCGTGGCGATGCCCATCGCCTCCAGGCGGCTGAAGATGAAGGGCTTGAACAGCTCGATCGCCATCAGCTTGGGCAGGCCGCACTGGTGCAGCTTGAGCGTCGGGCCGACGACGATGACCGAACGGCCGGAGTAGTCGACGCGCTTGCCCAGCAGGTTCTGGCGGAAGCGGCCGCTCTTGCCCTTGATCATGTCGGCCAACGACTTCAGAGCGCGCTTGTTCGCGCCCGTCATCGCCTTGCCGCGGCGGCCGTTGTCCAGCAGCGAGTCGACGGCTTCCTGCAGCATCCGCTTCTCGTTGCGGACGATGATCTCGGGAGCCTTCAGCTCGAGCAGGCGCGCCAGCCGGTTGTTGCGGTTGATGACGCGACGGTAGAGGTCGTTCAGGTCGGAGGTCGCGAAGCGGCCGCCGTCCAGCGGCACCAGCGGACGCAGGTCCGGCGGCAGCACCGGCAGCACCTCGAGGATCATCCAGTGCGGCTTGATGCCCGACTTCTTGAAGGCCTCCATCACCTTCAGGCGCTTGGAGTTCTTCTTGATCTTCAGCTCCGACCCGGTCATGTCGTTGCGGAGCTTGTCGATCTCGACGTCGAGGTCCATCTCCTCGAGCAGCTTCTTGATGCCCTCGGCGCCCATCAGCGCGATGAACTCGTCACCGAACTCGACGCGCTTGGCCTCGTAGTCGTCCTCGGACATGATGCTGAACTTCTTCAGCGGGGTCATGCCGGGGTCGACGACGACGTAGGCTTCGAAGTACAGCACGCGCTCGATGTCGCGCAGCGTCATGTCGAGCACCAGGCCCAGACGCGACGGCAGCGACTTCAGGAACCAGATGTGCGCGCAGGGCGCGGCCAGGTCGATGTGGCCCATGCGCTCGCGGCGCACCTTGGTCTGCGTGACTTCGACGCCGCACTTCTCGCAGATGACGCCGCGGTGCTTCAGGCGCTTGTACTTGCCGCACAGGCACTCGTAGTCCTTGATCGGGCCGAAGATCTTGGCGCAGAACAGGCCGTCGCGTTCCGGCTTGAAGGTGCGGTAGTTGATCGTCTCGGGCTTCTTCACCTCGCCGAACGACCAGCTGCGGATCTTCTCCGGAGAAGCCAGGCCGATCCTGATGGCATCGAAATGCTCATCGGGGGTGAATTGCTTGAAAAGGTCGAGTAGTCCCTTCATGGGGTTCTCCTAGATCCTGGTATCGAACGGGGCGAAATGGGTCAAGCGGACGCCGCGGTCCCGGCCAGGCCGGTCCGCAGGCGCCGCCCCCCGGAGGGCGGCGACCATCGGTCGCTTCGGGGGTGTCAATTCCGTTCCAGCTCGATGTCGATACCGAGCGAGCGGATTTCCTTGACCAGCACGTTGAACGATTCCGGCATGCCGGCCTCGATCGAATGCTCGCCCTTGACGATGTTCTCGTACACCTTGGTGCGGCCGTTCACGTCGTCGGACTTGACGGTCAGCATCTCCTGCAGGATGTAGCTGGCGCCGTAGGCCTCGAGCGCCCAGACTTCCATTTCGCCGAAGCGCTGGCCGCCGAACTGCGCCTTGCCGCCCAGCGGCTGCTGCGTGACCAGGCTGTACGGGCCGGTCGAGCGCGCGTGCATCTTGTCGTCGACCAAGTGGTGCAGCTTCAGCACGTGCATGTAGCCGACGGTGACGGGGCGTTCGAACGCCTCGCCGGTGCGGCCGTCATGCAGCGTCGCCTGGGTGCGGGTGGCGGTGAGGCCCTTCTTGGCAGCGATCTCGTCCGGGTAGGCCAGCCGCAGCATGCCGCGGATTTCCTCCTCCTCGGCGCCGTCGAACACCGGCGTCGCGAACGGCACACCGTGCTGCAGGTTCTTGGCCATATCGACGATTTCTTCGTCGCTCAGGTCCTGCAGCGACTCGGTCTTGCCGCCCGACTGGTTGTAGAGCTGGTCCAGGAACTCGCGCAGCTCGGCGGCGCGTGCCTGGCTCTGCAGCATGTCGCCCAGACGCTGGCCGATGCCCTTGCCGGCCCAGCCCAGGTGGACTTCGAGCACCTGCCCGACGTTCATCCGCGACGGCACGCCCAGCGGGTTCAGCACGATGTCGCACGGGGTGCCATCGGCCATGTAGGGCATGTCCTCGATCGAGACGATCTTGGACACGACACCCTTGTTGCCGTGGCGGCCGGCCATCTTGTCGCCAGGCTGCAGGCGGCGCTTGACGGCGAGGTAGACCTTCACCATCTTCAGCACGCCAGCGGGCAGCTCGTCGCCCTGCGTCAGCTTCTTGCGCTTCTCTTCGAAGGCAAGGTCGAAGCTGTGGCGCGTCTGCTCGAGCGAGTTCTTGATCGACTCGAGCTGATTGGCGATCTCGTCCTCGGCCGGGCGGATGTCGAACCAGTGGTACTTCTCGACCGTCGCCAGATATTCCTTGGTGATGGCCGTGCCCTTGGCGATCTTCTGCGGGCCGCCGTTGACGATCTTGCCGTTCAGCAGCTTCTCGATCCGGTCGAACGCGTCGGCCTCGACGATGCGCAGCTGGTCGTTCAGGTCCAGGCGGAAGCGCTTGAGTTCGTCGTCGATGATCTGCTGGGCGCGCTTGTCGCGCTGGATGCCTTCACGCGTGAAGACCTGGACGTCGATGACGGTGCCGCTGGTGCCCTGGTCGACACGCAGCGAGGTGTCCTTCACGTCGGAGGCCTTCTCGCCGAAGATCGCGCGCAGCAGCTTTTCTTCCGGCGTCAGCGTCGTCTCGCCCTTAGGCGTGACCTTGCCGACCAGCACGTCGCCCGGGTTCACCTCGGCGCCGATGTAGACGATGCCCGATTCGTCCAGGCGAGCCAGTTGCTGCTCGGACAGGTTGGGAATGTCGCGCGTGATTTCTTCGGAGCCCAGCTTGGTGTCGCGGGCCATCACCACCAGTTCCTCGATGTGGATCGAGGTGTAGCGGTCTTCGGCGACGACGCGTTCGCTGATCAGGATCGAGTCTTCGAAGTTGTAGCCGTTCCACGGCATGAACGCGACCAGCATGTTCTGGCCGAGCGCGAGCTCGCCCAGGTCGGTCGACGCGCCGTCGGCGACGACGTCGCCGGCACCGACATGGTCACCGCGCTTGACGATCGGGCGCTGGTGGATGTTGGTGTTCTGGTTGGAACGCTGATACTTGATCAGGTTGTAGATGTCGACGCCGACTTCACCGGCCACCGTCTCGTCGTCGTTGACGCGGATGACGATGCGGTTGGTGTCGACGTAGTCGACGATGCCGCCGCGGCGGGCCGTGACGACGGTGCCCGAGTCGACCGCGGCGACGCGTTCGACACCGGTACCGACCAGGGCCTTTTCCGGACGCAGCGTCGGCACGGCCTGGCGCTGCATGTTGGCGCCCATCAGTGCGCGGTTCGCATCGTCGTGCTCGAGGAAGGGCACGAGCGAGGCCGCGACCGAGACGATCTGCGTCGGCGCCACGTCCATGTACTGCACGCGCTCCGGCGACAGCAGCACGGATTCGCCGTTCTCGCGCGCCGAGACCAGCTCGTCGATCAGCCGGCCTTCGCCGTCCAGCGTGGCGTTGGCCTGAGCGATGACGTACTTGCCTTCTTCGATCGCCGACAGGTAGTCGATCTGGTCGGTGACCTTGCCGTCGACGACGCGGCGGTAAGGCGTTTCCAGGAAGCCGTACTCGTTCAACTGCGCGTACAGCGCCAGCGAGTTGATCAGGCCGATGTTCGGGCCTTCCGGCGTTTCGATCGGGCAGACGCGGCCGTAGTGGGTCGGGTGCACGTCGCGGACTTCGAAGCCGGCGCGCTCGCGCGTCAGACCGCCCGGGCCCAGGGCCGAGACGCGCCGCTTGTGCGTGATCTCGGACAGCGGGTTGGTCTGGTCCATGAACTGCGAGAGCTGGCTCGCACCGAAGAACTCCTTGAGCGCCGCGCTGATCGGCTTGGAGTTGATCAGGTCGTGCGGCATCAGGGCTTCGGTCTCGGCCTGGCCCAGACGTTCCTTGACGGCCTTCTCGATGCGCGCGAGGCCCGAGCGGTACTGGTTCTCGGCCAGTTCACCGACGCAGCGCACGCGACGGTTGCCCAGGTGGTCGATGTCGTCGACTTCGCCGTTGCCGTTGCGCAGGTCGACGAGGATCTTGACGACGTCGAGGATGTCCTCGTTGGACAACGTCATCTTGCCCTCGGGCATGTCGCGGCCCACGCGGGCGTTGAACTTCATGCGGCCCACGCGCGACAGGTCGTAGGTGTCCTCGCTGTAGAACAGGCGATGGAACAGCGCTTCGACGGCGTCTTCGGTCGGCGGCTCGCCGGGGCGCATCATGCGGTAGATGGCCACGCGTGCGGCCAGCTGGTCGGCGGTCTCGTCAGAGGCCAGCGTCTGGCTGATGTAGGCGCCCTGGTTCAGCTCGTTCGTGAACAGGCACTGCACGTCCTTGATGCCGGCGGCGCGCAGCTTCTTCAGCAGCGCCTCGGTGACTTCGTCGTTGGCCTTGGCGACGATTTCACCGGTGTCCGGATCGATCATGTTGCGCGCGACGAAGCGGCCCAGCAGGTAGTCCTCGGGCACGCTGACGAAGCCGGTGCCGGTCTGCTCGAGCTGGCGCACGTGGCGCGCGGTGATGCGCTTGTCCTTCTCGACGATGACGGCGCCGTTCTTGTCGGTCAGGTCGAAACGCGCGACCTCGCCCTTCAGGCGTTCCGGCACGAACTCCATCTGCGCGCCCGAGTCCATCAGGCGGAAGTTGTCGAAGACGAAGAAGTGGCTGAGGATCTGCTCGGGGTTCAGGCCGATGGCCTTGAGCAGGATCGTCACCGGCATCTTGCGGCGGCGGTCGACGCGGAAGTACAGGATGTCCTTCGGGTCGAACTCGAAGTCCAGCCAAGAGCCGCGGTAGGGGATGATGCGGGCGCTGAACAGCAGCTTGCCCGAGCTGTGCGTCTTGCCCTTGTCGTGCTCGAAGAACACGCCCGGCGAACGGTGCAGCTGGCTGACGATGACACGCTCGGTGCCGTTGACGATGAAGGAGCCGTAGTCGGTCATCAGGGGCACTTCGCCCATGTAGACCTCCTGCTCCTTGATCTCCTTGACGACCTTGGCGGGATGCGATTCCCGGTCGTAGATGATCATCTGCAGCTTCGCGCGCACGGCGGCGGCGAAGGTCAGCCCCCGCTGCTGGCACTCGCGCACGTCGAAGGGCGGCTTCGCGATGTTGAACTCGAGGAACTTCATCTCCACAAAGCCGTTGTGGGAGACGATCGGGAAGGCCGAAAGGAAGGCGGCCTGCAGGCCCTCGGGCTTGCGCTGCTGCGGCGGCACGTCCTTCTGCAGGAACGCGACGTAAGACTCGCGCTGCATCGTCAGCAGATAGGGGACCTTGAGCACGCTCTCGCGCTTGCCGAAGCTCTTGCGGATGCGCTTGCGCTCGGTGAACGTGTAGGGGGTTGCTTGCGCCATTGAACTCTCCGTGTCGACAACGCCGCCCTGGCCTTGGGCAGCATTTCGTCGGCGACTGGCTGCCCGGATCGTCGGCGCCGGGGCCGAGGCGTTGCGAGGCCTCGGCTGCTACGCCGGTAGCGGCCCCGGGCGGGGCGGCGAATCGGCGACGGCGTCGTGTCCGAGGCTTGGTGGCAGGCCACTACCTGCCGCTGGCGGACAACCCCGGCGTTGCACCGGAGTCCGACCAAACCCGTTCCCTGCAGTCGGATCAGAGAACACTTGCAAACCCCGCATCATGCGACGTTTGCAGGTGCTCCCGGGCTCGAGGCCCGGAAGACCCTGAAGAACGGCGGTGCGAAAACCCCGTCGTCCTTCCTGCCGAATTACTTGACTTCGGCCTTGGCGCCGGCGTCGACCAGCTTCTTGAGGGCGGCTTCGGCGTCGGCCTTGGCAATGCCTTCCTTGACAGCCTTCGGAGCGCCGTCGACCAGGTCCTTGGCTTCCTTCAGGCCCAGGCCCGTCAGTTCGCGCACGGCCTTGATGACCGAGACCTTGTTCGCGCCGGCTTCCAGCAGCATGACGTTGAATTCGGTCTTTTCTTCGACCGGGGCGGCGGCGGCGGCGCCACCGGCGGCCGGGGCGGCCATCGCAGCGGCGGACACGCCGAACTTCTCCTCGATGGCCTTGACCAGGTCATTGAGTTCCATCACGGTCATGCTGTCCATCGCAGCCAGGAAAGCGTCTTTGTCGAATGCCATTTCAGGTTCCTCGAAATCAGTAAAAGTTCAATGAATCGGATGCGTCAGGCCGCCGGAGCTTCGGCAGGCGCTTCGGCGCCGCCCTTTTGCTCGGCGACGGCGGCGATCACGCCGGCCATGCGCTGGATCGGCGACTTCAGCAGACCCGCCACCTGGGCGATCAGCACTTCGCGGCTCGGGATCGAGGCGAGCGCCTTGATGCCGTTGGCGTCGAGCAGCTTGCCTGCGTAGGCACCACCCTTGACGACGAGCTTGTCGTTGCCCTTGGCGAAGTCGGAGACGACTTTCGCGGCGGCGACGGCATCCTCGGAAAAGCCGTAGATCAGCGGACCGACCATCGCGTCCGAGGCCACTTCGAAGGGCGTGCCGGCGACGGCGCGACGGGCCAGCGTGTTCTTCAGCACGTGAAGATAAACGCCGTTGTCGCGCGCCTGGCGGCGCAGCTTGTCGAGGTGAGCCACGGTGAGGCCGCGATACTCGGCCAGCGCGAGCGTCTGCGAGCGTGCGGCTTGCGCCGACACGCCGTCGACGACGGCTGCCTTCTCGTTGCGATTGAGACTCAAGGTCTGTTCCTCACACATCATGTGCCGGGTCTCGCGACCACGGCACGCCTGGAATCAGCGACCTTCTGTTTCGGGAAACCCCGGCAACAACTCCCGGGAAAACCTTCAGCAGCGGGACCGCCATCTGCGCTGGCCACCAGGAACCCCGCGAAGGGTGCCCGGCAGATTAAGGAGCCCGAAAGCTCCGCCAGCGGTCTTGGATGACCTGCCCGACCTCGCGGCCGGACAGCCCACCAATTCGAAAGGCCGCACGCCAGACTGAAGCGTGCGGCCCCGTATCAGGTTCAGGCCTGCGCGGCGATCGACTGGGTGTCGACACGAACGCCGATGCCCATCGTCGAGGACACGGCGATCTTGCGCAGGTACACGCCCTTGCTCGAAGCCGGCTTGGACTTGTTCAGGGCCTCGATCAGCGCGCGCAGGTTGTCGGTCAGGCGATCCGACTCGAACGAACGGCGGCCGATCGTCGCGTGGATGATGCCGCCCTTGTCGACGCGGAACTGGACTTGGCCGGCCTTGGCGTTGCGCACGGCCTGGGCGACGTCCGGGGTCACGGTGCCGACCTTCGGGTTCGGCATCAGACCGCGCGGGCCGAGGATCTGGCCCAGCGTACCGACGACGCGCATCGTGTCCGGCGAGGCGATCACGACGTCGAAGTTCAGGTTGCCGGCCTTGATCTCGGCAGCCAGGTCGTCCATGCCGACGATGTCGGCACCGGCGGCCTTGGCTTCCTCGGCCTTGGCGCCCTGGGCGAAGACGGCGACACGCTTGGTCTTGCCAGTGCCCGCGGGCATCACGACCGCGCCGCGCACGACCTGGTCGGACTTCTTGGCGTCGACACCCAGTTGCACGGCGACGTCGATCGACTCGTCGAACTTGGCGGTGGCGGCTTCCTTAACGAGCGCGAGCGCGTCGGCCAGCGGGTACAGCTTGGTGCTGTCGGCCTTGCCCTTCAGGGCCTTGGCTTTCTTGGTGAGCTTGGCCATGGCGTCAGACCCCTTCAACAATGAGGCCCATCGAGCGGGCGGAACCGGCGATGGTCTTCACCGCGGCGTCCATGTCGGCGGCGGTGAGGTCCTTCATCTTGGTCTTGGCGATTTCTTCGAGCTGCTCGCGCGTGACCTTGCCGACCTTCTCCAGGTGGGCACGGCCGGAACCCTTCTCGATCTTGGCGGCCTTCTTCAGCAGCACGGTCGCCGGGGGCGACTTCAGGATGAAGGTGAAGGACTTGTCGGCGTAGGCCGTGATCACGACCGGCAGCTTCAGGCCCGGCTCGTAGCTCTGCGTCTGGGCGTTGAACGCCTTGCAGAACTCCATGATGTTCAGGCCGCGCTGACCGAGCGCCGGGCCGATCGGGGGCGAGGGGTTGGCCTTGCCGGCCGGGACTTGCAGCTTGATGAAGCCGACGATTTTCTTTGCCATGATGGCTCCTACCGAGTTCTAGCGCTGGGGACACCAGCTCCTCGTCATGCAGACCCTGTCGTTGCAAAGGGCGCCCGGGGTTGCAGGCGGGCGCCCTGGTTCTTCGCGACGCCGGCGCGGCGGCCGGCGGGCGTCAGACCTTCTCCACCTGCGAGAAGTCGAGTTCGACGCCAGTGGCACGACCGAAGATCGTGACCGAGACCTTGACCTTGCTCTTCTCGTAGTTGACTTCTTCGACGGCGCCGTTGAAGTCGGTGAACGGGCCTTCCTTGACGCGGACCATCTCGCCGACCGTCCACTCGACCTTGGGCCGGGGCTTGTCGACGCCTTCCTGCATCTGGTTGACGATCTTCATCACCTCGGCTTCGGAGATCGGCGCCGGGCGGTTGCGCGCGCCGCCGACGAAGCCGGTGACCTTGCTGGTGTGCTTGACCAGGTGCCAGGTGTCGTCGGCCATGTCCATCTCGACGAGCACGTAGCCCGGGAAGAAACGGCGCTCGGTCACGGCCTTCTTGCCGTTCTTGAGCTCGACGACCTCTTCGGTCGGCACCAGGATGCGGCCGAACTTGTCCTGCATGCCGGCGCGGTCGATACGCTCGCGCAGGTTGCGTTCGACGGCTTTTTCCATGCCCGAGTAGGCATGCACGACGTACCAGCGCTTGGTGCTGGCGGGCGCGGTGGCCTCGGGGGTCGGGGTGGCTTGCGGTTGTTCCGTCATCGTGTTCGCCCTCAGCGCTTCCAGCCCAGGATCAGGTCGTACAACACCCACTCGAGCGTCTTGTCGGTCAGGAACATGAAGAGCGCCATCGCGAACACGAAGGCGAACACGTACAGCGTCATCTGGCCGGCTTCCTTGCGGGTCGGCCAGACCACCTTCTTCACTTCCTTGGTCGACTCGCGGCCGAAGGCGATCAGCTGGCGGCCGGTTTCGGCGGTGAAGAAGACGCCCACCGCGCCGGCGAGCAGCACCAGCAGGGCAACGACACGCTGCCACAGCTCACGCTGCCCGAGCACGTAGAACACGACGATACCGGCCACGAGCAGAACGGCTGCGACGGCCAGCTTGGCCTTGTCGGCGCCCGTGGAGACGGTTTCGACTTGGGGTTGGGTGGACATGGGCTACAGGTTACGTTGCCGCCATCAGCAGCAAAGCCCGCCGGGCTTTTCAGCGCCCGCGGGCTGGTGTCTTGGGCACCCGAGTGATCGGGTGGCAGGGGCAGAGGGGATCGAACCCCCGACCTTCGGTTTTGGAGACCGACGCTCTGCCAGTTGAGCTATGCCCCTGCGGTTGACCTTGACAGATTACTCGATGATCTTGGCGACGACGCCGGCGCCGACGGTGCGACCGCCTTCACGGATGGCGAAGCGCAGGCCTTCTTCCATCGCGATCGGGGCGATCAGCTTCACCGTGATCGACACGTTGTCGCCCGGCATCACCATTTCCTTGTCCTTCGGCAGCTCCACCGCGCCAGTCACGTCCGTCGTGCGGAAGTAGAACTGCGGGCGATAGTTGTTGAAGAACGGCGTGTGGCGACCACCCTCTTCCTTGCTCAGCACGTAGATCTCGGCCGTGAAGTGCGTGTGCGGCTTGACCGAACCCGGCTTGCACAGCACCTGACCGCGCTCGACTTCTTCGCGCTTCGTGCCGCGCAGCAGAATGCCCACGTTGTCGCCCGCTTGACCTTGGTCCAGCAGCTTGCGGAACATTTCCACGCCGGTGCAGGTCGTCTTGACCGTCGGGCGGATGCCGACGATTTCGATTTCTTCGCCGACCTTGATCACGCCGCGTTCGACACGGCCCGTCACCACGGTGCCGCGGCCCGAGATCGAGAACACGTCTTCCACCGGCATCAGGAACGTGCCGTCCACCGCGCGCTCCGGCGTCGGGATGTAGCTGTCCAGCGCGTCAGCCAGGCGGAAAATCGCCTGTTCGCCCAGCTCGCCCTTGTCGCCTTCGATCGCCAGCTTGGCCGAACCCTTGATGATCGGCGTGTCGTCGCCCGGGAACTCGTACTTGCTCAGCAGTTCGCGGACTTCCATCTCGACGAGCTCCAGCAGCTCGGCGTCGTCCACCATGTCGCACTTGTTCAGGAACACGATGATGTACGGCACACCGACCTGACGGGCCAGCAGAATGTGCTCGCGCGTCTGCGGCATCGGGCCGTCAGCGGCCGAGCACACCAGAATCGCGCCGTCCATCTGCGCCGCACCCGTGATCATGTTCTTCACGTAGTCGGCGTGCCCCGGGCAGTCGACGTGCGCATAGTGGCGCTTGGCGGTTTCGTACTCGACGTGCGCCGTGTTGATCGTGATGCCACGCGCCTTTTCTTCCGGCGCCGCGTCGATCTGGTCGTACGCCTTCGCTTCGCCGCCGAACTTCGCCGCCAGGATCGTCGTGATCGCCGCCGTCAGCGTCGTCTTGCCGTGGTCGACGTGGCCGATCGTGCCCACGTTCACGTGCGGCTTCGTGCGTTCGAACTTACCCTTTGCCATGTCAGGTGCTCCTGGCTGAGAAACTCGATCGTGTCGAGTCGATTACTAGCGAATCGTGGTGCCCATGGCGCGGATCGAACGCGCGACCTCTCCCTTACCAAGGGAGTGCTCTACCACTGAGCCACATGGGCAATCGGTACGGGTCTGACGACCGGCGCTGCCTGGCAGATGGGCCGGCAGACCCGTAACGACGGCGCGGGATTCGACGACGAGAACCTTCGAAACCTTCCTGGAGCGGGAGACGGGAATCGAACCCGCGTCATTAGCTTGGAAGGCTAAGGTTCTGCCATTGAACTACTCCCGCGGGCACAACCGTCTAGCAAAGTCTCTCTGGTGGAGGAGGCTGGATTCGAACCAGCGTAGGCGTAAGCCAACAGATTTACAGTCTGCCCCCTTTAGCCACTCGGGCACCCCTCCGGAGAGCCAGAGAGTGTAGCACGGTCAGCAGGAAATACCAGCCCCGCGCCACCAATCGATGCGATCAGCCGTCGCGGCGAAGTGACTGCCGTCAGCCATGAACTCGCGCCGGAAGTCGTGCGACGGGTGGCGCGTACGCCAGACAGGCGGCCGGCAGCCCGCCGGACAGGCCGCATCGAAGAAGGCATTCGCCGGTTTTCCCCACAACAGGAATGCCGGCGCCTGCTCACGTTGGCACAAAACCGAGACGATTTCGGATGTGAGCGCCTGCCAACCACATGCCAGATGGCTGCCGGCGCTGCCGATTTCAACCGTCAGCACCGGGTTCAGCAGCAGCGCGCCCTGCGCCGCCCAGCCGTCCAGCGCCCAGCGCTCGGGCCGCTGCCAGTCAGGCCGGTCCGCCGCCAGCACGTCAAAAACCCGACGCAGCGAGTGGGGCTTTCCATGGCCGGCGGAGAAGGCCAGCCCGTCGGCGTGGCCCGGCCGCGGATAGGGATCCTGACCCAGCAGCACGACCCGCACGGCGTCGGGCGCCACCAGCCGCAGCGCGCGGAACGGGTCCGGCGGGCCGATCTCGCGTGTGGCCGAGACGGCGCGCACACGGTCGACGACGGCCGCCTCGGCCGCCGGTGTCCAGCCCGGCAACACCGCGCGCCAGGCCGGCGGCAGCGTCGCGAACGCTGCCGGCAGTTCGTCGGCCGTCATGCGAACAGGCCGGCCAGCGCCGCGCCGGGGTCGCTCGCGCGCATGAAGGCCTCGCCGACGAGGAAGGCGTGCACGCCGGCGGCGCGCATGCGCTGCACGTCGGCCGGGCCCAGGATGCCGGACTCGGTGACCAGCAGCCGCTCGGCCGGCACCTGCGCCAACAGACCCAGCGTCGTCTCCAGCGTGACCTCGAAAGTCCGCAGGTTGCGGTTGTTGATGCCCAGCAGCGGCGTCTTCAGGCCGAGCGCACGTTCCAGCTCGGCGCCGTCGTGCACCTCGACCAGCACGTCCAGGCCGAGCGCGTGCGCGCAGGCCTCCAGGTCGTGCATCTGCACATCGTCCAGGCAGGCGGCGATCAGCAGGATGGCGTCGGCGCCGATCGCACGCGCTTCGAACACCTGGTATTCGTCGACGATGAAGTCCTTGCGCAGCACCGGCAGCGCGCAGGCGGCGCGAGCGGCCTGCAGCGCGGCGACCGAACCCTGGAAGAAGCGCTGGTCGGTCAGCACGCTCAAGGCAGCGGCACCGTGGCGCTCGTAGGACGCGGCGATCTCGGCCGGCACGAAGTGTTCGCGCAGCACGCCTTTGCTCGGGCTCGCCTTCTTGACCTCGGCGATGACGCCGGCGTGGCCGGCGGCGATGCGCTGGCGCAGCCCGGCCTCGAAACCACGCGTGTCGCGCCGCGCCTCGGCCTCGTCGCGCCAGCTCTGCAGGCTGCGCTCGCGCCGGCCGGCGGCGATCTCCTCGTGTTTGACGGCCACGATGCGCTGCAGGATGTCGTCCATGTTCAGGCGGGGCGGAAACGGTTGCTGACGGCGACGTACTGCTCGAGCTTGGCCGCCGCCGCACCCGAAGCCACCGCTTCGCGCGCCCGGCGCACGCCGTCGGCGATCGAAGCCGCGACGCCGGCGCAGTAGAGCGCACCGCCGGCGTTGAGCAGCACGATGTCGCGCATCGGCCCGTCTTCGTTGGCGAGCACGCGGCGGATGCAGGCCAGCGACTCGTCGCGGTTGGCCACACGCAGCACGCGCACGTCGTAGACGGGCAGGCCGAAGTCGCTCGGGTGCACCACGTACTCGCGCACCTCGCCGTCCTTCAGCTCGCCGACCATGGTTTCGCCCGACAGCGAGATCTCGTCCATGCCGCAGGTGCCGTAGACGACGAGCGCGTGTTCGCTGCCCAGGCGCTGCAGCACCCGCACCTGGATGCCGACCAGGTCGGGGTGGAACACGCCCAGCAGCTGGTTGGGCGCGCCGGCCGGATTCGTCAGCGGGCCCAGGATGTTGAAGATCGTGCGCACGCCGAGCTCGCGCCGCACCGGCGCGGCGTGTTTCATCGCCGCGTGATGGTTGGGCGCGAACATGAAGCCGATGCCGGTTTCTTCCAGGCAGGCGGCGACCTGCTCCGGCGTCAGGCCGATGTAGGCGCCCAGCGCCTCCATCACGTCGGCCGAACCCGAGGTCGACGAGACGCTGCGGCCGCCGTGTTTGGCCACGCGTGCACCGGCCGCGGCGGCGACGAAGGTCGCCGCGGTCGAGATGTTGAAGGTGTGCGAGCCGTCGCCGCCGGTGCCGACGATGTCGACCAGGCCGCTGCGGTCGGCCACCGGCACAGGCGTCGCGAACTCGCGCATCACCTGGGCCGCGGCCGCGATCTCGCCGATGCTCTCCTTCTTGACGCGCAACCCGATCGCGAAGGCCGCGATCATCACCGGCGACATCTCGCCGTTCATGATGCGGCGCATCAGCTCGAGCATCTCGTCGTGGAAGATCTCGCGGTGCTCGATGACGCGCGTCAGCGCCTCGGTATTCGTGATCGCCATCGTGTTCCCCTTCGGCTTCAGCGCGCCGCGCCCATGGTCAGGAAGTTCTTCAGCATCGCGTGGCCGTGTTCGCTGAGGATGGACTCGGGGTGGAACTGCACCCCTTCCAGCGGCGTGGCCGTGCCGGCCAGGCCGCGGTGGCGCACGCCCATGATCTCGCCGTCGGCCGTCGTCGACGTGATCTCCAGCTCCGCCGGCAGCGTCTCGCGCTCGATCGCCAGCGAGTGGTAGCGGATCACCGTGAACCGTTCCGGCAGGCCGGCGTAGACGCCGCGGCCGTCGGTCCTGATCTCACTCGCCTTGCCGTGCATCTGCACCTGGGCGCGGACGACGCGCCCGCCGAGCGCCGCGCCGATGGCCTGGTGGCCCAGACACACGCCCAGCAGCGGCAGCTTGCCGGTGAAGTGGCGGATGGCCTCGACGCAGACCCCGGCCTCGGCCGGCGAACACGGCCCCGGCGACAGCACCAGCCGGTCGGGCTTGAGCGCGGCGATGCCGGCGACGTCGATCTCGTCGTTGCGCAGCACGCGCACGTCCTCGCCCAGCTCGCCGAAGTACTGCACCAGGTTGAAGGTGAAGCTGTCGTAGTTGTCGATCATCAGCAGCATGATCAGAACCCCTCTTCCACGAGTTCCGCCGCGCGGATGAGCGCCCGGGCCTTGGCCTCGGTCTCCTTCCACTCGAGCTCGGGCACCGAGTCGGCGACGACGCCGGCCGCGGCCTGCACGTACAGCGTGTTGTGCTGGACGATGCCGGTGCGGATCGCGATCGCCAGGTCCATGTCGCCGGCGAAACTGAGGTAGCCGCAGGCGCCGCCGTAGATGCCGCGCTTGACGGGTTCGAGCTCGTCGATGATCTCCATCGCCCGGATCTTGGGCGCGCCGCTCAGCGTGCCGGCCGGGAAGCTGGCGCGGAACACGTCCAGGCTGGTGGCGCCGTCCTCCAGCAGGCCCTCGACGTTGCTGACGATGTGCATCACGTGCGAGTAGCGCTCGACCTCGAAGGCCTCGGTCACCTTGACCGTGCCGGTCTTGGCGATGCGGCCGATGTCGTTGCGCGCCAGGTCGATCAGCATCAGGTGCTCGGCGCGTTCCTTCGGGTCGGCCTTCAGCTCGGCGGCCAGCGCCGCGTCGCGCTCGGGCGTCGCGCCGCGCGGGCGCGTGCCGGCCAGCGGGCGGATCGTCACCTTGCGGCCTTCGGGCGTGCTCTCCTGGCGCACCAGGATCTCGGGGCTGGCGCCGACGATCTGGAAGTCGCCCATGTCGTAGTAATACATGTAGGGCGACGGGTTCAGCGAGCGCAGCGCGCGGTACAGCGACAGCGGGCTCTCGGTGTAGCGTTTCTTCAGCCGCTGGCCGATGACGACCTGCATGCAGTCGCCGGCGGCAATGTATTCCTTGCAGCGCCGCACTGCGTCTTCCAGCTGCTGCTGCGTCGTCTCGCGCTCGACGGCGTAGCTCGGGCCACGCCGCACCTGCGGCGCGGTGACCGAATAACGCAGCCGGTCGGTCAGCTCGGCGAGACGCTTCTTGCCGCGGAAGAAGGCCTCGGGCGATCCCGGGTCGGCCCAGACGATCAGGTACAGCCGGCCCGACAGGTTGTCGATGACGGCGACTTCCTCGGTCTGCAGCAGCAGGATGTCGGGCGTGTCCAGGCCGCCGGGCTTCTCGGTCCTGGCCAGCCGCGGCTCGATGTAGCGCACCGCGTCGTAGCCGAAATAACCCGCCAGCCCGCCGCAGAACCGAGGCAGCCCCGGCGGCAGCGCCACCTTGAAGCGTTTCTGGTAGGCCTCGATGAAGTCGAGCGCATTGCCTTCGTGCGTCTCGACCACGGCGCCGTCGTGCACGACCTCGGTCAGCCCGCCCGTGGCTCGCAGCAGCGTGTGCGCGGGCAGGCCGATGAAGGAGTAGCGGCCGAAACGTTCGCCGCCGACGACCGATTCGAGCAGGAAGCTGTTGCGCTGGCCGCCGGCCAGCTTCAGGTACAGCGACAGCGGCGTCTCGAGGTCGGCGAAGGCCTCGGCGATGAGCGGAATGCGGTTGTAGCCCTGCTCGGCAAGGCTCTTGAATTCGAGTTCAGTGATCACTTCTGGGCCCTCTCGCGGCAGTCACCCGGCGCGTCTAGGCTCAGGCACTGCATGTCGTCTTGAGAAGCGGCGCCGACTGGGGTGTCGGCGTCTCGCGGCGTGGCCTGACGCGGTGGTCAGGCGAGGCTAGCGAGAGCGACGCCAGGGCCAGGCTCCCCGGTCGCGGGAACCTTTGGTCGATGCGTGGGCCGTGAACATGAGTGCTGCCAGTGTAACCGGGGCGACCGCCGCTCGGCCGATGCGATGCCAGACTCAGGCGCCCGCCATCGCCGGGTTCATCCTTCGAGCACCGCCATGCATCTGCGCGTCCTGACGGCCTTCCTGGTGACCACGCTGCTCCTGTCCAGCGCCGCGAACAGCCAGCCCGCCGCCGAGCCGGCGGGCGTGCCCTACCCCGCGGCCGCCAGCGTCGGCGGCAACAGCCTGGGGCTCAATGGTGCCGGCGTGCGCTACAAGTTCGTCGTCAAGGTCTACACCGCGGGGCTGTATCTGCCCCAGCGCGCCGACACGCCCGAAGCCGTGCTCGCGATGCCCGGCCCCAAGCGCATCCACGTCGTGATGCTGCGCGACATCGATGCCAACGAACTCGGCCGGCTGTTCACGCGCGGCATGGAAGACAACGCGCCGCCGCAGCACTGGCTGCAGTCCATCCCCGGCACGCTGCGCATGGCCGACATCTTCTCGGCGCGCAAGAAGCTGCTGGCCGGTGACCACTTCAGCGTCGACTTCGTGCCCGGCGTCGGCACCAGCGTGCTCGTCAACGGCAAGGCGGCCAGCGAGCCGATCCGCGAGCCCGAGTTCTTCACCTCGCTGCTCAGCATCTGGCTGGGCCCCAGGCCCGCCGACGCCGCGCTCAAGGACGCGCTGCTGGGGCGCGCGACGCGGCGCGGTGCCGAGTCAGGCCATTAGCGCCGGCAGCTCGTCGATGCGGTCGACGATCGCGTCGGCGCCCGCGGCCTCGACCGGCTCGCCGTGGTTGTAGCCGTAGCGCACCAGCGCCACCCGGCAGCCGGCGGCGCGGGCCGCCTGGGCGTCGTTCATCGAGTCGCCGATCATCAGCGTGCGCGCCGGCAGCGTGCCCAGTGCTTCGCAGGCCTTGAGCAGCGGCATCGGGTCGGGCTTCTTGCGCTCGAAGGCGTCGCCGCCGTAGGCGAGGTCGAACCAGCGCGCCAGCCCCTTGGCCTCGAGCAGCGGCAGCGCGAAGGCCGCCGGTTTGTTCGTCACGCAGGCGAGCTTGAGCCCCATCGCCTTCAGCGCCTGCAGGCCTTCGGCCGCGCCGGGGTAGACGAGCGAGGCCTGGCCGTTGATACGCAGGTAGTGGTGGCGGTAGCGCTCGTCGGCGGCCTCGTACAGCGAGGCCGGCGCACCGGCTTCGGCCAGCGTGCGCCGGATCAGGTGTTCGGTGCCCTTGCCGACGGTGTGCGAGATGAAGGCGCGCGAGACCGGCGTGTAGCCCAGGTCGTGCAGCGCATGGCCGAGCGCGAGTTCGAAATCGCCGACGGTGTCAACCAGGGTGCCGTCGAGGTCGACGATGGCGGCGTCGAAGCCGCCCGAGCGCGAGAGAGTCATGCAGGTCCCGTGAGACGAAGGGCCCGCATTCTGCCGTGGCCGGCGCTGCCGCCGGGGCGCGCCGGCCTTACTCGGGCGCCTTCAGACTGTTGCGCGTGTGCGCCGCGGCGGGATCGAGCGGAACGTAGATGATCCATTCGTCGGCCGACGACTTGCGATACTTCACGTGCTTCTTCTCGACGTCGAACTCGTACTCCGGATACACCTCGCGGAGATTGTAGAAAGCCGCCGGCGCGAAGAAGAGGATATCCAGAGCAAGATAGCCGCCGTTGAACTTCAGCGGCAGCATCCCGTAAAACGGATCCAGGCCCGGGGCCTCGGCCTTGAAGTCGTAATTGCCGAAGCTGGTGGCGGCAATCGTCTCGACGCGGGGCGCGGAAAAATCTTTCGAATTCTCGATCGCCACGCGCCCACCGGCTTGCGTCGTCGAAATCTTGGTCACCGCGGTACAGCCCGCGGCGAGCACCGCGAAGACGAGCACGGCCGAGCGCTGCAGATTCTTGATTTGCATGGTTCCTCCCTGGACTTTCATTCTTCGAATGATTGTGCCATTGAGGGAACCGGATGAAACAGCACGGCCGGCCGCTCTTTCAGCCGATGCTTTCGACCTGGCGCGACTGCTGATAGGCGGCGCCGAAGCGGTTGGCCAGGAAGTCCGGCAGCGCCACCTGTTCCTGGCGCACGAAACCCTGCTGCGGCAGCCGGCCTTCGCGGAACAGGTCGACCGCGGCGCAGATGCCGGCGGCCGTCGTGATCTGGATCGCCGAGGTCGGCTGGCCCGGCGCACGCTCGGCGAAGATCTTGCGCGCGAACACCTCCTGCACCAGCGCGCCGCCGCGCATGCCGCTGGCGGTGACGAAGACCAGCACCACGTCCTGCATCGTGCTCGGGATCGCGCGCCGCATGATGTCCTTCAGCGTGCCCTGGTCGTGCTTGAGCAGCAGTTCCTCCAGCAGCAGCTTCATCAGCGCGCGGTGGCCGGGGTAGCGCACGCTCTTGTAGTCCAGCGTCTGCACGCGGCCGGCCCAGGTCTCGCACAGCGTGCCCAGGCCGCCCGAGGTGTTGAAAGCCTCGTACTCGGTGCCGTCCAGCGAGAAGTGCTCCAGCCCTTCGAGCGCCAGCACCTCGGTCGCCCGACCGTCGCGGATCGCCTCGCAGGGGTGGCAGTACTCGTTGATCAGGCCGTCGACGCTCCAGGTCAGGTTGTATTTCAGCGCGTTCGTCGGGAAGGCCGGCAGCGCGCCGACCCGCATCTTCAGCTCGTGCAGCGCGTCGAAGCTCTGCGCCAGGTGGTGCGCGACGATGCCGATGAAACCCGGCGCGAGACCGCACTGCGGCATGAAGGCGGTGCTCGCGCCTTCGGCCAGGGCCTTGATCGCGCGCGTCGCGGCGACGTCCTCGGTCAGATCGAAGTAGTGGCAGCGCGCCTCGCGCGCCTGCGTCGCGACACGCGTCGCCAGGTAGTAGGGCAGCGCGTTGATCACCGCGTCCTGGCCGCGCAGCAGCGCCAGCAGCGCGGCGTCGTCGCCGGTGTCGGCCACACGCGTGGCCAGCGGCAGGCCTTGCAGCGCGGCCAGCGGCGCGGCGTCGCGGTCGACGACGGTCAGTTCGTAGTCGCCGCTGGCCGACAGCAGGCGGGCGATGGTCTGGCCGATGTGGCCGGCACCGAGCAGGGTCACGCGCATTCGGGCTCCTTCGGGGTGAGGGCTGGGATGCGGCGCAGTCTAGGAACAGCGCTTGACACAAGATAGGGCCGAGTTCGTCGAAAGAGGCACTTGTTTCGACGAATCGTCGGCAGCGGCCGACATAATGTCGGCATGCCCCGCGACCAGATGGACCGCGACCTGATCACGCTGCTGCAGGCGAACGCCCGCGCCAGCACGGCCGAGCTCGCGCGCAAGCTGGGCGTGGCGCGCACCACGGTGATAGCGCGGCTGGAGCGGCTGGAGCGCAGCGGCGTCATCGTCGGCTACACGGTGCGCCTGGGGCTGGACGAAGCCGAACGCGGCGTGCAGGCCTGGGTCGGCATCACGATCGAACCCAAGTCGGCGCGCGAGGTCACGCGCCGGCTGGCGGCGCTGCCCGAGCTGCGCCAGCTGTGTTCGGTCAGCGGCGAGTTCGACTACCTGGCGCTGCTGCGCACCGACTCGACCGCGCGCCTGGACGTGCTGCTCGACGAGATCGGCGAGATCGACGGCGTGAAGAAGACGACGACCTCGGTCGTGCTGGCGCTGCGCGTCGACCGTACCGCCTGAAACGAGGCCGGCAGGCGCCGGCGGCGAGTCTGCGGGTCGCCCCCGCCCCGCGCTTTCGGGGCTGGGACATCCCCATCAGCGCTTTCCCGCAAGCCGCGCGCATAGGGAAATGACCGCTCCTAGACTGCGCCGGCCGTTCAGCTCCGTGAACGGTGTTCAGCGGATCGAACACCCAGATGACCATGGCCTTGCCGATGACCGACCGCCCCGCCGCCCTGGTGCCGGCGGTCGTGCGCGCGGTGTCGGTGCTGGACCTGCTGGCGCGCGAGCGCCGGCCGATGAGCATGGCCGGCCTGGCCGCGGCGCTGAATCTACCGCGCAGCAGCGTGCACGGGCTGTGCGGCACGCTGCTGAACTGCGGCTACCTGCGCCGCGCCGACAACGGCGCGCTGCTGATCGGCCCGGGCGTGATGACGCTGGCCGCGGCCTTTGTCGCCAGCACCCACGTCGCCGCCGAGTTCGACGCACTCTGGCGCGAGACCCCGCCGCCCGACGAGACACTGGTGCTGTCGGTGCTCAACGGCGCCGACGTCGTCTACATCGGCGTGCGCAACAGCGCGCGCCCGCTCAGCCTGGCCTTCAGCCTGGGCATGCGGCTGCCGGCCTGGGTCACCAGCACCGGCAAGGCCATGCTCGCCTGCCTGGACCCGGCCGAGGTGCGTGCGCTGGTGCCGCCGGGCGCGACCGACGTCGACGCGCTGCTGGCCGAGCTGGCCGAAGCGCGCGAACGCGGCTGGGCGGTCGACGACGGCGGCGTGCGCGAAGGCGTCTACGCACTCGCCGCCCCGGTGGTCGACACCGCCGGCCGGCCCGTCGCCGGCATCGCCTTCTGCATCAACAAGGCCGCGCTCGACCCCGCAACCCTCTCGCGCCAGCGCGAGCTGGTGCTGCAGGCCGCGCGCACGCTGTCGCGCCGCCTGGGCGCCCGCGAGGACACACGATGAGCGCCGACCACATCCTCGAGACGCAGGACCTGACGAAGGAGTTCAAGGGCTTCGTCGCCGTGAACAAGGTGAACCTGCGCGTGCGCCGTGGCCACATCCACGCGCTGATCGGCCCCAACGGCGCCGGCAAGACCACCTGCTTCAACCTGCTGACCAAGTTCCTGCGCCCGACCAGTGGCCGCATCCTGTTCGACGGGCAGGACATCACCGGCGAGTCGCCGGCGCACATCGCGCGCCGCGGCGTCATCCGCTCGTTCCAGATCTCGGCCGTGTTCCCGCACCTGACGGTGCTGGAGAACGTGCGCGTGGCGCTGCAGAGGAAGCTCGGCAACTCGTTCCAGTTCTGGCGCGCCGAACGTTCGCTGCACGGGCTGAACGAGCGCGCACGCGAGCTGCTGCGCGCCGTCGACCTGGCCGACTACGCCGGCCACCTGGCGGTGGAACTGAGCTACGGCCGCAAGCGTGCGCTCGAGATCGCGACCACGCTGGCGATGGAGCCGCAGCTGATGCTGCTGGACGAACCAACCCAGGGCATGGGGCTGGAAGACGTGGACCGCGTGCGCCGGCTGATCAAGCAGGTGTCGGCCGATCGCACGATCCTGATGGTCGAACACAACATGAGCGTCGTCGCCAGCATCGCCGACACCATCACCGTGCTGCAGCGCGGCGCGACGCTGGCCGAAGGGCCGTATGCCGATGTCTCGCGCAACCCGGCGGTGATGGAAGCCTACATGGGCAGCGCCGACGCCCAGCTCGCGGGGGCGCACTGATGGCCGGCACACGTTTGCTCGAGGTGAGTGGCCTGCACGCCTGGTACGGCGAGTCGCACGTGCTGCACGGCGTCGACTTCCACGTCGACGAAGGCGAGGTCGTGACGCTCCTGGGCCGCAACGGCGCCGGGCGCACCAGCACGCTGCGCGCGATCATGGGCCTGACCGGCGCGCGCAAGGGCTCGGTGAGGGTGCGCGGCACCGAGGCCATCGCGCTGTCGACGCACCGCGTCGCGCGCCTGGGCATCGGCTACTGCCCCGAGGAACGCGGCATCTTCTCCAGCCTGTCGGCCGAGGAGAACCTGCTGCTGCCGCCGACGCTGGCCCCGGGCGGCATGTCGCTCGACCAGATCTACACGATGTTCCCGAACCTGAAGGAGCGCGCCGCCAGCCAGGGCACGCGGCTCTCGGGCGGCGAACAGCAGATGCTGGCCGTGGCGCGCATCCTGCGCACCGGCGCCCGCCTGCTGCTGCTCGACGAGATCAGCGAAGGCCTGGCGCCGGTCATCGTGCACAAGCTCGCCGAGATGGTGCTGGCGCTGCGGCGCGAGGGCTACACGATCGTGATGGTCGAGCAGAACTTCCGCTTCGCGGCGCCGCTGGCGGACCGCTTTCTCGTGATGGAACACGGCCAGGTGATCCAGCAGTTCAGCCAGGCCGAACTGCCGGCGCGGCTGGAGCGCCTGCACGAGTACCTCGGCGTGTGAACGCCCCTGCCCCCACAACCCCGACGGAGACGACCCCATGAGACTCAGCAAGATCACGTGCGCCTGCACGCTCGCGATGGCCGCCGCTTTCGGCGCCAGCGCCCACGCCCAGATCTCGGGCGACGTGGTGCGCATCGGCCTGATCACGGACATGTCGGGGCTGTACTCCGACATCGACGGCGCCGGCGGCGTCGAGGCCATCCGCATGGCCATCGCCGACGCCGGCGGCAGCGTCGCCGGCAAGAAGATCGAGGTCGTGTTCGCCGACCACCAGAACAAGGCCGACGTCGCCGCCGCCAAGGCGCGCGAGTGGTTCGACACCCAGGGCCTGGACCTGCTGATCGGCGGCACCAACTCCGGCACCAGCCTGGCGATGGCCAAGGTGGCGGCCGAGAAGAAGAAGCCCTTCATCGCCGTCGGCGCCGCGACCTCGGCGCTGACCAACGAGCAGTGCAACCCGTACACCGTGCACTGGGCCTACGACACCGTGGCGCTGGCCAAGGGCACCGGCAACGCGGTGGTCAAGGCCGGCGGCAAGAGCTGGTACTTCCTGACCGCCGACTACGCCTTCGGCGCGCAGCTGCAGAACGACGCTTCGGCGGTGGTCAAGGCCGCCGGCGGCAACGTCGTCGGCTCGGTCAAGCACCCGCTGTCGGCCACCGACTTCTCGTCCTTCCTGCTGCAGGCGCAGGCGAGCAAGGCGCAGATCCTGGGCCTGGCCAACGCCGGCGGCGACACCATCAACGCGATCAAGGCGGCCAACGAGTTCGGCGTCACCAAGTCGATGAAGCTCGCAGGGCTGCTGGTCTTCATCAACGACATCCACTCGCTGGGGCTGAAGACGACCCAGGGCATGTACCTGACCGACAGCTGGTACTGGAACCGCGACGCCGAGACGCGCGCCTGGGGCCGGCGCTTCTTCGAGAAGATGAAGCGCATGCCGTCGTCGCTGCAGGCAGGCGACTACTCGGTGGCGACGCAGTACCTCGCCGCCGTCAAGGCCACCGGCAGCGACGACCCGGACAAGGTGCTGGCGCAGATGCGCAAGACCAAGGTCAACGACATCTTCGCCAAGGACGGCTTCATCCGCGGAGACGGCCGCATGGTGCACGACATGTACCTGATGCAGGTGAAGACGCCGGACAAGTCGGTCGAGCCCTGGGACTACTACAACGTGGTCCAGACCTTCAAGGGCGAGGAGGCCTGGACCACGAAGTCCGAGTCCAAGTGCGCTCTCTGGAAGTGACCGCGGGCTGACGCGATGGACATCCTCGGCATCCCGCTGCAGGCCTTCCTGGGCCAGCTCATGCTGGGCCTGGTGAACGGCTCGTTCTACGCCATGCTGAGCCTCGGGCTGGCGGTGATCTTCGGGTTGCTGGGGATCGTCAACTTCGCCCACGGCGCGCTCTACATGCTGGGCGCCTACGTCGCCTGGCTGGCGCTGGAGAAGTTCGGGCTGAACTACTGGGCAGCGCTGGTGCTGGCGCCGCTGGTGGTGGGTGCCCTGGGCATCGTCGTCGAGCGCACGCTGCTCAAGCGCCTGTACAAGGTCGACCCGATCTACGGCCTGCTGCTGACCTTCGGCCTGGCGCTGATCGCCGAAGGCGTGCTGCGCGAGCAGTTCGGCGTCTCCGGCCAGCAATACCCGGTGCCCGAGGCGCTGCAGGGCGCGACCGACCTGGGCTTCATGATCCTGCCGAACTACCGCGCCTGGGTCATCGTCGCCTCGCTGACGGTGTGTTTCAGCACCTGGTTCGTCATCGAGCGCACGCGGCTGGGCTCCTACCTGCGTGCCGGCACCGAGAACCCGACGCTGGTGCAGGCTTTCGGCGTCAACGTGCCGGTGATGGTGGCGCTGACCTACGCCGCCGGTGCCGGGCTGGCGGCGCTGGCCGGGGTGCTGGCGGCGCCGGTCATCCAGATCACGCCGCTGATGGGGGCCAACCTGATCATCGTCGTCTTCGCCGTCGTCGTGATCGGCGGCATGGGCTCGATCCTGGGTTCGATCCTGACCGGGCTGGTGCTGGGCGTGGTCGAGGGCCTGACCAAGGTGTTCTACCCCGAGGCCTCGAACATCGTCGTCTTCGTGATCATGGCGATCGTGCTGATGCTGCGGCCCGCCGGCCTGTTCGGCAAGGAGAAGTGATGGACCGCGAACGCATGGCGCACTTCGGCTGGGGCCTGGGCCTCGTGCTGCTGCTGGCCGCGCCCTGGCTGGGCATCTACCCGATCTTCATCATGAAGGCGCTGTGTTTCGCGATCTTCGCCTGCGCCTTCAACCTGCTGCTGGGCTACACCGGCCTCCTGTCCTTCGGCCACGCGGCCTACTTCGCCGCGGCGGCCTACTCGACCGGCTGGCTGGTGCGCAGCGCCGGCTGGTCGCCGGAGCTGGGCATCGTCGCCGGCACGCTGATCGCCGCGGCGGTGGGGCTGCTGGTCGGGCTGATCGCGATCCGCCGCCAGGGCATCTACTTCGCGATGGTGACGCTGGCGCTGGCGCAGATGGTCTACTTCGTCTTCCTGCAGGCGCCGTTCACCGGCGGCGAGGACGGGCTGCAGGGCGTGCCGCGCGGCCAGCTGTTCGGCGTGCTGCCGCTGGCCGACGACCGGGTGATGTACTACGTCGTGCTGGCGGTCTTCGTCGCCGTCTTCGCCGCCATCATCCGCATCGTGCATTCGCCTTACGGGCAGGTGCTGAAGGCGATCCGAGAGAACGAACCGCGCGCGATCTCGCTGGGTTACGACGTCGACCGCTACAAGCTGCTGGCCTTCGTGCTGAGCACGGCGATCGCCGGGCTGGCCGGCTCGCTGAAGACGCTGGTGCTGGGTTTCGCGACGCTGTCGGACGCGCACTGGTCGCTGTCGGGCGAGGTGGTGCTGATGACGCTGCTGGGCGGCATGGGCACCTTCGCCGGCCCGGTGATCGGCGCCTTCACGATCATCGGCCTGCAGAACTTCCTGGCCGACCGGGTCGGCTCCTGGGTGACGGTGATCATCGGCGGCATCTTCGTCGCCTGCGTCGTCGCCTTCCGCCGCGGGTTCGTCGGCGAGGCGCTGGCGTGGATGCAGCGGAGGAAGCTGGCGCGGGCGGCGGCGGGGGGCTGAAAGCTCCCCCTCGCTTCTGGCTCCACTGGTTGACGCCGGCCGGCGCGCCACCGTCGGCGCGGGCCGCGGTCGCCGGGTGGCCGGTTCCGGTCATGTCCCCCGGGCGGGCTGCGCCCGCCCTCCTCCTAATACTTCCCTACACCGGCCACCCGACGCCCGCGGCGGGCGGTGCGAGAGCTGTTCGCCACGCTCGTCCCTCCCCTCGAAGGCGGGTGGCAGATTGAAGGCTCTGGTGCGCGGGCTCAGAATCATCTGTAACCGACGCCGCTTTCGGCGCCTCCTTTTCGGAGTCCTCTCGAGATGCGCATCCGCCGCTTCAATCCAGGCGAAGAGCCAGCACTCTTCGAGATCTACCACTCGGCGATTCACCTCATCGCCAGCCGAGACTACACGGAACAGCAAATCAATGCTTGGGCACCAGCGGTTCTAGATGAAGAAGTCTGGGCAAACCGAATTCGCGTGATCAATCCGTTCGTTGCTGAGCTTGAGGGAGCACTGGTCGGCTACGCAGATGTCCAGCAGAACGGGTACATCGACCACTTCTTTGTTTCGGGTCGGCACCCTCGGCAAGGTATTGGCAGCGCGCTCATGGCAGTTCTTGAGTCCGAAGCAAAGCGCCATCAAATCACCGAACTAACCTCGGACGTCAGCAGAACAGCTCAGCCCTTCTTCGCGCACTCTGGTTTTCAGATCGTCGAGCAACGCGTTCCTGTTGTCCGCGGAGTTGAGATTCACAATGCACTTATGCGCAAGTTTATCTGAGGCACATGTGCTGAGGCCTACCCCTTCGGTCGAGGCGAGCCCCGACGGCAAGTCCGCCCACCCGCTTCCAGGAGTGCCCCATCATCCATCGAGCAGGCGAGTCTGCTGCCCGTCGCCCACGCCTCACCTCGAACATTGACAGCGAGAAATGCGCGCACCGAACGATTGGCGACTTACCAACCAGGGGCATCACCTGCGCGGCATCACGCTGGTATGGCGTTCTTACTCTCCGGCGAATCCTGATAACGACCACGATCATTGCGAATTCTGCTCGGACAAGTTCATGGCGTCCGAGCCCGGAACCCTCCATGATGGATGGAGCACCGAAGATCGAAATCGCTGGATCTGCGCCCCGTGTTGCGACGACTTCCAAGACCTGTTCCATTGGAATCTATGCCGCTCGTAGCAGCCTCAGCGTCGTCTAACAATTCGGCCGCCACGGACACGCACCGGCAAGAGGCAAGTACTCAACGGCTCAGGTACCTGCTGTTGCTAGCGACGACGCCCGTCGTTCGGTCCGAACCACACCGGCAAGGGCCAGCGGATCCCCGATTTCTTCTGGCTTCGCAGTGATCAGATCTTTGCCTGCATCCTCATCACACCGCCCAACCCATCGTCCGCATGCTGACGTCGCCCAAGATCGCGATCGCACAAATCGCAATGCACTGGACCACCGCCGAGAACACTGCCTCGATCGAGCGCGCGATGAACTTTGCCAGTTCCAAAGGGGCGCAGGTCTGCGGGTTCTCCGAACTTGCAGTGACAGGCTTCCACCGCGAGATCGGCAGAGAGGCCCGCGCGAATCTCGTCCGGCCGGCCGTCGAACGAATCCGGGCCCTCGCCGCCCATTTATCCCTCGGTGTCGCAGTCGGCGCCCCGACCTTCGGCTCCGACCGGACCAAGTTCAATACCCACCTGCTCATTGACGAGCAGGGCATGATCACGGCCGAAGTTCCGAAGCGCGGCCTCACCGATCCGGAAGCCACCTTCTTTGCCAGAGGATCAATTCGACCGGTCGGGTCAATCCAGGGCCTGCGCTGCTCCGCTGTAATCTGCCGCGAAGTCACTGACCTCGATCACGTGCGCTCCGAGCTGCCGCCGGGAACGGTTGATTTGATCTTTGTTCCGGGCGCCTTGCGCCAGGACCCAGATACGCCCAGAACCGATCCACCCGAGTACGTGCGGGACATTCAACGCTTGGCCGCAGCGACGAGAGCGTATGTCGTACACACGAACTGGCCGAACGCCCTGAACCGACCGGAAGAGAGTGTGGACGCCGGCGGAAGTGTCGTTGCCAATCCGGACGGGGAGGTTCTGTTTCGCCTCCCCATGCAGGAGTCAGGCATTGGCATCTTCACGCTCGGCGAGCGAACTTTCAGTTGGCACCCGCAGTGAGGCCACCGCCAACGGTCGAGGCGATGAGCCGTGATCGGACCTCTTCACAAACTCGCCAGGCATCGGAAAGGCCCCCATGCGCTACGCCCCAGCCGCTATTGCCAGTGTCTTTCTGGCCTGCCTGCCCACCGTCGCACCCGCGCAGGAAAGTCAAATATCCGCCCTGAGCTGGCTCGCTGGTTGTTGGGCGTCGGAATCTGGTGAACCCGGCTCGGGGGAACATTGGATGCCGCCAGCCGGCGGCACGATGCTCGGTGCAGCAAGAACAGTGAGGGGCGGCGAAACGGTCGAGCACGAGTTTCTCCAGATTCGACAGGATTCAGCAGGCAAACTCGTCTATGTGGCGCTGCCATCGCGCCAGAAGGAAACAACCTTCACCGCAACCAGCGTTGCGGAGAACTCGGTCACCTTCGAGAACGCTCAACACGACTTTCCTCAACGCGTCATCTACAAGGCTCTGCCGGGAAATCGCCTGGCCGCCAGGATAGAGGGCCTGCGCAATGGAGCTTTGCGCGGAATCGACTTCAACATGAAGCGAATACCGTGCGAGTCGCTGGTCAGCAAGTGACACAGGCCCCAGCTGCACCCACAGCCAACGGACTCCAGCGACTCCACTCAGCTTGCATACCGCGGGCAGCGCCCCTCCCCACCTCGGAGCCGGCCGGCGGGGCGTGTCCCGGAGTGAAGTATTAGGAGGAGGGCGGGCGCAGCCCGCCCGGGGGACATGAACGCAGGGACACGCCCCGCCGGCCGGCTCTCGCGCCGATGCGGGCGCACCGCGAACTCTCCACCATCAGATCCGCGCCGCGGAGCAAGCAGCAGCGGCGCGACAAGAACCTCAGCGCGCCAACTCCGCCCGCATCGCCGCGATGACGGCGGCGTAGTCCGCCTGCCCGAAGATCGCGCTCCCCGCGACAAAGGTATCGGCCCCCGCATCCGCCACGCGCCGGATGTTGTCGACCTTGATGCCCCCGTCCACCTCCAGCCGGATGTCGCGGCCGGAAGCATCGATGATCCTGCGCGCCTGCTCCGTCTTCCTCAGCGCGCTCTCGATGAAGCTCTGCCCGCCGAAGCCCGGGTTGACGCTCATGATCAGCACCAGGTCGACCTTGTCGATCACCCACTCCAGCACGTCCAGCGGCTCGGCCGGGTTGAAGACCAGGCCCGCCTGGCAGCCTTCGGCCTTGATCAGCTGCAGCGTGCGGTCCACGTGCGTGCTGGCGTCGGGGTGGAAGCTCACCAGGTCGGCGCCGGCCTTGGCGAAGGCGGTGGCCAGCGTGTCCACCGGCTGCACCATCAGGTGCACGTCGATCGGCACCGTCGTGTGCTTGCGCAGCGCCTGGCAGACCATCGGCCCGAAGGTCAGGTTCGGCACGTAATGGTTGTCCATCACGTCGAAGTGGATCCAGTCGGCGCCGGCGGCGACGACCGCGCGGACTTCCTCGCCCAGGCGGGCGAAATCGGCCGACAGCAGCGAGGGTGCGATGCGATAGGTGGTCATAGGGAATTCTAGGTCGCTGCCTACAATCCCCCGATGGCCCAAGCCCGGTTCGACTGCAGCGTCACGGTGCAATACCTGGAGGACCGTTCGGAGCCACCCGACGGCCCGTTCGGTTTTTCGTACACGGTGACGATCCGCAATACCGGCGACGTCGCCGCCCAGCTGGTGGCACGCCACTGGATCGTCACCGACGCCCAGGAGCGCGTCGAAGAGGTGCGCGGCCTGGCCGTCGTCGGCCATCAGCCGCTGCTCAAACCCGGCGAGAGCTTCGAATACACCAGCTGGACGCTGATCGCCACGCCCCACGGACGTATGCGCGGCACCTTCTTCTGCATGACGGCCGACGCCCACCCCTTCGAGGCCGAGGTGCCCGAGTTCCAGCTCGTCTCGCCCGGGATGCTGCATTGAGCATCCGCGCGCGCCGATGACGCCCACCTGGGACCTGAGCGCTCTCGTCAACGCCGCCGATCCGAAGGCCGGCCAGGCCGAACGCCACCTCTGGCTGGTGCGCCTGCTCGAATGGCTGCGCCACGCGCCGGCCAAGGGCCGCGCCCGCGCCGACGCCTCGGTCGCACCGCAGCTCGCGCGCCTGGGCCTGCTGCTGAAGGCGGCCGAGACCCAGCCCGAGTTCCGCGCCCGGCTGCAGCAGATGCTGGAGCGCTTCTGGCGCGAGATCGACAAGGCCTCGCTCTTCGCCGAGTTCGGCTTCGGCGCGCGCCACTCGCTGTTCGGCGAGGTCGGCCGCCGGCTGCGGGTGCAGTGGCTGCCGCAGACCCCCGACACGCCCGACCTGGCCGAACTCTTCCAGCTGCTGTTCCGCCCCGAGGACATGCACTGGATCGCCCAGCTCGACGACGCCACGCTGCAGCGCGTCGCGGCGCTGATCGCCCCGGGCGACGCCAGCGGCTGGCGCCCGGCGATGCTGGACGCGATCACGATCCTCGTCAGCGCGGTGCACTCCAGCGGTTTCCTGCCGCCGCTGCGCCGGCGCATGGACCGCCAGGCGCTGGCGGCCGAGCCTTTCCGCCAGCTCACGCGTGCCGCCGACGCGGTGCGCGAAGCCGTCGCCGAAGGCCGCCACGCCGACGCGCTGCGCGAAGCCAGTTTCCTGCGCGCGCTGCTCGACGCCTGCCGCCAGGCCGCCGACAGCGTCACCGGCCATCTGGAGGAGTACGGCGTCTCGGTCGACATCGTCTACGAGCTCGACCAGATGCGCTGCCGCACGCTGCGCATCGAGGCGCTGCTGAACTGCGTGCTCGCGCCCGCGCCGCTGGCCGAGCTGCGTGCGCTGGTGCTGGAGCTGCTGCACGTGGCCGAAGACGAACGCGGCCTGCGCCGGCTGCTCGCGCGCCACTACTCGCTGCTGGCGCGCCAGGTGGCCGAACGCAGCGCCGAGACCGGCGCCCACTACATCACGCGCAACGGCGCCGAGTGGCGCGCGATGCTGCGCGCCGCGGCCGGCGGCGGCGCCGTCATCGCCGGCACCACCTATCTGAAGTTCGCGATCGGCGCGCTCGGGCTGGCGGCGTTCTGGAACGGCTTCTGGGCCGGCGCCAACTACGCCGCCAGCTTCGTGCTGATCATGCTGCTGCACTGGACGGTGGCGACCAAGCAGCCGGCGATGACGGCGCCGGCGATGGCCGAGCAGCTGACGGCCGGCATAGGCGACGCCGAGGTCGAGGCTTTCGTCGACCGCGTCGCGCAGCTGATCCGCTCGCAGGCGGCCGGCATCATCGGCAACCTCGCCGTCTGCGGCCCGCTGGCGCTGGCGATCCAGCTCGTCTGGGAAGGCCTGTTCGGCGTGCCGCTGGTGGGCGAACACCAGGCCGAGTACGTGCTGCATTCGCTGACGCTGCTCGGGCCGACGCTGGTCTACGCCGCCTTCACCGGGGTGCTGCTGTTCTCCAGTTCGCTCGTCGCCGGCTGGGCCGAGAACTGGTTCGTCTACCACCGGCTGGACAGCGCGATCGCCTGGAACCCGCGTTTCGTCGCCCGTCTGGGTGCGCTGCGTGCGCAGCGCTGGGCGGCCTGGTGGCGGCGCAACGTCTCGGGCATCGTCGCCAACGTCTCGCTGGGCATGATGCTGGGGCTGGTACCGGCGCTGGCCTCGTTCTTCGCGCTGCCGCTGGAGGTGCGCCACGTGACGCTGTCCACCGGCCAGCTGGCCGCGGCCGCCGGCGCGCTCGGCCTGGACGTGCTGCGCCTGCCGGCCTTCTGGTGGTGCGTGGCCGGCATCGTGCTGACCGGCGTGCTCAACGTCAGCGTCAGCTTCTGGCTCGCGTTCAAGGTCGCGGCACGCTCGCGCGGCATCCAGGTGCGCGAGCGCAAACGCATCGCCGCGGCCATCGCTCGCCGGCTGCGGCGCGACCCGCTGTCTTTCGTGCGGCCGCCCCGGGACTGAACCCGCGCCGCCGCGCTCGCCTGCAGTCGCGCTCGCGACGCCGGGTGCCTTGCAGCCTCAGCCCTCGTCAGGCACCAGCTGCCAGCGCTGCGGCTCGCCGCCGAAGGCCTCGGCCGGCTGCAGCCAGACGATGCCGGCGTCGGCCGGCGCCAGCAGCGCCAGCGTGGCGCCGCCGCCCTGCCAGACCCGGCCCTCGCCGTGCGCCGCGGGCTCGGCCTGCAGCGTCGGCAGGCGCTTCAGGTCCAGGCCTTCGCCGCGGCGTTTGAACCAGGCCTCCTTCAGCGTCCAGATCGTGTGGAAGCGCGACGCCCGCGCCACCGCGTCCAGCGCCAGCCAGGCCCGGTGTTCCCGCGCGCCGAAGACGGCACCGGCCAGCGCGTCCAGGTCACGCGGCCGGCGCGGCAGTTCCAGGTCTATGCCGACCGGCGCTTCGGCAGCCGCGCAGGCGACGAGCCCGCCGCTGTGCGTGATCGAGACGAACAGCGCCGCCGGCGCACCGGCCGGGCGGCATTCGACCGTCGGCGGCCGGTTCTCGCCCGCGGTCAGCACCCAGTCGGCGACAGCATCGCCGCCGTAGCCGGCGGCGAGCAGGCGCCGCAGCAGCCGGCGGCCGGCGACGAACTGCGCCCGCCGGCGCGGCGCGGCGATCGCAGCCAGCCGCTGCAGCTCGGCCGCCGACAGCCACGACGGCGCGGCCGCGCCGTCATCGTCGGCGACGGCCGCGCAGGCCAGCCGGACGTGCGGCGGCGTCGGTTTCAGTCGGCAACCTTGGCGTAGGTGCCCTTGAGGGCGACGGCCGCGACGAAGGCACCGGCGTGGCACTCGAAATCGGTCGCGCTCGCTTCCGTGTCCTTCTTGTAGTAGCTGACGATGTCGACGACGGCGTTGGCACCGGCGCGTTTGGCCGACTCCTGGAAGGCCATCAGCACCGACAGCGCCGTCCAACGGCAGGCGTCGAGGTCGGTCTTGTTGAAGGCGTTGGTCTTGCGGTTGGAGACGCCCTCGCCCTTGCGTTCCAGCACCTTGGGCGTCTTCTGCCCCTTGAGATAGAACTTGACCGAGCCGTCGAGCTTGCCCTGGGCTTCGGGCATCGCCAGCACGTCTTCCAGCGACAGCTTGTGCTCGGTGTCGCGCGCCAGCGCAGGCGTGGCGGCGCAGGCGGCGAGCACCGCAGTCAGCAGCAGTTTCTTCATCACGATGGTTCTTCTGGTCGGTTGTACACGCAGCCGGATCACTGGGACACCAGGCCGATGGTCTTGATCAGGTTGGCGATCCAGCGGTTGTAGCCCGGGTGGATCTCGGCGCCGGTGTCGAGCCCCGAGTAGTTCATGTTGATGCTGGAGACGTACTTCAGCTGGTAGCCCTCGGCGTCGTAGATCGCGTCGATCACGACCTCGTGCTTGTTCTGCTTGTTGTACTTGAGCTGCAGCTTGCCCGGCTCGTCCTTGAGGACGACCCAGCCCAGCGACTGGGCGCCGCTGATGATGGCCGCGCGCACGCTGTCGGCGCTGCGCGGGGCCTGCGTCTGCGCCGTCGTCGGCAGCAGCACGCGCTCGGGTTCGACCAGCGGCACGCTGCGTGCGGTCGCCGCGCCCATCGCCGCGGTCAGGATCAGGGCGAGCGCCCATTGTTTGGTTTTCATGCTCGGGTTCCTCCTCGGGTTAGTCCGGCCAGCGCCGGAATATCAGGGACGTGTTGATGCCGCCGAACGCGAAGTTGTTGCTCATCACGATCTCGGTCTGCAGCTCGCGGCCGTCGCCGACGATGTAGTCCAGCGGCGCGCAGCGCGCGTCGGGCTGCTCCAGGTTCAGCGTCGGCGCGAACCAGCCGGCGCGCATCATCTCGATCGTCAGCCAGGCTTCGAGCGCACCGCAGGCGCCCAGCGTGTGGCCCATGTAGCTCTTGAGCGAGCTGATCGGCACGCGCTCGCCCAGCACCTCGCGCGTGGCCGCCGACTCGGCGACGTCGCCGTGTTCGGTGGCGGTGCCGTGGGCGTTGACGTAGCCGATGGCCTCGGGCGGCAGCCCGGCGTCCTCGAGCGCCAGGCGCATCGCCTGCGCCATCGTCGCCGGCTGCGGCTGGGTGACGTGGGTGCCGTCGCTGTTGGTGCCGAAGCCCAGGATCTCGGCGTGGATGCGTGCGCCGCGCGCGCGGGCGTGCTCCAGCTCCTCCAGCACCAGCGTGCCGGCGCCCTCGCCCAGCACCAGGCCGTCGCGAGCGGTGTCGAAGGGGCGCGGCGTCAGCTCGGGCGTGTCGTTGCGCACGCTGGTGGCGAACAAGGTGTCGAAGACCGCGGCCTCGGTCGCATCCAGCTCCTCGGCACCGCCGGCCAGCATCGCCAGCTGGCGCCCGGCGCGGATGGCCTCGTAGGCGTAGCCGATGCCCTGGCTGCCCGAGGTGCAGGCGCTGCTGGTGGTGACGATGCGCCCGGTGATGCCGAAGAAGACGCCGATGTTCACCGCCGCGGTGTGCGACATCATCTTGATGTAGGTGCTCGCGGTGATGCCTTCGGTGGTCTTGTCCTTGATCATGCGGCCGAAGTCGCCGACGGCCGCTGGCGTGCCAGCCGACGAGCCGTAGGAGATGCCCAGGCGCCCGCTGCGCACCAGCGGGTCGTCGATCAGCCCGGCGTCGCGCAGCGCGACTTCGCTCGCGCGCGTGGCCATCAGCGCCACCCGGCCCATGCTGCGCGTGGTCTTGCGGTTGTAGAGCGGCGGCAGATCGAACGGCGCCGCAGGCGCGCCCAGCCGCGTGTGCAGGCCTTCGTAGACGTCCCACTCGTGCATGCGCTGCACGGCGTTGCGGCGCGCGCGCAGCCGCGCCTGCACCGTCGGCCAGTCGTGCCCCAGCGGGCTCAGGGCACCGAAGCCCGTGACGACGACGCGTTTCATCCCACCATCCCCCCGTTCACCGAGATCACCTGCCGCGTGACATAGCCGGCGTCGCCGCCCATCAGGAAGGCCACGAGCGCGGCCACCTCCTCCGGGCGGCCCAGACGCCGCAGCGGCACCAGCTTCATCGCTTCGTCCAGCACCTCGGGCGGCAGCATCTCAGTGTCGATGAGCCCGGGCGCGACGCAGTTGACGGTGATCTCACGCTTGGCGAGTTCCACCGCCAGCGCCTTGGTGGCGCCGATGATTCCGGCCTTGGCGGCGCTGTAGTTGGTCTGGCCGCGGTTGCCCATCAGTCCCGAGACCGAGGACAGCGTGACGATGCGCCCGGGCCGGCGCCGCCGCACCATCGGCATCACCAGCGGGTTGAGCACGTTGTAGAAGGCGTCGAGGTTGGTGTGGATGACGCTGTCCCAGTCTTCGCCGCTCATCGCCGGGAAGGCGTTGTCGCGCGCGATGCCGGCGTTGCAGACCACGCCGTAGGGCGCGCCGTGGGCCTCGACGTCGGCAGCCAGCGCGGCGGCCGCGGCGGCGCGGTCGGCGACGTCGAAACACAGCAGCCGCGCGTCGGCGCCGAGCGCGCGCACGGCCGCCAGCGTCTCGTCGGCGGCGGCACCCGGGCTGCGGCCGTGGACCACGACCTGGTAGCCCTCGCGCGCCAGGCGCAGCACGATCGCGCGGCCGATGCCGCGGCTCGAACCCGTCACCAGCACGCAGCGGCCGTTCTCGTGTTGTTCGTTCATTCGTTCCTCTCCCTCAGCGGGCCGCGGGCGCGGCCCCTCCTGGCGGCGCTTCGGGCGCCGTCTCGTAGACCGACACCAGTGCGCTGGCGAGCTCTTCGCCGTCGGGCGTGGTGATGCGGCAGTCGAACTGGCCCAGGCCGTTGTCGGCCACCAGCTCGCAGCGCACGCTGATGCGCAGCGTGCTGCCGGCGGCGAAGGCGCCGCAGCGTGCGCTGTAGCGCCGGCTGCCGAGCAGGAAGCCGATGCGCGGCTGGCCGCCGGCGCGGCGGGCGCGCGCGCCGGCCCAGGCCGCGACCGTCTGCGCCATGTATTCCAGGCCCACCCAGGCCGGCACGCCACCGTCCTGCACGAACAACCCGTCCAGCGGCACGTCGACCTCGGCCAGCGCGTGCTGGTCGTCGAGTTCGAGCAGCCGGTCGAGCAGCCGCATCTCGCCGCGGTGCGGCACCCAGGCTTCGACGGCCGTTCCTTCGATGCGCGTCTCCATGCTCAGGCTCCGGCGAACAGCAGCGCGGCATTGCTGCCGCCGAACGCGAACGAGTTGCTCATGATCCAGCGCGGCGCCCGGCCCAGCGCCTGGCCCGGCGCCACCAGCGCCAGCGGCGGCAGCGCCGCATCACGCTCGCCGTCCCACAGATGCGGCGGCAAGTGGCCGGCGGGGTTGCCGGCCAGCGTCACCCAGGCGATCGCGGCCTCGACGGCGCCGGCGGCGGCGAGTGCATGGCCGGTCAGCGGTTTCGTCGAGCTCGCCGGCAGCTCCAGCCCCAGAACCTCGGCGACCGCGCGGCTTTCCATCGCGTCGTTCTGCGGCGTCGCGGTGCCGTGCAGGTTCAGGTAGTCGACGACCCCGGGGCCGACGCCGGCACGCGCCAGCGCCAGGCGCATCGCGTCGGCGGCGCCGCGGCCGCTGGGATCGGGCGCCGACATGTGGTGGGCGTCGCCGGTCTCGCCCCAGCCGGCCAGGCGCACCGGGCCCTCGTCGCGTGTCATCAGGAACAGCGCCGCGCCTTCGCCCAGGTTGATGCCGCAGCGCTTCGCCGACATCGGGTTGCAGCGCGTCGCCGACACCGAGTCGAGCGCGCTGAAACCGGCCACCGTGAGCCCGCCGAGCGCGTCGACGCCGCCGGCGACGACGGCGTCGGCGATCCCGGCACGCAGCAGCCGCGCGCCCGCGGCCAGCGCCTTGGCGCCCGACGAGCAGGCGGTCGAGATGCCGTAGGCCGGCCCGCGCAGGCCGAGCGCACGCGCGACGCCAGCCGCCGCGCCGCCCATCTCCATCTGGCCGTAGTGGAAGCCCGCGGGCCAGGCGCCGTCTCGCTGGCGCAGACGCATCGCCGCTTCGCCTTCGGCGACACCGGCGGCGCTGGTGCCGACCACGGCCGCGACCCGCGTCGGGCCGTAACGGTCCAGCAGCGCCTGCACCGGCGCCCGCAGCGGCTCCAGCGCGGCGGCCGCGAGCGCGTTGTTGCGGCTGTGCAGCGGCGCCGGCCACTCGGGCGGCAGCGCCGGCAGCGGCGTGCGCACCCGGCCCAGCGGCAGCACGCGCCCGGGCGAGCAGGCGTCGCTGAAGACGAGCGAGTCCTCGGGCGGCGCCGCCAGCGCGGCCCGCAGCGCATCGGGCCCGGAGCCCAGCGCGCAGACGACACCGACGGCGTTCAGGTAGACCGCGCTCACGGCCGCGCCTCCTCGAGGTCCTGCGCTTCGATCAGCAGGCGGTAGCCGTCGCGTTCGTTGACCAGTTCGGTGCGGCCGGGCGCTTCGTGGCGGATCGTCATCACCGGCCGGTCGGCCCACAACAGGCGGCGGCCGTCGGCGCCGACCTGCAGCGTCCAGCCGGCGGGCAGCGCGGCGCGCACCGCGTCGGCCGGCCAGAGCGCGAGCTGCAGCTCGCTCAGGATGCGTTCGCCCGACACCGCCGCCGGCCACCACGGCGCGCGCTGCTGGCGCAGTTCCCGGCCGTCCCATTCCAGGCGCGCGGCGGTCTGGCCCAGGCCGAAGACCGCCAGCCGCACGGCCTGGGCGTCGGCTTCGAGCAGCAGCTCGGCGCGCTGCGGCGCCCGGCCCGGCGCACTGACGCTGATCTGCTGCTGCTGGTTCAGGCTGCGGCCCAGCGCCGCCGGCGCCAGGCGCAGCAGCGGCGCTTCGGGCAGCGGCGCGGGCGCCGGGGCCGTGGCGCAGCCGGCCAACACGGCGGCTGTGGCGACGATGGCGCCGAGGCGTCTCATGCCTCGTCCTGCACGAAACGCAGCAGCGAGTGGCAGTAGCCGATGCCGTCGCGTGTGGTCAGCAGGCGCAGGCCGGCGGCCTGGGCCAGGCGCACGTAGTCGCCGCTCTCGTAGACCTTGCTGTTGCCGCTGGCCATCGCGGTGAAGTAAGGCGAGGTGTTGATCAGGCAGTAGCTGGCGATGTCGTAGCGCTGGCGGTCCCAGAGCGTGTCCAGGATCAGCAGCTGCCCGCCCGGCGCCAGCGCGGCGGCGGCGCGCGCCAGGATGGTGGCGATGACCGGCTCGCTGAAGCAGCTGAGGAACTGGCTCATCCACACCAGGTCCATGTTGGCGGGAAAGGCGCGCGTCGCATCCAGCATGTCGACCGCGTGCAGGCTGGCGCGTTCGCGCACGCCGGCGTCGATCAGGCGCGGCTCGGCCAGCGCCAGCTGCTGCGGCAGGTCGACGAGGTGCACGCGCACCTTGGGGTCGTAGGCCAGCAGCGCGCAGGCGAACTTGCCGGTGTTGGCGCCGATGTCCATCACGCGCCGCGGCGCGCTCGCGAGCACGTCGGGCAGGATCTCGGGGAACGAGGTGTCGGAGTAGTGGTGGTCGAAAGCGAACCAGCTCGAACGTGCCGGCTCGGGCAGCGTTGCCATGCCTTCGTACAGCGTCGGCCAGTCGCCCAGCGCCTTCAGCCCGTGCGGGCGCTGCTCGTCGAGCGAACGCCCGAGATCGAACAGGCCCTGATAGCAGACGTCCTGCACGAAGTCGAAGTTGATGCGCGTGATCTCGTCGCTCAGCACACACCAGCCGGTCTTGTCGAGCTGGTAGCGGCCCTCGGCCAGCGCGACGACGCCGGCCGACAGGCAGGACTCGAGCACGACCTTCAGCGCGTAGGCGCTCCAGCGGCCGGTGGCGGCGAGTTCGTCGACGCTGCGCCCGGCCTCGCCGGCGTCGGCCAGCGCCTGCAGCACGCCGCGTTTCCAGGCGTAGTGCACGCACTGGAACACGACCGGCCCGAAAGCGATCTTCTGGGCTTCGAAACGGGCGGCGAAAGCTCGCTGGCCCGGGGGGGAGAAGGTCTTGTTCTGCATGCGCTCAGGCGCCGGCGGGCGCAGGGAACAGCTGCTGCACCAGTTCGCGGATCTTGGTTTCGGCGTCGATGAACTTGCCGGGGTTGCCCGAGCCGCGAGTCGAGTCGTAGACGGCCGAGCCGATCTGGCGCAGGTCGCGGTAGACGCGGATCTCGGCGTAGGACATGTACAGCGCCAGGTCCCAGGTCCAGCGCGCGGCGTAGGTCGCCGTCACCGGGCATTCGTCGAGTTTGGCCGTCGGCGCCAGCATGCGCACGCGGTAACCACGCGCCTGCAGGCTGCTGCGCAGCTCGCTGACGAAACCCGGGCGCACGCCGGGGTTCTCGATGACGCAGAGCTCGCGCAGGTCGGCGGGCACCGCCTGGACCTGCTGGCGGATCGCGCAGCCGGCGAGCACGAGCACCGGCAGCACGGCGAAGATGGCTTTATTCATGTGGGACTCCCTGTTGTCGTGTGTTCGGCCGGCATGCAGCGCAGGCAGGGCGCGAGCATCCACACCAGGCCGATGCCCAGCAGCAGCGTCAACCCGAAGGCGCGCAGCGCCGGTGTCGCCGACAGCGCCAGCAGGCCGAAGCTGAGCCAGGTGCTGGCCGCGCCGAGCACCACCGCCAGCCAGGCCGAGCCGTCGCCCTGGTGCTCGAAGAGAAAAATGCCGTAGTCCACGCCCACGCCCAGCAGCAGCAGCAGCGCGAGCACGTTGAAGAGCTGCACCGGCTGCCCGGCCAGGCCCAGCAACGCCAGCGTCAGCACGCTGGCCAGCAGCGTGGGCAGCCAGGCGCGCCAGGCGCCGCGGCCCAGGCGCAGCCAGAGCGCGGCGAACACGGCAGCGTGCGCCAGCACCAGCAGCCAGCTCATCGCGACGCGGTAGCGGCCCAGCAACGCGCCGAACTCGCCCGCCTTGTCGACCCAGCGCACGCCCGGCAGCCCATCGGCTGCCGCCGCCAGCGCCGGCAGCTGCGCCGGGTCGTGCAGCCCGCGCAGCATCACGACGCTGGCCGGCCGCCCCATCGTGTCGCCGAGCCAGAGCGCACGCGCCGCGGCCGACACCGGCGACGCGAGCCAGCGCTCCAGCGTCAGCGGCGCGGCGGCGAAGCCCGGCCGCTGCAGCGATTCGCCGAGCGCGGTGTTGACGCCCGCCAGCACCGAGCCTTCGACGTGCGCCGACAGCGCGGCGTCGGCGCCCTGGCGCGCGGCCGAGGGCACCCAGTCCGACAGCGCGCTCCAGCCGCCCAGGTGGCCGCCCTGCTGCAGCGGCTGCAGCCGCGCCGTCAGCGCTTCCTCGCGCTGCAGCAGCTCTTCGGCGCTGTCGGCCTGGACGAGGAAGAACTGCGCCGGGCTCGGCAGCCCGAGCAGCCGGCCGACTTCACGCTGCGCCTGGACCAGCGGCGCCGGCGAGCCCTGCAGCTGGCGCAGGTCGTCGCCCGGCTGCAGCCGCGCCAGGCCGACGCCGACCAGCAGCGCCGTCGCCACGCCGGCGACGGCCAGCGTGCGCGAGCGCCGGAACCGGGGCCACGGCGCCAGGCTGGCGGCGATGCGCTCGGCGAAGCGGCTGGCGCGCACCGGTGAGCGGTCCAGCAGCGGATACCAGCAGGCGACGGTGAGGAAGGCGGCGACCAGGCCGGTGGCCGAGAACAGCGCCATCTGGCGCAGCCCCGGGAACGGCGCGATGGCCAGCGCCGCGTAGGCGAGCACGCTGGTCGCCAGCGCCAGCACCATGCCCGGCAGCAGCTGGCGCATCAGCGTGCGCGGTGCGGTGCCGGGGTGGCCCTGGCGCGTCGCGAACCAGTGGATGCCGTAGTCCTCGGCGACGCCGACCAGGCTGGCGCCGAAGACCAGCGTCAGCAGGTGCACCTTGCCGAAGACGAGCGCGGTCAGCGACAGCGCCGCGGCGACGCCGATCAGCAGCGACAGCGCCACCAGCACGATGGGCCGCAGCGAGCGGAACGCCAGCCACACCAGCAGCAGCACCGCGGCCAGCGAGCCCCAGCCGATGGTGTTGACCTCGGCATTGGCCTGCACCGCGGCGGCTTCGGCGTGCAGCGGCACGCCGGCGGCCAGCACCTGCAGCGAGGGCTCGGCAGCACGCGCAGCGGCTTCGGCGCCGGCCAGCGCGTCGCCGATGTCGGCGCGGCCGTCGATGCGGAAGGCCGGCCCGACGACCTCGTAGCCCAGCACCAGCCACTGCCGGCCGTCGGCGGCGAGCCAGAGTTCGCCGTCCCGCGGCCGGGCGCGGGTCTGGCCGGCACGTTCGGCCCACCACTGCGGCCACAGGCCGAGCGGGTCGGCCACCCAGTCCGACATCCGCGGCGCCGCCGAGGGCTGGAACAGCGCTGCCAGCGCCTGCTGCTGCAGCGCTGCAGGCGGCGTCGCGGCCAGGCGTTCGCGCTGTGCCGGCGTCAGCAGCCGGTCGCGCCAGGGGCGGTAGAAGTCCAGCGCCGCGCCCAGCGCCTGGGTGTCGCCGAGCGTGCTCGGTTTCAGCGGCGCCGGCCCCGCCGCGAGCGTGGCGCGCCAGGCGGCGGCGGCGCGGCGGGTGGCGTCCCAGTCGGCCGCACCCAGCATCACGACGACCTGGCGCGAGGCCTGCGCCGCCAGCGCCTCGGTGGCGCGGCCGACCTCGGGCGCACGTTCGTCCTGCGGCAGCAGCGCCATCACGTCAGCGTCAAGCCGGCCCTCTTGCCAGAAGCGCCACTGGTGCCCGGCCACGGCGAGCACGACCAGCAGCCACAGCAGCGCCAGCCAGGGCCAGGCGCCGCCGCGGCGCGCCGTCGCGAGCGTCGCGGCTTCAGTCAAAACGCGCCGCCTCCTCGCGTGTCAGCACGTTCGCCGTGGTGATGGCGGAGAAACGGATCAGGCTGAGGTCGCCCTGGGCCTCGGCGACACGCACGCTGCGCACGTGGCGCTCGCCTTCGAGTTCGATGCCGGCGACCCACTGCGCGACGGCGGCGTCGCGCGGTGTCAGCTGCAGCTTCCAGCCCTCGGCGCCGGACAGCTCGCCGGCGATGCGAAAGCGCTGGTTCAGCAGCGCCAGGTCGGTGGCCATCAGCGCGAACAGCAGCTCGTTCAGCGAGCGCAGGCCCGGCTCCTCGCGCGCGTCCAGCCGCGTCGAGACGCTGCCGTCGGCACCACGCGCCAGCAGGCGCTCGCGCGTCAGCACCAGCGTCGACGCGAAGGGCTCGCGTGTGTGCCAGAACACGCCGCGTTCGCGCGCGACGAGGAAGTCGCCACGCGACAACAGCGGGTTGCGGAAGCCCTTGACGGTCTTGCGCTGCTCGAACTCGCCGCGCACCACCGGCGCTTCGGCGAGGCGCTGGCGCACCTGCTGCACGATGGCCGGCACCGGCTCGGCGCGCAGCACCAGCGGCGTGGCGGCCAGCAGCAACAGCGCGCCGCGACGCGTGCTCATGGCTGCACCCCGAGCCGGTCCCACAGCACCTGCGGGCAGACGAAACACATCTCGCGCGTCGCCATGTCGACCGCGACCTGGATCGTGTAGGCGCTGTTCAGCTTGGCGCCGGTCTCGGCGTCGCGGATCAGGTACTCGATGCGCAGCCGGTTCTCCCACTCGACGATGCGCGCCTGCACCTTCGCGCGCCGGCCGTATTCCATCGGCCGCACGTACTTCAGCCGCATGTCGACGATGGGCCAGGCGTAGCCCGACTCGCGCATCTGCGGGTAGTCGTAGTCGTAGCGCTGCAGCAGCGCGCAGCGTGCGATCTCCAGGTACTTGACGTAGTGGCCGTGCCAGACGATCTCCATCGGGTCGAGATCGTGGAAGGCGGGGCTGATCTCGATCTCGTGGACGAACTCGGGCGTGCTCACTGGAGCACCCTTCGGCCTGCCGGCCGGTCCCGCCAGGCGGGAATGAGCCCCGGACAAGTCCTGAGCGCTCATGCCAGCCTCCAGGCACGTTCGCGCAGCGCCGCCAGCAGGCGCTGCAGGTCGGCGTCGAGCGCGCGGTCCTCGACGACCGGGGCGATGCGGTCGTCCAGGTCGGCGCGGAAGGCGGCGAGTTCGGGGGCCAGCGGCAGCGCCGGATCCAGGCGCTCGCGCAGCAGCAGGCCCTGACGCGCGGCGATCAGCATCGCCGCGGCGACCTGCTCGGTCAGCTCCAGCACGCGCAGCGCGTCGCGCGCGGCGATCGTGCCCATGCTGACCTTGTCCTGGTTGTGGCACTCGGTCGAGCGCGAGAACACCGAGGCCGGCATCGTCTGTTTCAGCGCCTCGGCGGTCCAGGCCGAGACGCTGATCTGCAGCGCCTTCAGGCCGTGGTTGATGGCGGCACGCGCGCCGCTCGCACCCGACAGATTGGCCGGCAGGCCGTGGTTGTAGCGGCTGTCGACGAGCAGCGCGAGCTGGCGGTCGAGCAGGTCGGCGACGTTGGCGACCGCGTTCTTCAGCGTGTCCATCGCCAGCGCGATGTGGCCGCCGTAGAAATGGCCGCCGTGCAGCACACGCTGCTCGTCGGGCTCGATCAGCGGGTTGTCGTTGGCGCTGTTGAGCTCGTTCTCGATCAGCCCGCGCAGGAAGGGCAGCGCGTCCTCGAGCACGCCGATGACGTGCGGCGCGCAGCGCAGCGAATAGCGGTCCTGCAGGCGCTGGTCGTTGCGCGCCGGGCGTTCGCTGCGCAGGTCGGCACGCAGCCGCGCGGCCACGCGCTGCTGCCCCGGGTGCGGCTTGAGCGCGAACAGGCGCTCGTCGAAGTGGTGCGCGTTGCCCTTGGCGACGACGACGTTGCAGGCCGTCAGCCGCGTCGCCAGCCGCGACAGGTAGTCGGCGCGCCGCCAAGCCAGGCAGGCCAGGCCGGTCATCACCGCGGTGCCGTTCATGATCGCCAGGCCTTCCTTGGGCCGCAGGCGCAGCGGCGCGATGCCGATTTCGGCCAGCGCCTCGGCCGCCGGGCGGCGCTGGCCGCGGTGCAGGACCTCGCGTTCGCCGCAGAGCACCGCGGCGACGTAGGACAGCGGCGTCAGGTCGCCGCTGGCGCCGACCGAACCTTCGGCCGGGATCAGCGGCAGCAGGTCGTGCACCAGCAGGCGCTCGAGCTGCTCCAGCAAGCCGACGCTGACGCCCGAGACGCCCTGGCACAGCGAAGCCAGGCGCGCGGCGAGCACGGCACGCGTCTCTTCGGGCGTCAGGAAACGCCCGGCGCCGCAGCCGTGATAGGTGTAGAGGTGGTGCGGCAGCTCGGCGACGAGTTCCGCCGGCACCGCCACCGTGCACGAGTCGCCGTAGCCGGTGGTGACGCCGTAGACCACCCCGTCCTCGCGCAGCAGCCGGTCGAGGAAGTCGGCGCCGACGGCGATGCGGGCGCGGAAGGCCGGCTCGCACGACAGCTGCGCCTGCGCCCGGCCCTGGGCCAGGTCGGCGATGTCTTCCAGACTCAGGCGCGAGCCGTCGAAGACGACGCGGCGCGGCGGGGTGTGCGGGGCTTGGGTCATGGACGGTGGGCGCCGTCGGCCGGCGCCCAGAAGGGATAGAAGTTGAACCAGTCGTAGGGCGCGCGCTGCAGCAGACGCTCCAGGCGTCCTGCGAACGCGGCCGCATACGCGGCGAGCGCGGCGTCGCGGCGGCCGCGCGGCAGCTCGACACGCTCGGCCAGCAGCTCGAAACCGACCGCATGCGCACGGCCCTCGCGCACGCAGCCCAGCAGCACCAGCGGGCACTTCAGCAGCGCCGCCAGCACGTAGGGGCCGACCGGGAAATCGGCGTCGTGGCCGAGGAAGGGAACCCGCACGACCTTGCTGCGCGTCACCGGCACGCGGTCGCCGGCGATGGCGACAAAGCCGCCGGCCTCGACCTTGCGCGCCAGCAGCGCCGCGGTCGCCGGGTCGACCTCGGTGACCTGCAGCAGCTCGATGCGGCTGCCGGGGTCGAGCCGGCGCAGCATCGCGTTGAACCGTTCGGCGTGGCGCGTGTGCACCAGCAGCGTCAGCTGCAGCCCCGGGCAGCGGTCGGCGAGCGCGCGGCACAGCTCCAGGCAGCCGACGTGGGCGGTGACGAAGATGCCGCCCTGGCCACGCGCGATCATCGCCTGCATCGCCTCCAGCCCGGCCAGGCGCACGGCGTCGAAGGGGTAGCGGCCGCTGAAGGCCAGCAGCTTGTCGAGGATGGTCTCGGCAAACGACAGGAAGTGGCGCAGGCTGTGGCCCAGCCCCGGCTCGCGGCCCGGCGCGCAGACGCCGCCGTGCGCCGCCTGCAGCCGGCGCAGGTATTCGAGCGACGAACGCCGGGCCAGCGGCCGCGTCGCCCAGTACCAGGCGACCACCGGGTACAGGCAGAGCCGGAACGGCAGCCGCCCGAGCGTGCGGTGCACGCCGTAGAGCAGCCACATGCCGAAGACGAAGCTGCTCTCGCCGATGCGCGCCCAGTGCGGCGCCGCGCGCGTGGTCATCGCCCGCCCCGCAGCCGGCGCGCCAGCAGCGCCGGCGCGCGCAGCAGCATGCCGGCGAACAGGGTCGCGTGCATGCGCGAGATCAACAGGTTGTCGCGCCAGGCGCGGAAGTGCGAGACGCCGTCCTGCGGGTAGTGCACCCGCGTCGGCAGGTTGACCACCGCCACGCCGCGCCAGTGCAGGCGCACCAGCACCTCGCTGTCGAAGTCCATGCGCCGGCCGATCGCGACCTCGTCGATCAGCGCCACCGTGCTTGCCAGCGGGTAGATGCGAAAGCCGCACATCGAGTCGCGGATCGCCAGCGACAAGGTGTTGATCCAGACCCAGACGTGGGTCAGGTAGCGTGCGTACAGCCGGCCGCGCGGCACCGAGTCGTCGTAGACCGGGCAGCCGCAGATGACGGCATCCGGGTGCCGGCGCGACAGGGCGACGAAACGCGGGATGTCGGCCGGGTCGTGCTGGCCGTCGGCGTCGATCTGCAGCGCGTGTTCGAAACCCTGGCGCCGGGCCTCGCGCAGCCCGGCCAGCATCGCCCCGCCCTTGCCCTGGTTGCTGGCCAGGCGCAGCAGCGTCACGGGCTGGCCGTGCTGCGCGGCGAGCGCGTCCAGCACCGCGGCGCAGCCGGCATCGCTGCCGTCGTCGACGAGGATGCAGCGCAAGCCGTGGCCACGCACCGCGGCCACCATCGCGCCTATGGTCGCCGGGTGGTTGTAGACCGGGATGACGACGACCGGATCAGGCATCGGCAGCCCCGAAGACGATGCGCCCACCCGCGTGCACGCCCTGCTCCGACTCGTAGCGGAACAGGAGCACGCCCGTGCCGGCACGGCATTCCAGCAGCAGCTCGGCACGCATGCCGGGCTCGAGCGGGCGCTGGAACTTCAGCTGCTCCAGGCGCAGGAAACGCGGCGGCAGCTCGAAACACTGGCGGCCGAACGTTGCCGCCCAGTCGATCTGGGCGACCCCGGGCAGGATGGGCGCGCCGGGAAAATGGCCGTCGAAGACACGCAGCGTGGGGTCGAGCGGCAACACCAGGCGCGCGCGCTCGGGCCCGCGCTCCAGCCACACGGGCTCGGGCATCAGCGGCCGGAACAGCGCCGCGAGCGCGGCTTCGCTGCACTTGCCCTGGGTGTCGGCCGGCAGCGTGGTGACATGGCGCCAGCGCCGCGGCAGTGCCACCCGCTCCAGCGTCGCCAGCAGCGCCCGGCGCAGCTGTTCGTTGAAGGCCCGGCGGCCCAGCTGCCGCAGCCGTTCACGCGCCGCCGGCCCGGGCACGGTGACGACGGCGAGCCGGCCGCCGAGTGCTGCCGGCAGCAGCAGCGCCCGCGCTTCGGCCAGCGTGCCGTCGGCCAGCAGCGCCTGTTCGATCGCCGTCAGCGAGATCCGTTTGCCTTCGACCTTGACGATGCGGTCGGCGCGGCCCAGCAGCTCGAAAGCGCCGTCGGCCAGCGCCTGCACGCGGTCGCTGGTCGGCCACCAGGCGTCGTCGGGCAGGTGGCGCGAGCGCACGGCCAGGCGTTCGTCGTCGATGCGCCAGTCGACGCCGGGCAGCGGCTGCCAGCGTTCGCCGTGTTCGGCGCGTCGGCGCCAGGCGATGCCGCCGGTCTCGGAGCTGCCGAAGACCTCGGTCGGCGACTGCCCCAGCAGCGCCAGGCTCTGCTCTGCTGCCTCGACCGGCAGCGGCCCGCCCGACGAGGTCACGGCGCGCAGCCGCTGTCGCGCCGCGGCCCAGTCGAAAGCCGGTGGCAGGCGGCGCAGGTGCGCGGGGCTGGACACCAGCAGCAGCGGCCCGGTGCCGGGCAGCGTCGTGATCTCCTCGGCGTATTCGAGCCGGCGGGCGCAGAACGGGCGTGCCGCCGCCAGCGGCCACAGCACCTGGAACAGCAGGCCGTAGATGTGCTGGTGCGAGACGGTCGCGGCAACCCAGGCCGGGCCTTCGGCGTCGAGCGCGGCGCTGAATGCCGACTGCAGCGCCTGGACCTCGGCGTCGAGCTGGTCCAGCCGCTTCGGGATCGCCGCCGGCTCGCCCGAGGAACCCGAGGTGAAGACGAGCAGCCGCGCGGCCCGCGGGTCCAGCGGCGTGAACACCGGCGGCGTGCATGTTGCGGCGGGCTGCAGCGCGCCCGGCAGGTCTCCAGCGAAACCGCAGCCGAGCGCGCGCAGCCGCTCCAGCGTCGCCGGCTGGCGGTCGCCCGGCAGGCAGACCTCGACGCCGGCATGCCAGGCGCCGAACAGCGCGGCGGCGAAACTCAGGCTGTCCTCGAAGTACAGCGCGTGGCGGCGCCCGGGCGCGGCGGTGAAAGCGGCCCGCCAGGCCGCGGCCTCGACGACGAACTGCCGCCGCGTGACCCAGCCGCCGTCGCGCCAGGCGACCGGCAGGCCATCGGGCACGGCCTCGGCCAGCAGCCGGTGCAGCGGCAGCGCCTCAGACATGCACGCTCCCGGCGGCCAGGCGCGCGCGCAGGCGCCGGCGCAGCAGCCACTCGGCGCCGAAGAACAGGCCGATCAGCAGATAGGCCAGCAGGCCGTTGTAGAAGGCCCAGACGGCGTCGCTGGCCCACAACGCGGTGGCCAGCGCGATGCCGCCGTTGACGACGAAGAAGCCGCACCAGGCCTGGGTGACGCGGCGCGTGTAGGCGACACCGGCCGGCGGCAGCTCGGGCTCGTGCAGCCGCGCCAGACGCTCGACCACCGGCGGCCCCCAGCGCAGGCTGGCGCCGAACACGACCAGCAGCAGCGTGTTGACCAGCGCCGGGTAGAGCTTGAGCGGCAGCCAGGCGTTGCCCGCCCAGGCGAAGGCAGCGAGCACGGTCGCGCCGGCCGCCGCCGCCAGCCAGGTGCGGCTGCGCGCTGCGGCGGCGCGCGCCAGCGCGAGCGCCGCCAGCAGCAGCGCCATCCAGCGCGGCTCCAGCGTGCTCATGCCGGTGTAGACCAGCAGGGGATAGGCCACGGTCGCGAGCGCGATCAGGGCCGTCAGCAACGGCCTCAACGGGACGGCGCTCAGGCGGTCGCGCCGTCGTGCACCAGGCCGTGCAGCGCGTCGACGACGTCCTGCACCGTGCGCACCGACTTGAAGGCCTCGGGCCGGAGCCGGGCGCCGACCAGCGGCTTCAGCTGCACGATCAGGTCGACGGCGTCGATGCTGTCGATGTCGAGGTCGTCGTAGAGGCGGGCCTGCGGCGTGATGCGCTCGGGCGCGATCTCGAAGGTCTGCTGCAGGATCTCGACGATGCGGGCGAGGATGTCGTCCTTGGTCATGGCGGTGCGGGGAATAAGGGTCAGGCCGGCTGGCGCGCGGCGGCGACGAAGGCCGCGAGCGCCTGGACGCTGGCGAAATGGCGGCGTGTCTCCTGCGAGTCGGCCGAGAGGCTCACGCCGTAGCGCTTCTGCAGCGCCAGCCCGAGCTCGAGGGCGTCGATCGAGTCCAGGCCCAGGCCTTCGACGAACAGCGGCGCCTGGGCGTCGATGTCCTCGGGCCGCAGGTCCTCGAGGGACAGCGACGAGATGATGAGTTCCTTGATTTCCTGCTCAAGCCGCTGCACGTGGGTTCTCCGAAGCGAAATGGTGGGTGAGGTGGTCGGTCAGGCGGCGCACCGACAGCGGCTCGGCGACACCGTCGCCGACGAAGTGCCGCACCGGGATGTCGTCGCCGACCTCGAAGACGAAATGCGGCCGCCGCGGGGGCACGCGCCACCAGGGCTCGCCCTTGCCCAGCGTCAGCGGCTCGACGCGGATGTGCACCGGCGTCACGTCGACGCCGCCGCGCACCGCGACGTGGGCGGCGCCGCGCTGCAGCCGCGGCCGGCCCTGGCGCGGCGTGCGCGTGCCTTCGGGGAAGACGATCAGGTTGCCGCCGTCGCGCAGCGAGGCCAGGCAGTCGCCGAGCAGGCCTTCGCCGCTGTCGTTGCAGACGAAGCCGGCGGCGCGCACCGGTCCGCGCGTGAACGGGTTGAGCGCGAGCGCCCCCTTGACGATGCAGTCGGCGCGTTCGACGAAGGCCATCAGGAAGACGACGTCGACCAGCGTCGGGTGGTTGGCCAGCACCAGCAGGCCGCGGCGGCGCAGGCGTTCGGCGCCGCGCAGCTCGTAGCTCAGCACGCCCAGCCCGCTCATCATCGCGATGAACAGGCGGAAGCTGCGGCGGATCAGCCGCCGCGAGCGCCAGGCGCGCCGGCGCGGGTCGCGCACCATCGCCGCCAGCAGCGGGAAGACCACGAGGCGCAGCACCAGCCCGCCGAGCCCGAAGGAGGCGAAACACAGCCCCGTGGCGACGACTCGCCAGCTGCGGTTCAGGCGCTCAGGCATCGTGGCTCCAGTGCCAGCGGCGACCGTCGACGACACGCTGGCAGCCCGGCCCGGGCGCCAGCACGGTCTGCAGCAGCTCCAGGCCGAAGGGCAGGACGGCGGCGCTGTCGGCCTCGACGCCGGCGTCTTCCCAGTCCAGGCGCAAACAGGGCTGGCCAGCGGTGCCGGCCGCGAGCCGCCAGGCCCATGCCCAGGGGGCGGCCGGCCCATCGGAGAACTCGGCGTAAGGCTCGGGCAGCGGGGCGTCGCAGCAGACGACGAGCACCTCGGCCGCGCCGTCGGCGAGCAGCGCGCCGGCTTCGACCAGCGCCGCCGCCGGCGTCGCGGCACCGCCGGCGATCGCGGTGGTATTGGCACGGTCGCCGCGCGCGATCGCGACCATCGCGCCGATCGCGTTGTGCACCGACAGGCCGAAGGTCGTGGGCGACAGCGGCTCAGCCGCGGCCAGCGCGGCGAGCATCTCGAGCGAACGTGCCGGCTCGCCGTAGCGTGAAGCGAAGACCACCGGCATGTCGCGGCGCTCGCCCTGGCACCAGTAGACGACCTGGGCCGCCATGCGGCCGAGCGGGTCCAGGCGCCGACGCAGCATCGGCTGCATTTCGGGCAGCTCGGGGCGCGCGTGGCCAACGGGCAGCACGGGGTCTTGTGCCCAGTCCCGCCATTGCTCCTGCGAGCACAGCCCCGGACTCCAGGCCGACCAATCAGCGATGACGAACTCCAGACTCACGACCACCCCGCCAGGCGATGAGCACGCCGCGCGACAGGGCTCAACCGAGTCGGCTCATCCCCATTCGCGTCCTCCGCTAGCGCACGAATGTTTCCATTGCAATTCTAAGGTCACGCCTGTTTACGACGGTGAGCACTTGTCGCCAGGGTTATGCTGTGTGGTTGCCCGCAACAGCCCCCCGCAAACGCGCGCTTGCCTTCGGTATTCCAGCTGCGACAGGCGCTCTCGGCCCGCCAGCTTCATCGGCGCGCAGCCGGCGAACCGTAGGCTGGCGGCCGGCGCGAAGACGCCGCTTCTTGCGCCAGATCAGCCGCCCCCCGCGGCGGCAGCGCAGCCCTCAGCCGCGCCCGGCCCAGCGCAGCGTCTGCCGGCGCACCACTTCGTTGAGCAGGTGTTCGCGCCCCTGGGTCGCCCGGATCCAGCTCGCGTCGTTGCCGTGGCCGGCCAGTTCGCGCCGCAGGTATTGCAGCGCGCCCTCGGCGCGCAGGTCGGTCGCGTGCGGCTCCAGCCGCCCGAACAGCGCCTGCAGGTCCTCGCGCAGCGGGCGATGCTCGCCGCTGCCGGGGTCGACGTAGAGCGCGTCCAGCCCGAAGCGGCACGCCTGGAAACGGTTGAAGGTATAGGGCAGGTAGTCGTCCTCGGCCGGCTGGAACGGGCGCTCGATGCGCAGCCAGCGCGCCAGGCACTGGATCAGCCCGGCCATCGCCGCCGCCTTCTCGATCGTCAGCGGGGTGTCGAGCACGCGCACCTCGATCGTGCCGAACTCGGGCTTGGGCCGGATGTCCCAGTAGAAGTCCTTCATGCTCTTGACGACGCCGGTGCGCGTCATCTTGGCGAAGAAGACGCCGAAGTCTTCCCAGGTCAGCACGAAGGGCGCGCGCCCCGACAGCGGGAACGCGAACACCGAGTTCAGCCGCGCCGAGTGGAAGGCGGTGTCGGTGCCCTGGACGAAGGGCGACGAGGCCGACAGCGCGATCAGGTGCGGGATGTAGCGCCCCAGCCCGTGCAGCAGCACCAGCGCCTCGTCGGCCGTCGAACAACCGACGTGCACGTGCTGGCCGAAGATCGTGAACTGCTTGGACAGGTAGCCGTAGAGCTCGCTGATCTGCTTGAAGCGCGGCTTGTCGAAGATGCGGCGCTGGCTCCAGTCCTGGAACGGGTGCGTGCCGCCGCCGGACAGCGCCACGCCCAGCTTGTCGGCGGCGCCGACGAGCGCGTCGCGGATCTCGGTCAGCTGCGCCAGCGCGTCGGCGTGGTCCTCGCAGATGCCGGTGGACAGCTCGATCATGCTGTCGGTGATCTCGGGCACCACCGAGCCCGGCAGCTTGTGTTTGCCGAGCACACGCAGCAGGTCGGCGGCGGCCGGCGTCAGGTCGTAGTCGTGCGTCGAGACGATCTGCAGCTCGAGCTCGACACCCAGCGTCAGCGGGCGCGAATCGGAGAACTTTTCCAGGCTCATGCCGCCGCTCCCGTCGTCGCCGCCGCACGCCAGGTCGGCTCGGGCCGGTGTTCACCCGCCAGCCGCAGCCCCCACTGCACCGCCAGCGGCCCCAGTACCTCCATGAAGGCGATCGCCGACAGCACGATCGGCACCACCTGCGGCGCGAAGCCGGGGTGCGTCAGCTGCAGGTCGGTCAGCAGCACCAGCACCGTGCCCGACAGCGGCGTCAGCGCCAGCGACAGGCCCGCGGCCTGGCGCCAGCCGATGCCGCTCCAGCGCGCGAAAGCGAACACCGAGGCCGTCTTGGCCGCGGCGCGTGCGATCAGCAGCACGATCGCCAGCCCGCCGCCGACCAGCAGCGCGTCCAGCGTGACGACGCTGCCGACGACGACGAAGAGCATCAGCACCAGCACGCCGCCGGCGGTGCCGAAGTGGCGCGGCCAGACCCAGGGCCGTTCGGTCGAGTTGCGCAGCAGCACCCCGGCCAGCAGCGGCACCAGCAGCGTCGACAGGTTGGCGAGCTGGGCGATCATCAGCGCCAGCACCACCATGCCCAGCAGCAGCAGCACGGCGTTTTCGTCGCGCAGCTCGAGCCGGCGCGCGACCCAGGCCACCAGCCGCGACAGCAGCGCCGCCAGCAGCACCGAGCCGCCGAAAGCCCACAGCGGCTGCGACACCGCGCGCACCCAGTCCCCACCCACGTCCAGGTGCAGCCAGCCGATGACGAGCTTGTGCGCCAGCACCGCCAGCAGCGTGTTCAGCGCCGTCAGCACGATCATGCGTTCGGTCACCTGGCCGGCCGACTTCAGCTCGCTGGCGACACGCGAGATCACCGCGCCCGAAGCGCAGGTGCCCAGCGTCGCGCAGGCGAGCGCCACGTTGACCGGCTGCCCGGCCCAGCGCAGCACGAGATAGATCGCCGCCAGACTGGCGAAGGCTTCGAGCGCACTGGTGGCCAGCAGCGCCGGGTTGGCCTGCAGCCAGCGCAGGCGCACGCGGCTGCCGAGTTCGAACAGCAGCAGCGCCAGCGCCAGGTCGACGACCAGCCGCGCCGGGCCGTGCAGCACGCCGCCGCCCCATCCGGCCAGGCCGATCAGCAAGCCCACGGCGCTGTAGCCGACGATGCGCGGCACGCCGAACAGCCGCCGCACCGCTTCGCCCAGCAAGGCGCCGGCGACGAGCGCGAGCGCGCCCCAGAACGGCACCTGCGGCTCGAGCGGCCAGGGCTCGATCTGCAGATAACCTGCCACTTCAGCGAGCATGGAACCTCCTCCGTCTTCTTCGCTCCCGGTGACAGACACCGTCAGCGACGAAGGAGTTCCATCAGCCGGTGGCCGCCGCAGGCTGGATCAACCCTCGTCGTCGCGGCGTTCGCCCCGGCGGCGCCCGGCGAACATGACCCACCAGACGATCCAGACCAGCAGCGCCAGCGCCGCGAGCGCCTCCAGCACAATCAGCCACATGCCCTGGATTCTTGCGCCGCGACGCGGCCGGTTGGCGGCCGGGTTCGCGGCCGCCGCGCTCGCCGCCTGCAGCTCGGTGCCGCTGCCGCCCGAGCGGCCCGCCCCCGTCGAGATCGTCCCCCCGGCGCCGGCCGTGGCCACGCCGCCAGCCGGTATCGAACGCAGCCGTTCGCGCTGGGTCGCGGTCGACTGGTCCGAACTGCCCGGCTGGAACGAAGACCGTGTCGCCGAGGTCTGGCCCGCGCTGCGCGCCAGCTGCGGCCGGCCGGCAGCGGGCTGGGCCGAGCTCTGCGCGCGCGCGCAGCTGGAACCACCCGCCGACGACGGCGCCGCGCGCGCCTGGCTCGCACGCTGGCTGCAGCCCTGGCGCGTCGAGTCGCTGGACGGCCAGCCCGAGGGCCTGGCCACCGGCTACTTCGAGCCGCTGGTGCAGGCCACGCGCCAGCCGCGCGGCGAGTTCCGCGTGCCGCTGTACGCCCCACCGTCGGCGGCGGCGATGCCACGCCCGGGCTGGACGCGCCAGCAACTGGACACGCTGCCGGCGGCCAAGGCGGCACTGCGCGGGCGCGAGATCGCCTGGGTCGCCGACCCGCTGGACGCGCTGCTGCTGCAGGTGCAGGGCTCGGGCCGGCTGCTGGTCGACGAAGCCGACGGCAGCCGCCGCCTGGTGCGCCTGGCCTTTGCCGGCCACAACGAGCAGCCCTACAAGTCGGTCGGGCGCTGGCTCGTCGAACGCGGCGAGCTGACGCTGGAGACGGCCTCGTGGCCGGCGATCCGCGCCTGGGCGCGGCGTTACCCGCAGCGGGTGCAGGAGCTGCTCTGGGCGAACCCGCGTGTCGTCTTCTTCCGCGAGGAGCCGCTGCCCGACCCCACGGTCGGCCCGCGCGGCGCGCAAGGCGTGCCGCTGCTGCCGGGGCGTTCGATCGCGGTCGACGCCGCCAGCATCCCCTACGGCACGCCGGTGTGGCTGGACACCACCGAGCCGCTGTCGGCGACGCCGCTGCGCCGGCTGGTGATGGCCCAGGACACCGGCAGCGCCATCGTCGGCGCGGTGCGTGCCGACTACTTCTGGGGCTGGGGCGCCGACGCCGAGGCCCAGGCCGGCCGCATGAAGCAGCCGCTGCGGCTCTGGGCGCTATGGCCGCGCGGCGTGCGGCCCAACTGAATCAGCGCGCCGCCAGCCGTTCGCGCAGCCGCGGCCACAGCAGGTTCAGCGCCAGCCCGGCCATCACCAGCGCCGCGGCGCCGAGTTTCCAGGCCGGCAGCGGCTCGGCCAGCATCAGCGCCGACGCACCCATGCCGAACACCGGCACCAGCAGCGCCAGCGGCACGATGGTGGCCGCCGGGTGGCGCGCCAGCAGCCAGCCCCAGGCGGCGTAGCCGAAGAGCGAGTTGCCCACCGACTGCCACAGCACCGCCGCCCAGGCGCCGGCGTCGGCCGCGGCCAGCGCCTGCACGATCTGCTGCGGCCCTTCCAGCAGCAGCGACAGCAGCGCCAGCGGCGGCAGCGCGAACAGGCTGGACCAGACGACGTAACCCAGCATGTCGACCTTGCCGCTGTGGCGCGCCACCAGGTTGCCGCCGGCCCAGGACGCCGCGGCGCAGAGCACCAGCGCCAGCCCCAGCGGCGTCGTCTGGGCGTCGGTGTGCCAGGCGATGACGGCGATGCCGGACACCGCCAGCGCCAGCGCGCCCCACTGGAACAGGCGCACACGTTCGCCGGCGAGCACGATCGCCAGTGCGATCGTGAAGAAGACCTGGGTCTGGATCACCAGCGACGCGAGCCCGGGCGCGATGTGGCCACGCATCGCGACGTAGAGCAGGCCGAACTGGCCGGCGCCGATCAGCACGCCGTAGGCCGCCAGATGGCGCCAGGGCACCGGCGGCCGGCGGATGAACAGCGCTGCCGGCAGCAGCACGAAGGCGAAACGCAGCACCGCGAACAGCAGCGGCGGCAGCGTCGCCAGCGCCAGCTTGATGACGACGAAGTTGGTGCCCCAGACCGCGACCACCGCCAGCGCGAGCAGCAGATGGCGCGCCGGCAGCGCCGCGCCGCCGGACCCCGCGGCCGGCGCCGTCACGCGACGACCACCCGGCTCTCGCCCTGGCGCAAAGCGTCCTGCAGCGCCTGCTCGGCGCGCGCCACGGTCTGCTCGACGGTCTCGCCGGCGTGGTGTTCGGCCATCCCCGCCGACAGCGTGATGCGCAGCGCCTCGGCCTCGCGCAGCACCGGCACGCCAGCGACGGCCTCGCGCAGGCGGTCCAGGCCGGCGCGCGCGAGCGCGGCGCGGGTGTCGGACATCAGCAGCAGGAAACGGGCAGCGTCCCAGTAGGCGAGCACGTCGGCGACACGCACCCGGTGCGCCGCCTCCTGCGCGACGCCGCGCAGCAGCCGGATGTCGCCGTCGGCGCCGAGCGCCTCCGCGTGCGTGCCGAAGTCGTCGACCTCGAGCAGCGCGACGCAGAAGGTGTGGCCCGAGCGGATGCAGCGCTGGTGCTCCTGCTCCATCAACTCGACCATGTGGCGGCGGTTGATCAGCCCGGTGAGTTCGTCGCGCGTGGCGAGCTGGCGGATGCGTTCGAGCGCGGCGCTCAGTTCGGCGCGCTGCAGGCTCGAGCGTTCACGCAGCCGCGCCAGGCGCGCGGCGAGGATGGAAGCCGCCGGCATCATCGTCGCGACCATCAGGAAGTGGCCGAGTTCGATCGCCGGCGGGTAACGCACCGGGTCAAGCCCGGCCATCACCGCCATCGTCATGCCGAGCACGACGACGCCGAAGACGCAGACGCCGGCCATCTGCCGCATCGTCGAGCGGAACATGCCGTACATCAGCACCACCATCACGACCGGGAAGACGCCGCCGCGGCCGGGGCCGAGCAGCGCGTAGGCGGCGGCGCTGCAGGCGATCGCGAAGTCCATCTGCACGACCGACAGCGTCGGGTCGGCCAGGCGCTCGCTCCAGCCGCTGCGCATCGCGCCGTAGATCGCCGCCATGCCGGCGAAGGCGACCGCGGTCCAGATCGCGACGCCGCTGCGCGACGCGGCACCGATCCAGACGAAGTAGTGCATCGCGCCGATGCCGGCGCACATCGTCGACATCGCGAGCAGCGATTGCAGCAGCCGCACCCGTCGAACCGGGTCCGGAGTCAGCAGCAGATCGAGCAGGCGCATCGGCCTCGGGGTCCTCCACAGGGCTCAAGCCCGCGAGGGTATCGCACTCGGGCGCCGCCAGCGCCGCCGCGGATCAGGCCGGCGCGGGCTCCAGCAGCGCGCGGTCGCGGCCTTCGTGTTTGGCGCGGTACATCGCGGCGTCGGCGCGCGCGATCGCTGCGTCCAGGTCGGCATCGGCCGCGTCGCCGCAGGCGGCGATGCCGGCGGAGAAGGTGACGACGTAGCCGGGGCCCGCGGCTGCCAGCGGCGCCGCGTGCAGCCGTGCACGCAGCCGCGCCAGCACCGCCAGCGCCTGCTCGGGCGTCGTCGCCGGCATCAGCAGCAGGAACTCCTCGCCGCCCCAGCGCGCCAGCATGTCCTCGGCGCGCACGGTCTCGCGCGCGACACGGGCGAAGTGGCGCAGCACCTCGTCGCCGACGGCGTGGCCGCGGCTGTCGTTGACCTGCTTGAAGCGGTCGAGGTCGATCATCGCGACGCACAGCGGCGCACCGGGGTCGCGCGCCGCGCGCCGCAGCTGCTCGCCGGCGGCGCGGCGGTTGGTCAGGCCGGTGAGTTCATCCTTGGTGGCCAGCGCCTGGATGCGTTCGAGTGCCGAGGCGAGTTCGGCGCGCTCGCGCTGGCTTTGGCGCTTCAGCCGCCCGATCAGCGTCGCCAGCACCGTCGACACCGACATCACGATGGCGGCGAAGATCAGGTGCATCAGCTCGACACGCGGGTCATAACGCAGCGGCTCGCTCTGCGTCTTCCACACCACCACCAGGGTGATCGCGAGGAACGAGGTCAGGGCCATCAGCCGCGTCTGGCGCGGTGTCAGCGTGAAGATGCCGAACAGCGGCATCAGCACCAGCAGCACGACGGCGGCGCCGCGCGCCGGCCCGGACACGGCATAGGCCCAGGAGATCGACACCAGCGCCCAGCTCGCCTGCAGCCAGGACAGCGCGGCGTCGCTGGCCAGCCGGGGCGCCAGGCCGCTGCGCATCAGCAGATAGAACAGCGTCGCGCCGACCAGGCTGAAGACCGCCAGCCGCGAGGTGTGGGCCTCGTCCGCCAGGCCCAGCATGGCCGCCGCATGCTGCGCGCACGCCATCACGAAGCAGGTCAGCCAGCCGACCAGCGTCAGCAGCGTGTGCAGGCGCCGCTGGGGGTCGCTCCCCAGCAGCAGCTCCGCGGGTCCGGGGCGCGTCGATACAGTCATTCGCCCGATTTCGGCTAATCTGATATTTACTTGAGGAACATCATCTCGTTTCGATCAGATGCGTGAGTGGCAGCGCGGCGCCTGCCTTGACCTCGCCGAGGGAGAAGCTGGTGTGCAGGTCCTTCACGTTGGGCAGTTTGAACAGCGTCTGCATGGTCCAACGCGAGAAGGCGTCGAGGTCGGTGGCGACGACGTGCAGCTCGAAAGTGCCGGCGCCGCTGATGTAGTGGCAGGCCACGACCTCGGGCAGCGCGCGCAGGCCCTGCTCCAGCGCCTGCGTCGCGTCGGCGTTGTTGCGTTCGGCGTCGACCCGCACGAAGGCGAGCACGCCCAGGCCGATGCGGCGGCGGTCGATCTCGGCGCGGTAGCCGGTGATGTAGCCCTGCTGCTCGAGCCGGCGCACGCGGCGCCAGGTCGGCGCCGGCGACAGCCCGATGCGGGTCGCGAGTTCGGCGTTGGACAGGCGCGCGTCCTGCTGCAGCGCCGCGAGGATGCCGACGTCGTGCCGGTCCAGCCCCTGGCGCGAACCGTCCGCCGGCTCGCCGTCGCCACTCGTGGTTTTCCCTGAACCGACGGATTTGAGCGCCATTCTTTCTCCATTAGGCCATCCGACGAAATGGCATTGCCGTAATCGTCGCTGACGCGGCATTACCCGAAAAGACAGGGCCAACCCTGCTGCCTAAACTGGTTCGCACCCCTTCGGCACGCCCGGCCACGAGGAGCCGCACGATGAACGCACCCCCGACCGACGCGATCCGCCAGGCGCTGCAAAGCGTTTCGCTCGACGACAAATACGCCCTCGAAACCGGCCGCGCCTTCATGAGCGGCGTGCAGGCCTTGGTGCGGCTGCCGATGCTGCAGCGCCAGCGCGATGCGCAGGCGGGGCTGAACACCGCCGGCTTCATCAGCGGCTACCGCGGCAGCCCGCTGGGCGGCTACGACCAGGCGCTGTGGGCGGCCAAGAAGCACCTGGCGGCCCACCACATCGTCTTCCAGCCCGGCGTCAACGAGGAGCTGGGCGCGACCGCGGTCTGGGGCACGCAGCAGCTGGACCTGTTCCCGGATGCCAAGCAGTTCGACGGCGTCTTCGGCCTCTGGTACGGCAAGGGCCCGGGCGTGGACCGCTGCTCCGACGTCTTCAAACACGCCAACATGGCCGGCACCGCGCGCCACGGCGGCGTCGTCGCGATCGCCGGCGACGACCACGTCGCCAAGAGCTCGACCGCGGCGCACCAGAGCGACCACATCTTCAAGGCCTGCGGGCTGCCGGTGTTCTTCCCGGCGAGCGTGCAGGAGATCCTGGACCTGGGGCTGCATGCGATCGCGATGAGCCGCTTCTCGGGGCTGTGGACCTCGATGAAGACGATCCAGGACATCGTCGAGAGCAGCACCACCGTCGACCTCGACCCGGGCCGCGTGAACATCGTGCTGCCCGAGGACTTCGCCATGCCGCCGGGCGGCCTGCACATCCGCTGGCCCGACACGCCGCTGGAGCAGGAAGCGCGGCTGATGGACCACAAGTGGTACGCCGCGTTGGCCTACGTGCGTGCGAACCGGCTGAACCACGACGTCGTGCGCGGCGCCAACGACCGCTTCGGCATCATCGCCAGCGGCAAGTCCTGGAACGACACGCGCCAGGCGCTGGCCGACCTGGGGCTGGACGACGCCACCTGCCGCACGCTCGGCATCCGGCTGCACAAGGTGGCGGTGGTCTGGCCGCTGGAGGCGACCGCCACGCGCGCCTTCGCCGAGGGCCTGGACGAGATCCTGGTCGTCGAGGAAAAGCGCCAGATCATCGAATACCAGCTGAAGGAAGAGCTCTACAACTGGCGCGCCGATGTGCGCCCCAACGTGCTCGGCAAGTTCGACGAGCCCGAGGGCGAGGACAGCGGCGGCGAATGGAGCCGCCCGAACCCGAGCGAGAACTGGCTGCTGCGCGCCAAGGCCGACCTGACGCCGGCGATCATCGCGCGCGCCATCGCCAAGCGGCTGAAGAAGCTGGGCGTGCCGGCTGACGTGGCCGCGCGCATGGACGCCTGGCTGGCCGTCGTCGACCGGCGCGAACACGAACTGGCCGCCACCGGCACCGACACCGGCGTGCGCCCGCCCTGGTTCTGCAGCGGCTGCCCGCACAACACCAGCACCCGCGTGCCCGAAGGCAGCCGGGCGCTGGCCGGCATCGGCTGCCACTACATGGCGACCTGGATGGACCGCTCGACGACGACCTTTTCGCAGATGGGCGGCGAAGGTGTCGCCTGGGTGGGCCAGGCGCCGTTCTCGAAGGACGGCCACGTCTTCGCCAACCTCGGAGACGGCACCTACTTCCACAGCGGCATCCTCGCGGTGCGCCAGAGCATCGCCGCCGGCGTCAACATCACCTACAAGCTGCTCTACAACGACGCCGTCGCGATGACCGGCGGCCAGCAGGTCGGCGAGCGGCCCGAAGGCCACACGGTGCCGCAGATCGTCGCGAGCCTGCTCAGCGAAGGCGTGCGCCGGCTCGACGTCGTCAGCGACGAGCCGCAGAAGTACGACGGCATCGCCCTGCCCCCGGGCGTGGCCGTGCACCACCGCGACGAGTTCGACCGGCTGCAGCGCGAGTTCCGCGGCATCCCGGGCACGACGGTCCTCGTCTACGACCAGACCTGCGCGACCGAAAAACGCCGCCGCCGCAAACGCGGCAAGCTCGCCGAGCCGACGAAGAGCGTCGTCATCAACGAACTGGTCTGCGAAGGCTGCGGCGACTGCAGCGTGCAGAGCAACTGCCTGTCGGTCGAGCCGCTCGAGACCGAGTTCGGCCGCAAGCGCCGCATCAACCAGAACAGCTGCAACAAGGACTTCTCCTGCGTGAAGGGCTTCTGCCCGAGCTTCGTCACCGTCGAAGGCGGCATGCTGCGCAAGGCGACGCCGGCCGGGCGGCCGGCACTCGACGCGCTGCCGCCGCTGCCCGAGCCCGAACTGCCGCCGCACGACCAGGCCTGGGGCATCGTCGTCGCCGGCATCGGCGGCACCGGCGTCATCACGATCGGCCAGCTGCTGGGCATGGCCGCGCACCTGGAAGGCAAGGGCGTGATCACCCAGGACGCCGGCGGCCTGGCGCAAAAGGGCGGCGCAGCCTGGAGCCATGTGCAGATCGCCGCCAGCCCGCAGGCGATCCGCACCACCAAGGTCGACGTCGCCAAGGCCGATCTCGTGATCGCCTGCGACGCCATCGTCGGCGCGTCGAAGACGACGCTGGCGACGATGGCCGGCGGCCGCACCTACGTCGCGCTGAACACGCACGGCACGCCGACGGCCTCGGTGATGGCCAACCCCGACTGGGCCTCGCCCGCCGGCGCCTGCGAGGCGCTGCTGCGCAGCAGCGTCGGCGCCGATCTCGTCGGTGCTTTCGACGCCGAACAGGCGGCCGAACGCCTGCTCGGCGAGACCATCTACACCAACCCGCTGCTGCTGGGTTACGCCTGGCAGCAGGGCCGCATCCCGCTGTCGCACGCGGCGCTGATGCGCGCGATCGAGCTCAACGGCGTGCAGGTGCAGAAGAACCAGGCCGCTTTCGAATGGGGCCGGCGCTGCGCCCACGACCTGGCCGCGGTGCGTTCGCTGACGCAGGCGCGCCAGGTCATCGACATCGTGCGCCGGCCTTCGCTGGACGAGCTCGTCGCGCGCCGCGTCGACTTCCTCACGGCCTACCAGAACGCCGACTACGCGGCGAACTACCGCGGTTTCGTCGAACGGGTGCGCGAGGCCGAACGCCCGCTGGGTTCGACCCGGCTCGCCGAAGCGGTGGCGCGCTACCTGTTCAAGCTGATGGCCTACAAGGACGAATACGAGGTCGCGCGGCTGCACGTCGACCCGGCGTTCAAGGCCCGGCTGGCGGCGATGTTCGAAGGCGAGGTCAAGCTCGTGCACCACCTCGCGCCGCCGCTGCTGGCCAGCCGCAACGAACGTGGCGAACTCGTCAAGCGCCGCTACGGGCCCTGGCTGCACCACGTCTTCCCGCTGCTGGCGCGGCTGAAGGTGCTGCGCGGCACGGCTTTCGACCCCTTCGGCCGCCATCCGGAGCGTGTGATCGAACGCCGTCTGATCACCGACTACCGCGCCGACATCGAGGCGCTGCTGCCGCAGCTGGACGCCTCTCGACTGGCACTGGCGGTCGAGATCGCGCGCCTGCCGGAAGACATCCGCGGTTACGGCCACGTGAAGGAACGCCACCTGGCGGCGGTGCGCATCCGCCGCGACGCGCTGCTGGCGCGCTGGAGCGAACCGGCGTCGGCGCCGCAGGGCGAGCCCGCGAACAGCGCCCGATAGACTCGCGGCGTGAGCCCACCCGCAACCTGGTACGCCCTCACCGCCGCCACCCGCGCCGAACGGCCGCGGCTGCCGTTCAGCGTCGGTGGCCGCGTCGTCGGCTCGGTCGCGGCCGGCGAAGCCGAGGCGCTGGCCGGGTTCGCCGAACTCGAAGTCGGCACCGACGGCGTCAGTCTGGCGGTGCCGGCCGACGAGCGCGACGCGGCGCTGGCGCGCATCAACACCACGCTGCGCGACGCCGGCCGGCTGCTGGGCTGGCGCGACGAACTCTTTCCCCTCTACGACCCGCAGACGCAGGACGTGCTGGCGCGCTTCGAACGCGCCGCGGCGCGTTACTGGGGCACGCTGACGCTGGGCGCACACGCCACCGGCTGGGTGGCAGGAGCCGACGGCCGCCCGGCGGCGCTGTGGATCGCGCAGCGTTCATTCAGCAAGTCCACCGACCCGGGGCTGCACGACAACCTGATCGGCGGCGGCGTGGCCGACGGCCAGACGCCCGAACAGACGCTGCTGCGCGAAGCCTGGGAAGAAGCCGGGCTCGCACCCGAAGACCTGGCGCCGCGCCGGCCAGGCAGCGTGCTGCGCACCGCGCGCGACGTGCCCGAAGGCCTGCAACACGAGCTGATCCACTGCTGGGACCTGGAGCTGCCGGCCGGCCGGCTGCCGCAGAACCAGGACGGCGAGGTCCATGCCTTCCGGCTGCTGCCGCTGGAGCAGGCGCTGGCGCTGGCGGCGACCGCGGCGATGACGGTCGACGCCGCGCTGGTGACGCTGGATTTCCTGCTGCGCCACGGCCTCGTGGCCGACGCCGCGCTGCAGGCGCGGCTGGCGCCGCTGCGCGTCGGCATGGCCGGCTGAATCCCCCACATCCGTTCGGGCGCTTTCACCGGTTCTGACTGGGGCGATCAAATCTCTTGAACCGCGGCGTGCGGGGCGGCCCGGATACTGGCGCCGCCATGAAACACAACGCCCGCTACGACGCCGTCGCCATCACGTTCCACTGGGTGCTGGCGATCGCCATCGTCGGCGCCTTCTCGGTGGGTTTCTACATGAGCGACCTGCCGCTGTCGCCAACCCGGATGAAGCTCTACAACTGGCACAAGTGGGCCGGCGTGCTGATCCTGGGCTTCTCGGCGCTGCGCCTGCTGTGGCGCCTGACGCACCGCCCGCCGGCAGACCTGCCGGCGCCGGCCTGGCAGCAGCGCGCCGCACACGGCGCCCACATCGCGCTGTACGCGCTGTTCTTCGCGGTGCCGCTGTCGGGTTGGGCCTACAGCTCGGCCGCGGGCTTCCCGATCGTGCTCTTCGGCGTGCTGCCGCTGCCCGACTTCATCGGCGCCGACCGCGCGCTGGCCGAGACCATCAAGCCGCTGCACGGTGTCTTCGCCTACACGCTGGCCGCGGTCGTCGTGCTGCACGTCGCTGCGGCGCTGAAACACCAGTTCGTCGACCGCGACGGCCTGCTCGGGCGCATCGGCCTGGGCCGCAGCTGACCCGGCCTCCCTCATCCGACACGAAAGACATGACCATGCAGACCCTCGCCCGTCCCCTGCTGCGCGCCGCCGCCCCGCTGGCGCTGGCCGCCGCACTGCTCGCCGCCCCCTGGGCCGCTCAGGCCCAGAACAAGGCCCCCGCGGCCCAGCTGGTGCCCGCCGCCAGCGAGATCGTCTTCACGACGACGCCGATGGGCGTGCCGGTCGAAGGGCGCTTCGGCAAGTTCTCGGCCACCGTCGCACTCGACCCGAAGAAGCCCGAGGGCGGCAGCGTCGCACTCTCGATCGACACCGGCAGCGCCCGCTTTGGCACGCCCGAACTCGACGGCGAGGTCGGCAAGCCGGTGTGGCTGGCGGTGGCGAAGTTTCCGCAGGCCACGTTCCAGTCCACGCGCATCAGCGCCGCCGGCGCCGGCCGCTTCCAGGTTGCCGGCAAGCTGACGATCAAGGGCACGTCGCAGGACGTCGTCGTGCCGGTGCAGGTGACGCAGAGCGGCGCCACCAGCACGGCCACCGGCACGCTGAAGATCAAGCGGCTGGGCTTCAAGGTCGGCGACGGCGAATGGGCCGACACCTCGATGCTCGCCGACGACGTGCAGATCCGCTTCAAGCTCGCGCTCACCGGCCTGCCGCCGCTGTGAGCCCGCAACCCGTCCCTTCCCCCGCAACAGGAGTCCCGATGAAGACTTTCGCCACCGCTGCCCTGCTCGCCGCCGCCGCGTTCGCCGCTCAGGCCGAACCCGTGACCTACAAGGTCGATCCGACCCACGCCGCCGCGTTCTACGAGATCGGCCACTTCGCGACCAGCACCAACCGCGGCCGCTTCCCGGTCAAGGAAGGCAGCGTCGTCATCGACCGCGCGGCCAAGACCGGCAAGGTCGACATCACGCTGGACGTGGCCAACGTCGCCACCGGCGTGCCCGGCATGGACAAGCACCTGAAGGGCCCGGACTTCTTCGACACCGAGAAGTACCCCAGCGGCCGCTTCGTCGCCGACAAGCTGACGTTCAACGGCGACAAGGTCACCGAGGTCACCGGCGCGCTGACGCTGCTGGGCAAGACGCACCCGGTGACGCTGAAGGCGGAAAACTTCAACTGCTACCAGAACCCGATGCTCAAGCGCGAGGTCTGCGGCGGTGACTTCGAGACCACGATCAAGCGCAGCCTCTGGGGCGTGAGCTACGGCCTGCAGTACGGCTTCGCCGACGACATCAAGCTGCAGATCCAGGTTGAAGGCGTGCGCCAGTAACACCGGACTCAGCCGAACGAACAGGGCCGCCGCGAGCGGCCCTGTTCCGTTTTGGCACACCGCGCGGGCACGGGGAGCCCGGGGTAAGACCGGGTTGCCGGGCAAGGGGGCGGACTCAATAGTCGTTCGAGGCTTCCGCGAGAGACGGGGGCCGACACAGGAGACCTCCCGATGCACGACGTCCCCCCGCCCGCGCCGCGGCGCAAGTTTCTGAAGAAGGCCGCCGCCGGCGCGGCCGGCGCCGGCGCGCTGGCCGCGCCGATGATCGCCACGGCGCAGACCGTCAACCTGCGTTTCCAGAGCACCTGGCCGTCCAAGGACATCTTCCACGAGTACGCACTCGACTTCGCGAAGAAGGTCAACGAGATGGCCGGCGGCCGGCTCAAGATCGAGGTGCTGCCCGCCGGCGCGGTGGTGCCGGCATTCCAGCTGCTCGAAGCCGTCGCCAAGGGCACGCTCGACGGCGGCCACGGCGTCATGGCCTACCACTACGGCAAGAACACCGCGCTCGCGCTCTGGGGCTCGGGCCCGTCCTTCGGCATGGACGCCAACATGCTGCTGGCCTGGCACAAGTACGGCGGCGGCGAAGCGCTGCTGGCCGACATCTACAAAAGCCTGAACATGGACGTGCGCTCGTTCCTGTACGGGCCGATGCCGACGCAGCCGCTGGGCTGGTTCAAGAAGCCGATCGCACGTGTCGAGGACCTGAAGGGCGTCAAGTTCCGCACCGTCGGCATCGCCGTCGACGTCTTCACCGAGATGGGCGCGGCGGTCAACCCGCTGCCCGGCGGCGAGATCGTGCCAGCGCTGGACCGCGGGCTGATCGACGGTGCCGAGTTCAACAACGCCAGCTCCGACCGCCTGCTCGGTTTCCCCGACGTCGCCAAGACCTGCATGCTGCAGAGCTTTCACCAGAGCAGCGAGCAGTTCGAGATCCTGTTCAACGGGCCCAAGTACAACGGCCTGCCGACCGAGCTGAAACGCATCATCGACTACGCCGTCGAGGCCTCCAGCGCCGACATGAGCTGGAAGGCGATCGACCGCAACTCCAAGGACTACATCGAGCTCAAGACCAAGGACGGCGTCAAGTTCTACAAGACGCCCGACGCGATCCTGCGCGCCCAGCTCGCCGCCTACGACAAGGTGGTCGAGAAGAAGTCGGCCGAAAACCCGTCGTTCAAGCGCGTCATCGACAGCCAGCGCGCCTTCGCGCAGCGCGCCGGCTCGTGGCAGAACGACTACGGCGTCGACATGAAGATGGCCTGGAACCACTACTTCGGCCGGCGCTGATGCAGCTCCGCGCCGCGCCCCAAGCCTGAGCCCCGAGGCCACCGGCCCCCCGGTGGCCTTTTCTTCGACCGCGCCCCGCGGGGCGCCTGCACCACCCACGATGCAACGCCTGCTGCTGACGGTGGACCGGCTGTCCACCTGGATGGGCCAGGCCTTCGCCTGGTCCATCGTGCTGCTGACCTTCGGGATCAGCGCCGAGGTCTTCTCGCGCTACGTGCTCAACGAGCCGCACGACTGGGCGCTCAACGGCCAGATCATGCTGTACGGCGTGCTGTTCATGATGGCCGGCGCCTACGCGCTGGCGAAGAACAACCACGTGCGCGGCGACGTGCTCTACGGCTTCTTCAGCCCACGCACGCAGGCGGCGGTCGACCTCGTGCTCTACCTGCTGTTCTTCCTGCCCGGCATCGTCGCGCTGACCTGGGCCGGCTGGACCTATGCGATGGAGTCCTTCGTGATCCGCGAGAAGACCTTCTCGGCGACGCCGCTGCCGCTGTACCCGTTCAAGTTCGTGATCCCGCTGGCCGGCGCGCTGCTGCTGCTGCAGGGCGCGGTCGAGATCGTGCGCTGCGTGCTCTGCCTGCGCGACGGGCAATGGCCGTCGCGCGACCAGGACGTCGAGGAGGTCGACGTCGACAAGTTGAAGGCCATGGTCCACGTGAAAGACGAGGACATCGCCGCGCTCGACCGCTACGTCGCACCGAAGGAGCGCTGAGTGAAGCTGCGCAAGGAGTTGTGGTTCGGCTTCACGCTGATGGCGCTGATCCTCTGCGGCGTCGCCTTCATGCTGCTGAGCGCCAAGACCATCACCAACGGCCACCTCGGCCTGCTGATGCTGTCGCTGATCGTGGTCGCGATCATGCTGGGCTTTCCCACCGCGTTCACGCTGATGGGCATGGGCATGATCTTCACCTGGCTCGCCTACGAACGCGACATCGGCAGGACGCTGGACCTGATGGTGCAGTCGGCGTTCAAGGTGATGAGCAACGACGTGCTGATCTCGATCCCGCTGTTCGTCTTCATGGGCTACCTGGTCGAGCGCGCGAACCTGATCGAGAAGCTGTTCCGCAGCCTGCACCTGGCGATGGCGCGGGTGCCGGGCTCGCTGGCGGTGGCGACGCTGCTGACCTGTGCGGTGTTCGCCACTGCCACCGGCATCGTCGGCGCCGTCGTCACGCTGATGGGGCTGCTGGCGCTGCCGCAGATGCTGAAGTCGGGTTACGACGTGCGGCTGTCGGCCGGCGCCATCACCGCCGGCGGCTGCCTGGGCATCCTGATCCCGCCCTCGGTGCTGCTGATCGTTTACGGCGCGACCGCCGGCGTCTCGGTGGTGCAGCTCTACGCCGGCGCCTTCTTCCCCGGGCTGATGCTGGCGGGGCTGTACATCATCTTCGTGATCATCGTCGCGACGCTGCGGCCGGGACTGGCGCCGCCGCTGGCGCTGGAACTACGTGTGGTCGCGCTGCCGCTGGCCACCGCACGCATCGCCGACGGTGCCCGGCTGGCGCTGCCGGCGCTGCTGAAGGCGTTGAAGGGCCCGCGCAACGCCGACGTGCCGGCGTCGCACCTGCTGCGCCAACTCGCCGTCGTGCTGCTCCCGGCGCTGCTGTTCGCCCTGGTCGCCTGGGGCACGCACCAGCTCGTCACGGCACCGGCCGCGGCTGCCGCCGACAGCGGGCTGGCCGAGATCGGTGCGCCGGGCGAACCGGGCGCCGAACGGCCGGCCGACAGCGGCGGCCTGGCCGAACCACCCGCTGCGGCGGACACGCCGGCCGACGGCACGCTGGCCGAACCGCCGGCGGCCAGGGCGGTGG